>CAKXBD010000007.1 GCA_934871445.1 uncultured bacterium | reverse complement strand
CTTGTAGTCGGAATGCTGGGTTGGTTCACGAAAGGTTTTCGTGAATGGAAGGACGAGGAAGTACCGGAAGTGGAGGACCCGATAGGAGAGGATTCTACGGGCGGAACGGTAATCGGAGAAAGCACGGGTAACGGCTTAAAGCTGATGAGTGCGAAGATAGCCAAAGAAGATTATGCGGCGAATGGTATATCTCCTATGGCAGATACAGCCTATACGATAACGGCGACAGTATCACCCTCGAACGCAACAAATAAAGCATTGGATTGGTCGGTATCGTTCAAAAATCCTTCTTCATCGTGGGCGACGGGAAAAACAGTAACGGATTACGTAACAATAACACCGACGACAGACGGAGCGGTTACGGCGACAGTCGAATGTAAACAAGCCTTTGGCGAGCCTGTTGTAGTAACGGCGACTTCACGAGCCAATTCGGATATATCGGCAACGGCGACCTGTGATTATGTTAAACGAGTAGAAAGTTTAAGTGCAACGTTTTCCGCAAGTGAATTAAAATGGCAAACAGAATATACGATATCAATGGAGCCTGTATATGGCGCAGGAACCTTGGACAGCGAATTAACCATATCGGGCGGAGATTTCGCGCTTACGGAAGGATTTAAGGACGCCGTAGAGGCGAAAATGCAATCAAGCTATGTGAGTATGTTAAAATATTATGAACAAGCGAGATATGAATTTAATGCAGAGACGTCAATTTTTGAAATCATGGATATGAATCCTTTCCTTACGTTTGCGCAATCAAGCGGGGATAAATTCACACAAATGAAGGTACGGGATAATTTCAATAATGCGTTTACGTTAGCGGCCGGCGAATATCAAGATACGCATGCAACGTTTACCCTTGAATATTCTTGTACCTATGAAGAAGAAGTTTATCATTCGGGAGAGACCTCTATAAACTTAAAATTTGACGCTGAATCTCTTGTAATTACAGTTACCGATATTACATTAGATAACGACCATTTTATTTTTTAATAATAGAAAAGACAGGAGAGAGGGAATGTCGGAGTTATTAGATTTTCAAAGCCGTGAGAATTTCAATTTTTTCAAATACTCGTGTTATATGCCGGAGGAAAAGAAGCAAGGCTTTTTAAGGGACTGTCAGAGGATATTGGAGTATGCGCATGAAACGGTGAGGGACATGTGCATATTGGGGTATCGATTGAAGGAATTGAAAGGCACATTATTATGGCGAGAAGTATTCGACCCGGAATCGAATATTTGTTTCAGTTATGACCGGTTCGAGGATTTCTGCGGGTATGCGTTCGGATTCAGCAAGACGAAAGTATCGAATCTGTTGAATATCGCGGAATTTGTGAAAATGAACGGCGAGAACATAGACTTTATCGACAAGAAGTACGCGGGCTATAATACGAGCCAGCTTGTAGAGTTGGGCTCGGTATCGGAATTTGACCGCCACTGTTTCAGCCCGAAACAAACAGTAGCGGAAATGCGGCTGATAAAGAAACTGTTGAATACAGTCTCTTGTGGTTGGTGGACGCCGGAGGAGGCATTAAGAGAAGCGAAACGCCGAGCGGAAGAAAAGCAACAACCGTCCCGAAAGCAAGGGCCCGGGGAGATAATACCGGGTCAGATAACATTTGCGGGGTTGACAGGAGAAGCTGACGCGGCAGGGCGGAAGGAAAAGTTTTCCGAAACGGCGGCAGCCGGCGAATCCGACGTCGGAATCGAATCGAAGGCGGAAGAAAGCGAAGTGTCCGACGTCGGACAGATAGAAGAAAGCGAGAGTGAAACGGAAAAATTCAATCTGAAAAACCGAGCGGGACGCAGACAATGGCTTTCGAGCTATACGGAATGGGAGAGTCAATATAACCGCGGTTATTATCCGTTGTATGAACGGGTGTATCATTATAACTTAAAAACGGGCGAGGTAGTATATGCGTCGGAAACGCACGTATGTAAAGACGTAGAAAAAATGACGTCGTACGACGCGCCGAGGTATTATCTGAAAACAGAGCAATATGAATATCCGATTCAGGTAACGAAAGAACAGATAGAGGAGTACCTGACGGAGCGAACAGAGGAACTGTAAGGGTTAAAAAAAGCTGCTCGCGCTGTGAAAACGGCGAGTAAATAAAATTCAAGGAGAAAGACAAATGTCAAAACAAGTAGCATGGCGAGGAAAGAATCGCCAAGGCCGAGACGTAACGTTGCTTACGCCGGCGGGGAAGGGAGCGAAGTACGCGAAAGAGCTGAAAGAGAAGGTGCGTTACAACAATAACGGCGAGCTTAAAGTAACGAAGGACGGAGAAGTGCGGCCGTTGACGTCGGAGCAGAAGGCGTACCGAGCGGGATACCTGGACGCAAGAAGCGACAGTGCCGGGGCGTATTTGTCAGATAAGGCGAAAACAGGCAGTCCGTTTGATACGGCGAAGCTGAAAGCGCATAAGAAACGTAAATCGGAACGCTGGAAAACATGGCGGGCAAATAAGAAAAATAAGTAACTGAGGACGGGAGAGAGGGAATGTCGTTAAAGAAATGGCTGTTAAAGCGGAGATTGAGAAAGATAAGACAAAGGAACTGTTTGCAGGATTTAAGCGTAAATGAAGAAGCCTTAAAGGAATGTATTTCGGATTGTTTCTTGTATAGTGAGGACCCGGAGTATGATTGTATATCTTTTGTAACGGTGGCTTTTGACAATATGAGGAAAGCTCGGAAAATCACGTGCAGATTTTCGGAAGATGGAGCGTTAGAGGTTTGGTTGTATAAATTTCTGACAATCAAGTACGCGGAAGCGAAAAAGCACGGAAAAGCGAAATGCGGGACGGTGGAATTTACGGAACCGGAGCTGAGGCAAGCGATAGCGGTATTTTATGAGTTGTTTACGCCGGAGGAAGGGGAGGAGCCGTTCGCAGAGTTTGAAGGAGAAGAGAAGCAGAATCTGAGACGAATCACGGAGGAATACCGAAAAGAAATATCCCGGGAAGCGGGTGAAAATCCGTAATCCGGGCAGGACCTCTCTCCTGTCGGAGTGTCCGTGAGTTACCTTGCGGGCACTCTCCGGGCGGAGGGGAAAACAATAAACGGAGGGAGAGAGAAATGTCGGTCAAAATTTTAGACGTGAAATTGAAAGAGCTGGTTGCTTCGGACATGTACCGTCACGATTGGGAAGAAATCTACACGAACATAGATCCGGAAACAGGCCGTGAGAAGTTCGGAAAGTTATTGAACGAATGCAGCGGAATCATAACGAACACGCGCGCCGTTTACGGTAATTTCGTAGATACGGGCTATCGCTTAAAAGTAATCAGGGACGAAGAATTATATTTATATTGCGCGGAAAAATCCGCGAAAGGCTATTCGGACTTTTATCGTTTTATACGCGACAAATTAGGGATTTCGCGCACGGAAACGATAGGCCTGATAAAAGTGTGTGAAATGTTTTGCGGGGGCGTAAATCAACTGCCGTCGGAGTTTTGTATTTATACATACAGTCAACTGTTGGAAATGACGACGTTCGAGCAAGGGACGTGGAAGAAGCTGAACGCGGGAATCAGCGTCCGGAAAATGCGTCTGTTGCGGAAGTATTACAAACGCGGTCGCTGGCGTGTGAGTACAGATACGAGCATAGAGGAAGATTTACAAGCGGCATTAGACTATGCGTTGCGGGAGCGTCGGGAGCAGGCGGAAAAAGCGTCCAAAATTCAGTTTATAGCGCCGACGACGGACCGGGAAAGCAAGTGTCCGACGTCGGACAGTTCGGAGCCGGTAAAAAATTACGACGATATACCTTTCCGTGTGAAGCAGCTGCGCGGAGAGGTGATACAGCTATGTACGACGCACCCGGAATTTTTCCCGGAGTGTAACGAAATCATGAGGCTGTCCCGTCAAATCAATGCGCGGGCGAAGGAAATCCGGCTGGGATTGATCCCCGTGGATTTTAACGTAAAGTAAGATAAAAATACGATATTAGACGTCGAAAAAACGCCGGGAAAGACAGGCGTAAGAAAGACGTTTGATAAATAAAGCGGCCCTGAGTCCAAGGGCAAAGGAGAAGAAAATGGACAACAAGATTAAAGTAATGTTTGTAGGCGAAAAACGGATTCACAGCAACAAGAAGAATCAGGACTACCACGTGTTGGAAGTGGTAATGCCGCCGCGAAAGCGCAGCGATACGGGAGAAGTGATCCCGGCGCAGGCGACGCAGTATTTCATTGACGTGAATAACCGAATGGCAGACGGGCTGGTAATGGGCGACATAGTGGCGCTGAATATCGACTATGACCCGGTGGCGAAGCGAGAGACGTTACTCAATATGGACCGAGTAGCGGAGAGCCCGTTCAGTGCGGAAGATTTTGCCTGACGGGTAAAAGAGATATCAGGGAGGTGCTCGACGTAGGGTAAAAAGAAGGGCTTTCGGAGCAAGGGACGGCTCCGAAAGTTCCCTTCCTTGATATAATAGAAATAACTCGTAGCGTTTTTCTTGAAACCGAATAAAGCGAAAAGCAGTCCCGAAGTCGTTTTTTAAGGAAACCTTAGTCCCGAGGTGAAGAAAAATGAACATACGCGACTGTGTGATAGAGAAAAACTACTTTTTGGAGCTGGATAAAAAGCGCGGCTTCAATGAGTATCTCCGACAATTCTATATCCGCATGTCGGAAGAATACGGAGACGAAAAATTTCAGAGGAAAGCGGACGGGTTAATCAATTGCTGTAAATATTGGAATGTAGATTATTATACGAAATCGGAATGTAAGCACGTGTTGGGAGTAAATCGTTGCAAGGACGCATTTTGCTATAACTGTCAGCAGTTCAATGCGGAGCGGCGTTATCAACTGTATTCGCCCGTTTTGGCGGAGTATGAGAAAGATTACGATATCTACCATATCATATTCACGCAGCCGAACGTGGACGGAGGACATTTGGGAAATACGCTTACGTTGATGTTTGACAGATTCAGTTATATGATTAGACTTTTTGACGGTCGGAGTAAAATCCGCGGAATAGATTTCTCGCAATACGGCTATGCGGGAGCGGTGCGGTCGCTGGAAATAACGACGAAAGAAGGAAACAATACCATGTACCACCCGCATTTCCATTGTATGTTTATTCTGAAAAAGGGGTTGAACCTGGAAGCGAAATATTGGAATCAATACTCTTACGATAAAAAGGGAAGCAACCCGCCGCACCCGTTTACGAGCTTGGAGATACTGCTGCAAAGAATCTGGTGTCTTTTGATAATGCGAAAACCGGTGACGAAAAACAATATCAACCATATAGGGGACGTACTGCCGCAATACCCGGACGGATTTTCGGTACGTGCGAATTTAGTGAAAGACGGGAATTATCACGAAATTTTCAAGTACGCGATAAAGGGCACGTATAAGGAAAAATCGATCTTCACCTATGAAACCTTCGTGACGTTATATTTCGCATTGTATAATCGGAAGGTTTACCAAACTTACGGCTGTCTGTATAATACGGATTTTAACGTAATAGACGATATAGTGTCTCCGACATTGACGACGGACGTATTATTTGAAATGATAATCGAACATTTGCAACAGATAGAAATGCCGATAAACCTGGAAGAAGAACTGACGGAAATCATAAAGTCGTTTTATAACGGCTCGAAGATAAGGTATATCGGAGCGTCGTCGTTATGCCGAGCGTTTATGCACTTATCGGAAGAAGATAAACGGGAAAAGATAGACGAGCTCATGGAGTTTTTAAGGAAAGCGGAAGGAATAGAAACAGGGAGTGAGTGAAATGGGATTTTTTAAGAAAGAAGAAAAGGCGTTGGCGTTGACGACGTCGCGGGAACGGTTAAAACGCGAATACGAGCGAACGGAACAGAAGCTGGACCAAGCGGCAAACCGAGGGGACTTGAAAGGCGTGAAAAAAGCGATGAAAGAACACCGTAAGTACGAATATGCGCTGTTGAATCAAACGTATGAGCAGGCGCGGAAGCGGAAAAAGCCGGTGTCCGGGAACAGAGATCCGTTTTAAGGCATAGAGAAACGAAAGAGGATAGAATATGTCGAAGAAGACGCCGAAATTTCATTGTAAATCGGAAGCGCAAAAGAAGGCCATACGTAAAAGTTACGCCGTGAAATCAAAACAGAAGCGTGCAGAAGCTCCGTATCCGCATTTTCGGTATTATAAAAAATCAAAACACCCTGCTTTAATTGTCGGTGAGCAGAAAAACTCAAAGACGAATCAGCAAGGTGTTGAGTGTGAAGTAGACGAATATCGTTATAGAAAAGTTATGCACGGAGACAAGGACGGAGACCGAACGAATGAAATGGTTTATCCAAATCCGGATCCGAAAGACCCTGACCCTATGTATATAGGAAAACGAGTACGGCATGACGACAAAGAAAATTTTGAGGAATTACCTCTACCGTGGAAATATCCGAAAAAAGACAAATAAAAAAAGAAGCACCCCACAAGAGGCTTTACCCTCTCGCAATGTCTACCTTAAAGGCTTCTCGGCTTCTTTGAAAATATTATACCGCATTTAACGACGAAAGTCAAGAATTTTTAGGAGATAAAGAAAATGGAAAACAAAACAGATTGCTGTAATTGTTGTTCTTGGAACCCTGCGGAAGAAAATTGTTCAATCTCCGACTTTTTGGAATATGACGAAGAACAATTTTTTGAAACATGCCCTCAAAGTCAAGAACATGACGAGGTATAGTTATGAAAGAATTTTGCAGATATGCGGTAATCGATATTGAGACGGGCAACGTACTTTGTATTGGTTTCAAGTATAAAGACTTTTCGACAATGCACCCCGAATCCATATTCCGTTCATTCCCCTGTTTTTGGCGTAAAATAACGGAATACGCAAAAATTAAATTTATTAAAGGCCGTGCCTGCTATCTGATTTATTGGACGGGCGAACGCGAAAAAGAAATCGGCTCTTGTGTCTGTCTCATGGGTCGGGAACTGCGTTTGCGCGGCCTGTACCGTTCGGACAGTCATATTAATTTCAAGCCTCTTTTACACGCTTGCAATATCTTGTAGGGCGATGAAGCGAACATGACGAAAACGGAAGAAAAGAAACTGAAAAGTAAAATCGCGTATATGTTAGGCACCCGCCCGAATTTTATTACCATTCGTGACGCCGTATGGGAAGCGCCAAACCTTTATACCGTTCAGGCCTCCTATAAAGGCTTTTATTATCTCATTCAAATACAGGACGATAAAATTATCCGTATATCCCGTGAGGTGAGCTGACATGAATAAATATATCAGAATCAACGGTCAATACAAATGGTTTTGGTTGGAATCGGACAAACAAACCGCCGTATTCGGCCCTCGTGGAAATATTCTCGGCTCCGCCATTCACCGTATGAACAAAAGCAGATATAAAGTTTATATTATTTGGACAGGCGGCGCAACGGATATGATTTTTAACGGCATAGGCGACGCCATGGATTGGTTACAAAAGCAATACAACTCGGTGCAGTAAATCGAATTTCCACAACGTTGCGGAAAAAGGCAGAAGAACATGAAGATTTTCAAAAAGGTATTACGGATATTGTTGGTTTTACTTATCGCCGCCATTATAGGCTATTTCGTATTTACGGGTTGTGAGGTATGAAACGGATTAACTATCGGCACTATATAGCCATAACGATTACAATCGGTTTTATCGCGTGTATATTCTTCTTCCCGAACTCGCTCGGCAGACTTGTCGAGAGTGTTCGGGATTTCGGCTTGTCTGTCGCTTATTATTTCTGTGAGATTTTCCAAATTGAACACAACATATCCCCCACCGTCAACAACTATCCGAAAATTCCCTTCTTCGATTTTCTCCGTCCTTCTTCTCCCGCCGCTCCGTCCGTTCCTATCCCCGACAATTTCAATGATTTCAAAGAAAAATGGGTCGAATATTGGAAACTGTTCGTAAGCAAAGACAATTTTCTTTCGTATCTCTCCTCTATCGTTTATCAATACTGCAACTTTGGACGAATCGCCTATGGCTTATAAGTCTATGGATGAAATCTTAGAGAATATTCAGCCTACAGCGGAAATTGTCAAGAGAATAAAGCCTATCTATAACTTCAAGGCTTCGGAATAATACTTTTGAAAAAATTAAAATTACAAAAGTTTTTAGATGTAATGTAACAATGATCCCCCCAAAAGTCAGACAAACTTTTGGGGGGATAGCATTATTTCCATTTATCGGGGCAATTTCGGGGGAGGGACTATTCCAAAATTTTTCCTTTTTCCGTGCCCTCATTCTTCCGCCCGTCTCCGTCTCTATTTTTCGGCGATTCTTTTTTTGTTTTTTACTTGTTTCCGCGTTTTATTCCTTCTATTTTACAATCGAGTTTTGCTGCTGTGCGCGAACAGCGAGGTCGCGTTTTTTCAGGATTTTGTTGATGAGGCAGAAGAATACGACGGTGGAGACGATTCCTCCGACGAGGTCGGAAACGGGTTCGGCGTAAAATACGCTTTCCACGCCGAAGAAGCGGGGCAGGGTAAGGGTCAGTGTCAGCATCAGCGCTAATTTTCTGAACAGCGACAAAGTAATGGCGACGGGCGCGATTCCCAAACCCGTGAGCCCGTCCACCAAAGCGTACTGAAAGGCGAGGGGGATAATCATGAGGGTATAGATTTTTATGAAGCGCACGCTTTCCGCCTTTAATGCCGCGTCGTCGGTGAAGATAGACACGACGCCGCCCGCCGCGAAGCGCGCGACGAGGAACATGACGACCGTGTAGAGAATGCACGAGCCGAGAATCCAGCCCTCGCACTTTTTGACGCGGTCGGGACGGTTTGCGCCGTAGTTATAAGACAGGGCGGGCTGTGTCCCGCCGGAAATCCCGCCGAGGGGCAGGGTGATGATTTGCATGAAGGAAAGCATGATGGTGGCGGCGGAAATGAGCTCGTCGGCGCGTTCGCCGCCGTAGGTGCGGAGCACCTTATTGAGCGCGAGGATCATGACGGAATCGGTGGCGATGATAATGAAGGGGGAGAAGCCGAGAAGCAGGATTTTTTCGATGATTTTTTTGTCGTAGCCGCCGACGCCCAGCCGTACTTCGACTTTTTTACTGAACAGGAAAAGGACGGTAAACAGTGCGGAGAAGAACTGAGAAATGACAGTGGCGATCGCCGCGCCCTTGACGCCCATGCCGAAAGTAAAGATAAAGAGCGGATCGAGCGCGATATTTGCCACGGCGCCGATGCAGACGGTAGCCATGCCCGCCTTTCCGTGTCCCTGTCCGACGATATAGGCGTTGAGTCCCGTCGTCATGACGGCGAAAACGGTGCCGACGGAATACCAAGAGAGATAGTCGGAGGCGTATCCCGCGATATTGCCTCCCGCGCCGAACAGTTTGAGGAGGGGCGCTTTCAGCGCAAAGACGAGGGCGGTGAGCAGGACGGACATGACCGCGAGCAGCATGGCGCCGTTATTCAGGATTTTTCTTGCGCCTTTCAGATCGCCCTCGCCCATTTTGATGGACATGGCGGGGGCACCGCCCAGACCGATCCATGTCCCGAAGGAGGAAAGGAGCGTGACGATGGGGCCGCAGATTCCCGCCCCCGCGAGTGCGAGGGAACCCACTTCCGGCATGTGACCTATGTAAATGCGATCGACGATGCTGTATAATACGTTGACGAACTGCGCCAACATAGAAGGGATTGCAAGTTTAAGGACGACTTTCAGCGGCGCGTCCGTACTCAGGAAGTTTTTGGAAGGATTTTGATGCATAGATTTTGGTCCGTTTTTCGTCCGATAAAGATTTCAGCAATAATTATAGCGAAAACGACTGAAAACACAAGCGTTTGCCCCGCCGATTTTCGACTTTTTTCTGAAAATCCGAAAAAAATAGTAAAGTCCGCAACCAAGGCGGCTTTTTTTTCGTCTTTAAGAGTAGAAAGGACGAAAATCGGGAACAATATAAAGTAAGGAGGAAAAATTATGAAAAACAGGAAACAAAAGGTATTCGCCTGTACGGCAGCGGCGCTCTCTCTGGCGCTGTTCGGCGCGTGCTCGGGCGGGGGATATAAGGAAAAACCCTTGTCCGAAAACGCTATTTCCCTCACGGCTTCGCTCGTTGCGGATAAGTCCGTGCGGACGGGAAACTCGGGGGACTTTTCGGAAAATAATCTCTCGTTTTCGACGGAATTTTTCCGCCGCTCGTATACGGGCGGGAACACGTTGGTTTCGCCCCTTTCCCTCGCCGCCGCTTTGGCGATGACCGCGAACGGCGCAAAGGGGGAGACTCTTTCCGAGATGGAACGGGTTCTCGGCATGCCTAAGGATGCGCTCAATGTCGGATTATCCGCCTATCTCGACAAGGTGGCTGAAAGCGGAGCGCTTTCAGTGGCGGATTCCCTTTGGCTTCGCGATACGATGAAGGAAAAGGTAAATGCGGATTTTTTGCAGAGGAATAAGGATTATTACGACGCGGAAATCTACGCCGCGCCCTTCGACAAAACGACTGTTTCGGATATCAATACGTGGACGGAGAACGCCACGCGGGGAATGATTAAAGAGCTCATACAGGAAATTTCTCCCGATTCGGTGGCATATCTCATAAACGCCCTGTATTTTTCGGGAGAATGGCAGAACAAATATGAAAAATCCGATATTTCGGAGGGTACGTTTACCGCGGCGGACGGAACGGTCTCCCGCGTGAAAACGATGAAATCCTCGGAGGGAATTTACCTTTCGGACGAGAACACGACGGGCTTTGTCAAGGCGTATAAGGGCGGAGAATTTGCCTTTGCGGCGTTTCTTCCGTCCGAGGAAATTTCGATAGACGAATACGTGGCCGGCTTCTCCGCGGAAAAATGGCAGGGGCTTTTCGGACATTCGAGCCGGGAGCCCGTCGTTTGTACCATGCCCGCCTTTTCTTACGATTTTTCCGTGACGGCGAACGGTATACTCAAAGACATGGGTATGCCGACTGCGTTTGACTCGGCAAAAGCCGATTTTTCCGGTATGTTCGATTTATCTCCCCATGAAAACGTTTATATCGGAGAGGTGCTGCAAAAGACTCGTATAGAAGTGGACGAGGCGGGCACGAAAGCCGCCGCCGTGACGGAAATCGGAATGAAGGCTACTTCTGCACCCGATGTTGAAGAACGAGTCGTCGTACTCGACCGTCCCTTCGTGTATGCGATTATCGATACGGAGAATAATTATCCGATTTTTTTAGGCGCGGTGACAAAACTGTAAATCGGGCGCGGATAGCGGATATATATGAACTTGCCGTCAAACGGGTTTCTGTTGCCGGACGTTTTTCGCCGCCGTGCCAAATCCCATTCGGAAACGGGCGCGGCGGCAGATGAAAGGGCTATGAAAAAAGGGGATTTTGCCCCTTTTTTCTTTGCAATTTTTTCCACGATATGGTATACTATATAATAAGCCGAAATCGGTGCGTTTTCCTGCTCCGCTTCGTCGGCGGCATATGCAGGGAGAGGAGTCATGAAAAGAGAGAAATCCCCGAAAACGCAAGAGGAATCTGCCGTTTCCGCGGCGGAAGAAGGTATTGAAAAAGAACAGAATTCCTGTGTCGGGAGACAGACCGAAACAGAATACGTTTCTCGGACAGGGGAACAGAGCGAGACAAAGAGCGATTCTCGGTTCGGCGGTCACGTGGAAGCGGAACGGGCTTCCCGAATCGGAACGCCCGCCGAAGCGAAGCGGGATTCGGGAAAGCGGATTTTCGGCGTGCGCGTCAGCACGCTGCTTCTCATATGCTACATAGCCGCGTTTATGGGCTGGTGCGTGGAGAATTTATTCCGTCTCATTTCTATCGGGGTGCTGGATTCGAGACATCAGCTCTTTCCCTTTCTGGCTGCTTACGGGTTCGGGATTTTTGTCCTGTATTTCGTGTTCGGGACTCCCACGGAAATGCGCATTTTCAAAAAGCGCATTCTCCCCGAAAATACCAAACGCAATCATACGCTGCGGGTGGTTATTTATTGCTCGGTGGTGTTTGTGCTCATTCTGTTCGGGGAAATGAGCGTGGGGCTCCTGTTTGAAAAACTGTTTGGCGTAAAAGCATGGAATTATCTGAATATTCCCCTGCATATCACCCGATATACGAGTATTCCCACGACGATCGGTTTTACGACGGGGATCACGCTTTTGATGCACTTCGTATTCCGTCCCGCGATTGTCTGGCTGGAAAGACTTCCTCAGAAGGTGGCGTTTTGGCTGGCGCTCGTTTTGGGAATCATGATTGCCGCCGACTATCTCGTAATGATGATTTACGGCGGAGTCGTCGGGCATTTCCCCGAATATTGGTCGATACGGTTCGGCAGGTAAACGAAAAAACGCAGAAAAAAAGCCGCCCGAGACAGCGGCGGGAGGAGGAAAAATGAGAGCGGGCAAAAAGAAAGCATTTTTGCTTTGCGCCGTTTCGGCTGTGTGCCTGTGCTTCTTTGGCGGGTGTCGGGAGGAAAAACAGGTAAAGACGGACTTTGAAACGGGATTTTACTCCCTTACCGAAGCGTATGAAAACGGCTGGCTGACGAAAGCGGACGTAAAACAAATCGCCGATTATCGCGGCGGCGCGCAGTCTTGTCCCGAATTGGATGCGGCGGCGGAAAAGAGAATTAGGGAATTTGCCGCTGCGGAGAAATCGACTGCGGAAAAACTTATGACGGCGGAGGATTTTGGAATAGAAAAATATTTCGGCACATATAACGGAAGTTACGCCATCATACTTTCTGACCTTACGCAAACAACTGTGAACGAGGTGACTTGGGAAGAGTCCCCCGCAGGGATAAAATTTTTTTATGCAGATCCAACTGAAATAATAAAAATCTATAAGGAAAAGAACTGAAAAGGGAGGAAGTAAAAGCGAAAAGCAGCTGTCGGCTCCGAAAAGGGCGGGTCATTCGTGCTTGTTCGGCTCTACCAAAAGCGTTTTATAATTGTCGTAAACGACGAAGCCCGCCTTGGATTTGGGGGGCTTTTTTACGTGTTTGCGCTCGCAGTAATCCACGGGCACCTTGCCGCCCGCGCGTCCGTCCGAATAGTAAGCGCAGATTTCCGCGGCGAATAAGAGGACTTCTTCGGGGACCTTTTTCCCCTCCGCCGCGACGACGACGTGCGAGGAGTGATATTTTTGCGCGTGGAGCCAAATATCGGAGGGGGAACAGCTTTTCAGCAGCCTGTCGTTTTGCAGATTGTTTCTTCCGCCGAAGATGCGGAAGCCCATATATTCGTATTCGCGGAAGGGGACGACGGTCTCCTTTTTCTTTGCGCCCACCCGTTCCCTTTGCGGCTTGACGAGCCCCAAAGAAACGAGCTCCGTCTCCGTCTCTTTGAGGTCGTCCTGCGTCTCTGCCGCGGCGAGGGAGGAAAGGACGCTCTCCGAGTAGGAAATTTCCTCCTCCTCCGTTTTCCTGCGGGGCAGGAGCGCGTCGAGCGTGCGTTTCTGCTTCTGATACGCCTTGAAATATCTCTGCGCGTTCTGCGAGGGGCTGAGCCGCTCGTCCAGCGCGATTTTTATCGTTCCCCCTTCGGGCGAATACCAATTTTCCGCTTCCAGCTCCTTCATGCCCTTTTCTATCCGCCAGAGGTTCGCCGTGAGCAGTTCGCCCTTGACGCGCTCCTTTTCCATGTCCGAGCAGGCTTCCAGCCGTTCGAGCGTGTCCTGCAATTTCTTCCGCTGCTTTTTGAGCAGTCCGCGGACGGCGGATTCCAGCTTTCGCTTTTTGTCCTCGAAGGCGCGTCTGCCCTCTTTCGCGGAATAATAGGCGTCCTCCGCCTCGTTCAGGGAGGGCATGGGAATCCCACCCTCCACGGGGAAGGCGAAAAAGTCCGTCGGGAACCCGTTTTCCCTTTTCAGGCAGGGCGAGGAGGGATAGGAGGCGCAGAACTCCCCGACAAACTCCCATAAGGGGCGGTCGTGGGTGTACTTGTTTAAGAGCTCCCGCGCGGTGGGCAGAGCCAGCCCCGCGACGTTTTCGAAAAGGAATTTTGCGAATTCCTCCCGCCCGCTTCCCTCGTGAGCGGCGCGGAAAGCCTCCGTTCTCTCTTTCAGCCCCTCCGCGTCGAAGGGGGAGAGCTTGTCCTGCGGCAGAGGATAGGCGTATTTCGCGCCCGAAAGGAGCACTCTTTTGGCGTTGTCCTCCAAGGACGTCGTTTTGAGCGCGCCGAGAATGGTTCCGTTTTCCGTCAGCACAAGATTGGAGTACTTGCCCATGATTTCGCAGACGAGCACCCGCTCGCAGCGGGAAAAATCCCCCGTGCAGCGGAGGCGGATTTCCACGATGCGCTCGAATTCGTGTTGGGAGACGGATAAAATTTCCGCGCCGAGGAGGTGCTTGCGCAGAAGCATGCAGAAATTGGGCGCGACGGGAGCGGGCTCCTTCTCCGTCGCGGACAGGCAGACACGGGCATTGGAAGCATTTGTGCTCAAAACGAGTTTAACCGTCGATTTTCCGGTGTATATAATAAGGGTAACCTCGTCTTTGTCCGCTTGGGAGACTCGGTTGATTTTCCCGCCCTTCAAGGCCGCGTCGAGTTCGGCGGCGGAGCGGCGGATATGGAAAGCGTCCTGAGGCATGTTTCCTCCTTGGGGAGCCCGACTGCGAAAAAACGCGGAAAAACCCCGAACAAAGTCGAAAATTTTTTTCGGACGGGCCGTTTTTCATAAATTATAGCGTAAATTTCGGAAATTGTAAACGAAAATGCTTTCTTTTCTCGGAATAATATGATAAAATGTAGCTTGCACGGTGGGGAAAATCCCTTTCGGGCTATCGAAGGAGAAAAAAGAAGCATTATTTTTAGGAGAAAGATATCATGAAGTACACAACAAAAGCCGCAGAGAAAAGCACGGTAAAAATTACGATGAAGTTCGACAAGGACGAGTGGAAGGACGCGCTCAACAAGGCGTACTTAAAGACCAAGGGCAGATTTGCCGTCAACGGCTTCCGCAAGGGCAAGGCGCCCCGCAACGTCATCGAGCACGCATACGGCAAGGGCGTGTTTTTCGAGGACGCGCTCAACGTGCTCTTCTCCGAGAACTACGGGAAGATTCTCGATAAGGAAGAAAAGAAGTTCACGGCCGTGGGCGACCCCGAACTTTCCGTGGACGACCTTTCCGACGAGGGCGTGACGCTGGTGGCGGTCACTCCCGTGAAGCCGGAGGTGAAAATCGGCTCCTACAAAGGTATGAAAATCAAAGAGTTTGCGTATACTGTAAAGGATGCCGACATCGACAAGGAACTCGACAGACTCCGCGACCGCAACGCCCGCAAAGTGGACGTTACCGACCGTCCCTGCCAAAGCGGCGACATCGTCAACATCGACTTTGTCGGCACGGTGGACGGCGTCAAGTTCGACGGCGGCGAAGCCGAGGGCTTCGATCTGACGCTCGGCAGCGGACAGTTCATTCCCGGTTTCGAGGATCAGGTCGTCGGCATGAATATCGGGGACAAAAAGGACGTCAACGTCAAATTCCCCGAAAATTATCAGGCGGAGAACCTCAAAGGCAAGGACGCCGTTTTCGCCGTCAAGCTCAATTCCATTAAGGGCAAGGAACTGCCCGAGCTCACCGATGCGTTTATCAAGGACGCCACGGGCAGCGAGACGATCGAGGAATATAAGCAAAAGACGAGAGAGAGACTGCAAAAGCAGGCGGATAAGAACGCGCTCGACGCGACGGAGAACAGTATCCTCGACGCGATTTCCGCGACCGCGGAGGCGGAAATCCCTCAGGCGATGATCGAACGGGAAATCGACGGGCTCGTTCAGAAGTTCGAATATCAACTCATGTATCAAGGGCTCAAATTGCAGGATTACCTCGATTTTATCAAGGTGAGCAAGGAAGATTTCAGAAAGAACTACGAAGAGCAGGCAAAGAAGAACGTTTTGAACCAGCTCATCATTTCTCAGATTATCAAGGACGAGAAGATCGAAGCGACGGCAGAGGAAGTGGACGCGAAGGTTGCCGAGCAGGCGGCGTCCGTGGATAAGAGCGCGGAAGATTACAGGAAGGATATGGATCCCCGTCAGCTCGATTATATCAAGAGCGACATCATCATTACCAAGCTGTTCGACTTCCTGAAAGCGAACAACGAAATGTATCGAGAGGAGAATAAGGAATGAACGAAAAAAACGTTCTGATTCCCTATGTCGTGGAACGCACTTCGACGGGCGAACGCTCGTACGATCTGTATTCCCGACTTTTGGAGGACAGAATCATATTTTTGAGCGGCGAAATCGACGACGCGGTAGCGAATACGGTGGTGGCGCAGCTCATTTATCTGGAAGGCAAGGAGCCGGGAAAGGACATCAATCTGTATATCAATTCTCCGGGCGGCTCGGTGACGGCAGGCATGGCGATTTACGACACGATGAATTACGTCAAGTGCGACGTATCGACGATTTGCATCGGGCTTGCGGCGTCCATGGGCGCGTTTCTCCTGTCGAGCGGCGCGCGCGGCAAACGGTTCGCGCTCCCCAATTCGGAGATTATGATTCACCAGCCCTTGGGCGGAGCTCAGGGCCAAGCCAGCGACATCAAGATCCAAGCGGAGCATATCCTGCGCACGAAGGCGAAGATGAACAGAATCCTTTCCGAGAACACGGGCAAGGACATCGCCACCATCGAGCGGGACACCGACAGGGACAACTACCTTTCGGCGGAAGAAGCGCGGGTGTACGGGCTTATCGATAAAGTATTCGTGAGACGCTGAGGCGTTTTGAGGGATACGGGACATAAAAAATACGCTCGCGCAAAGTTTCGGGAAAAGGAGCTTTGCGCGGTATTTTTCAATTTATAAACGGGGTGTGACACATGGAAAAAAACGAACAACGCTGTTCTTTCTGCGGTAAATCGAAAGAGGAGGTGCGCCGTCTCATCGCGGGGCCGGGCGGAGTTTTTATCTGCGACGACTGCGTGGATATCTGCAAGGCGATGGTGGACGAGACGCTCGACAAAGAGAGCAAGACGGAGGAAGTCCCCTTGAAGAAGCCCGCCGAAATCAAGGCGGAGCTGGATAAATACATCGTCGGGCAGGACAAGGCGAAGAAGGTTCTTTCCGTCGCGGTGTATAACCATTATAAGCGCATAAATTCGCTCATGAAGTCGAAAAAAGCGGACGACGGGGTGGAGATCGAAAAGAGCAATATTCTGCTTCTGGGGCCCACGGGCTGCGGTAAAACGCTGCTCGCGCGGACGCTTGCGAAAATTCTCAACGTGCCTTTCGCCACGAGCGACGCGACCACGCTGACGGAAGCGGGCTATGTGGGCGAGGACGTAGAGAATATTCTTTTGAAACTCATTCAGAACGCCGATTACGATATCGAGCGCGCGCAGCGCGGAATCATTTATATCGACGAAATCGACAAGATTGCGAGAAAGAGCGAAAACGTATCGATTACGCGGGACGTATCGGGCGAAGGGGTGCAGCAGGCGCTTTTGAAAATCATCGAAAGCACGATGGCTTCGGTGCCGCCGCAGGGCGGAAGAAAGCACCCTCAGCAGGAGTGCCTGAGAATCGACACGACGAACATTTTATTCATCTGCGGCGGAGCATTCGTGGGCTTGGATAAAATCGTGGCGTCGAGGAAGGACGACACGACGCTCGGATTCGGCGGCAAGGTCAAGCTGGGCGCGGACGAAGTGGACTATGCGGCGCTCGACGACGTGAAGCCGCAGGATCTGACGAAGTTCGGGCTGATTCCCGAATTTGTCGGGCGGCTGCCCATCGTGGTCAATCTCGACCCCTTGGGCGAGGACGCGCTGGTGAAGATTCTGACGGAACCGAAAAACGCGATCATCAAGCAGTATCAGAAGCTGGTGGGCTTCGACGGAGTGAAGCTGACGGTCGAGGAGGACGCTGTAAAGGAAATCGCGCAGACGGCGATTCGGTTAAAGACGGGCGCGCGGGGACTCAGGACGATCATCGAAGGGCTGATGACGGACGTCATGTATCAGATTCCTTCGGAGGAGGACGTCGAAGAAGTCGTCGTGACCAAGGAATGTCTGACGGAAGGCGCGAAGCCGAAAATCGTGTATAAACAAAAATCCGCTTAAAGCGCGGAAATTGCAGGGAAATACAAAAAAGCGCGGAAAAAACCGCGGCGCGAAATTTTTCGCGCCGCGGTTTTTATCGGGTTGATCGATTTTACAGGTTTGCACGACCGTGTATATCGGGACGATCTGCTTTACGAATCAAATAGACCGACGACGACGGTAACGGGGCGGGAAACGGGGGCGAATTCCCTGCCTTTTGTCTGAAAAAACGATTTCGCAACGACCGTATAGATTCCCTTTTCTTCAAAGGTATACGTCCGTGTGCAGTTGTCGATCGACCAATTTAACCGCAGTCCTTTGATATTGGGAAGGGTGAGTTCGTGCGTCTCGGAGCGATCGGGGGAATATACGAGGGAATTCGCCAGAGAAATTTCTATGTCCATGAACGTCTCCCCGCGATAAACGGTTTTATATTCTCTCCTGTCCCTGTGCATGAAAAGCATTCGAAAATTGAGGGTTTTTCCCGTTTTACAGGAAAGGACCATGTTGCCCGATTTGTCGTCCGAAACCAAGGTAATTTCGTCGTCGAATCCGACATCGTCTACTTGCAAATCGATTCGGAAATTAGAGTCTTTGGGTGGAAGATACACATATAATAATATTCCCGTCAGGAAAATCAGCACGAGGACAATCGGAAGAACGATGATTAAAATTTTCTTTTTCATATATCCTCCTTATTTTTTTCTGACTTCATTATAACATAAAAAAATGAAAAGTCAATAGGAAAACAAAAACCTTTTGAGGAAAAACTCTTTTTTATTCGACGAAAAGCGACAGACTGTTAAGATATGTGAAAGAATTTTCAGGAAAAGTTCTTTGCCTTTTCGCCCGCGATGTGTTATAATAGAAGCAGATATACGCAAGCGCGGATGTTTACGGGTGTTTCCGCGCCGTAATGAATAGGACTTTCCGTTTTTATGTTCGTTTTGAGGGGCGTTTCGCATTATCGTGAAAGGGATTGTTTGAAAAGAGGAGTGAAAGGGTAAAAATAATTATATGGAAAATTATACTGAAAAACAAATACAAAGAACAAATATATTGTCCATCGTGCCCTTGCGGGGCAAGGTGGCGTTTCCCGATACGCTCACGTCGTTCGAGGTGGGGCGGGAAATTACGTTAAAGGCGATCGACAGGGCGACCGCTTCGGCGGACAGACTGCTTTTTATCTGCGCGCAGCGCGAGACGGAAAAGGACGAAATCACGGCGGACGACATTTATTCCGTCGGTACGGTGGCGCGCATCAAGCAGGTGACTCAGCTGCCCGGGGGAACGCTTCGGATTCTTACGGAGGGATTGTACCGCGCCCGCGCCCGTTCCATTCAGTTTGAGTCGGGATATTATTATGCGGTCACGGATGAAATTCTGTCCGAACACGGCGACGAGGTATTGGAGGAGGCCTATTTCCGCACCGCGCGCGAAATGGTGCGCGACGTACTCATGGCGGACGGGAAAATCGGCAAGGATATCCTCTCTCAGCTGGAAGCCTGCTCCGATCCCGATACTTATATTAATATGACCGTTTCGGCCATGCGCGTGCGCTTGGAAATCAAGCAGGAGCTTTTGGAAGAAGAATCGGTCATCGAAAGGCTCAAACTGTTCGAGCGCTGTCTCAATGACGAGCTGGAAATCGCAAAAATCGAAAAGAAAATCGCTTCCGCCGTCCGTCAGAACATCGACCGTTCGCAGAAGGATTATTTTTTGCGCGAGCAGCTCAAAGCCATTCATACGGAGCTCGGAGACGACGGCAAGGAAGAGGACGAATACCGCGAGAAAATTCTCGCGAAGAAGCTGCCCGAGGAGGTTGAGGAGAAGTGCCTCAAAGAGCTGGACAGGCTGGATAAAATGCAGTCCTCTTCGCCCGAATATACGGTGATTACGGGGTATCTCGACTGGATTCTCGATTTGCCTTGGACGGAGGAGACGAAGGACACGGAGAAACTTTCCGATTGCGTGAAAGTGCTGGACGCAGACCATTACGGCCTTGAAAAGATCAAAGAGCGCATTACCGAATATCTCGCGGTGCTCAAACTGACGGGGAACATGAAAGCGCCCATTCTCTGCTTTGTGGGGCCCCCGGGCGTGGGAAAGACGAGCATTGCGCGTTCTATTGCGCGTTCTTTGGATCGTAAATTCGTCCGCATGAGCTTAGGCGGCGTCAAGGACGAAGCGGAAATCCGCGGACACCGGCGCACCTATATCGGCGCCATGCCCGGCAGAATTATTTATGCCATGAAGAACGCGGGCTCCGTCAATCCCGTGTTCCTACTCGACGAAATCGACAAGATTTCCTCGGATATGCGCGGCGACCCCGCTAGCGCGCTTTTGGAGGTGCTCGATCCCGAGCAGAATTCCACTTTCCGCGACAGGTATCTCGAAGTTCCCTACGATCTGAGCAAGGTTCTGTTCATCACGACGGCGAACTCGCTGGACACTATTCCGGGGCCCCTGCGCGACCGTATGGAAATCATAGAGCTTTCGGGATATACGCTGGAAGAAAAGACGGAAATTGCAAAGCGGTATCTCATTCCCAAGCAGCTGAAAGCCAACGGTCTTTCGGAGGAGAACGCGGAATTTACGGAGGACGGAATCCGCGCGATTATCGAAGGCTATACCATGGAAGCGGGCGTGCGTACTTTGGAGCGCACAGCGGGCACGGTCTGCCGGAAGATTGCCGTTCGTTATGCGGACGATAAATCCCTGCCCAAGGTAAAAGTGGACAGGAAGAAAGCGGAGGAATTTTTGGGCGCGCCTCGTTTCAAGGCGGACGAAGCCCGCGGCAAGGAAGAAGTGGGCGCGGTGACGGGATTGGCATGGACGGCCGTGGGCGGCACCACGCTGACGGTGGAGGCTTCCGCAATGCACGGCAAAGGGGAAATCCGTCTGACGGGAAAGCTCGGGGACGTCATGAAGGAATCAGCTTTGGCGGCGATTTCCTTTATTCGTTCGCATGCGGATAAATACGGAATCCCCGCGGATAAATTCGAGACGACGGACATTCATATTCATGTTCCCGAAGGCGCAACGCCCAAGGACGGACCCAGCGCGGGCATCACGATCGCCACCGCTATCCTGTCCGCCTTTACGGGACGCCCCGTGAGAAAGGATATCGCCATGACGGGGGAAATCACGCTCCGCGGCAAAGTTCTTCCCATCGGCGGATTGAAGGAAAAGGCGCTCGCCGCGCGGCGGGTGGGGATTAAAAATATTGTTATTCCCAAGGAAAACGAGAAGGATATCGAGGAAATCCCCGAAAGCGTGCGCAAAGAGCTGAATTTTATTCCCGTGACGGATGCGGACGAGGTATTCTCGCTCGCCGTGCGCGGTGCGGGGGACGAAGATTCACCGCAGCTCAAACAGGCGAAGCCCAAACGGATAAAGCCGAAAAAAGAACCTGTTCTTCCCGTGCGCGACGGCGGAGTGCCTCTTTCGGGCGGAGTCCGTTGCCGCTGAAAAAATAAAAGGAAGCACATGGCATGTATGAAATGAACGAAAAACCGACTCGTCCCGCTCTTTGCAAGTCTCTCGCGTCCGACGGGACTCGCGCGCGCCTTATCGTAAAAAACGCGACGTTTATCACCTCGGCGGCGAACGAAAAGCAGTTTCTTTCTTTCGATAAACCGACGATCGCCGTCTGCGGAAAATCCAACGTGGGCAAAAGCTCGTTCATCAATATGCTGGCTAATCGAAAAAAGCTGGCGAAGACGAGCAGCGAGCCCGGACGTACCCGTTTGGTGAATTATTTCGATTTCGGAGCGTTTATTTTGGCTGATTTGCCGGGATACGGCTTTGCGCGGGTATCGAAGGCGGAAAAGGAGAAATGGGCCAAGACTCTGAACGCCTTTTTCGCAGATAAAAAGCGGATTTCGCACGTGTTTTTGCTGGTTGACAGTCGGCACGATCCGACCGCGGACGACGTTCAGATGATAGAATTTTTACACTATCACATCATTCCGTTCACCGTCGTTTTGACGAAGGCGGACAAACTTTCAAAAATGAAACTGAAAGAGCACGTCAAGGCGATAGCGGCGGATCTGTATCTGGGTACGGAAAATCTTTTGGCTACTAGCGCGCAGACGGGATATGGTAAGGATTCGGTGCTTTTGAAAATCGCCGAGGTAACGGAACGGACGCCCTCGCCCGCGGGGGAGGAGCCTGAGAAAGAAGGAGCGACTGAAAAGACGGCGATAATAAAGGGGGCGGTTTCGCCCTCGTCCGAGAAATCGGGGAAGGAAATTTCCAATGGATGAATTTTTGAAAACGTGGTATGGTCTTGCGCTGTTTATTGCGTTTGACGTGGCGGCGGCGCTGGCGGTTATGGCGATCGCCTATCGCTGGATTTTCAAGCGTTTTTGGGACGCGGTAGCGGCGCTCGTCTGTATGGCGGTGCTTTCGCCGCTCTATCTCGCCGTTCTCGTGCGCGGGAAAATTTATAAAAAACGCACGGGAAACATGCGCTCTCTCGTGACACATGAATTTTATGTCGGGAAAAAAGCCAAAACGATTGCGCTCAGGTTGTTCCGAACGACGGACGACGACGGAAACGAGGCGGGAAGTTACGGCCGTTGGCTCAGACGTACGCGGTTTTATAAATTGCCCGTATTCTTTGATATTTTTTGCGGTCGATTGAGCTTTATCGGCGTCAGAAAATTTTCCTTTATTGACGCCGCTTTCGTCTCGGAAGACGACGAGGGCCGTTTTTCCGTGCGGCCCGGCCTCATCAATCCCCTAGCCGTTTCGGGCGACGAGGAGACCGATTATAAGGAAATGCTCCTTTCCGATGCCCGTTACGCCCGCCGCATGAGCCTGTTCGGGGATTGGAAAATCTTCTTTTCTTGGTTGTTGAAGACGATTCGCGGGGAAAAGGACTATCTCGGTGCCGCGAAGGATAAGACTTATGCGGAAACGCTTTTGGACGAAGGGACGATTTCCCGCGAGGACTTCGATTCCGTCGCCCGCTCTGCCGCCGCGGAGGAAGAGGAACTGAGAAAGATATACGAGCCCGTCGAGGAAGAGGAAGAAGCCGAAGGAGATACAAAGGAACCGTCCGAGCGGGACGGGGAGGAAGTTCGGACGGAACAGCCTGAAAACGGCGAGGAAAATTGAGGAGGATAAATCGAAAACGGCGGAAAAAGTGCAAATTTCATCAACTATAAAAAATTTCGGAACTTTTGCAACGCTGCGGCATTTTTTTTCGTCTATATAGGTGAACGGACGTGACGGACAAGGATTTTTTTTGTACGGTCTGAAAATAACGGCGCGACGGCTTTAAAAAATATAGAGGGAAAATATGAGAAGCAAAATTGTATCCGCAATACAAATCGTACTGAATTTCCTGTTTGTGCCGATGTATTTTATAAACTTTTTTCATTATACGGGCGTTATTCCCGCAATGAATGTGGAAACGGGAGAATTTTTTACGGCAAAAGTGGAGGATTACAGCAGCCCTTGGGAGAACTTAAAAGTGCTGGACGCCGAAGGATTGATGTATCTGAGCTTTATTCTAATAGCCGTATCGGTCATTTTTTCCGCAGTCGGCATCGTCAAAAACGATAACGAGACCGTCAAAGGAATAAACCGCGGCGTATTTGTCTGCTCGGTGCTCGTTTTTGTGCTCGCGTTTTTTATTTCTTCTACCGTAACGTGCACTTATTAAGCATAGAAACATAAAAACAGCCCGCGGCGGTTCATTTCCCTGAATCGCCGCGGGCGTATTTTTATTTTAAGGCCGCCGCTTTTCCGCGGTTACCTGTTTTGCATATTTATTCAAACGAATCTGCGGGTCTCTATGTAGTAGCTCCAACGTTTCGCGCTGATGGGCTCGATCCGTGCGTAATCCGTCGCGGTATGCAGGATATAGTTATCTCCGAGATAGATCGCCACATGCCCGATTCGCTCTACTCCCGTATAGTTCTGTCTGACCGAATTGGTGAAATAGATGCTGTCTCCCCGACTGAGTTCGGAACGGGGTACGTAGGTTCCCTGTACCGATTGAAGTCGGGTAGTGGTCTGCAACACCACCTGCGCACCTTCGTAAAAGACGTACTGTACTAGGGACGAACAGTCGAATTTCGAGGTGGTGAAACCTTTGAGGAAATTCCCGTACCCGTCGTGCAAGCGTACGGCACCGTAGACGTAGGGGACGCCCAAAGTCGCATAGGCTTTTTCGAGGACCTCTTCCACCGCGTCGTTTTCGCTCTTTTCGAGCGAGAACACATCGAAATAAGAAGCGTTCATGTAAGCCGTCTGATTTTTATAATACGTTTTGTACCAATCTCCTACTTTTCCCCTGAGAACATACGTAGTGCCCTTTTCTGCGGTTCCGATGACTGAATGTTCCGTCCCCGCGCCTGAACGAATATTCACTCCGTCCCTCTTGCAGGTTATGTAATATTCATAATTGTCCTCGGGTTCGGGTGCCGTCTCCTCTCCGTTCCCCGTATCTCCGCCGTTTTCCGCCTCGTTGTCGCTTCCGGCGTCTCCCGTTTGTTCTCCGCTTCCTTCATTCTCGGAGCTTCCGGGCGTTTCTCCCGTCCCGACCGAATCTTCGGCCGCCGTTCCGTTGCCGTTCGCTTCGTCGGAAGGGCTTTTTGCGCAAGCGCCGATTGCAAGAAATGAAAGGGTGAACGCCAATGCCATGGCGACAGTCGTTAAAGATTTTTTCATGATTTTACTCCGTAAAATTGATTGTATATTAATTGTAACGATTTTTTATGCAAAAATAAACTAATAAATTTTGAGAATATAGGAAGAAACAGGAAAAAAGAGGGGAAAAACGGGCGTTTTTTCATAAAAACGGAAAAACAGGAAAAATTTTTATACATTTTTCTATAAAAACCGTCAAGATTTATTAAAAATCGGGAAAGAACACCCCCGCCGCTTGCCGTTTTTACGCGCGTATGATATAATATAAGTCATGAAAACGATATTGACGGACGTGCACACGCACACGAAATTTTCCCCCGACGGCAGGAGCGACATCGGGGATATGTTAAAAGCCGCCTTGAAAAAAGGCGCTGCGTATTACGGAATATCCGAACATTTCGATTATGATTACAAGGTAGACAGGATTGCGTTCTACGGTGGAGCGGAAGCCTCCTATACGGATGCGGAGGCCTATTTTTCCCGCGCGCGGGAATGGAAGCGGCTGTACGAGGGAAAAATGGAAGTGCTCGTCGGCGGGGAATTCGGGTATACGGACAATCCCGCGGCGGCGCCATTATATCGGGACTTAATCGAAATTTACAGTCCCGATTTTATCGTCAACAGCGTCCACACGAATGGAGTGCTGGATTATTCCGATCCCGAGGTGTTTCTGGACGGGAACGGAAAGCTGAAAGACAAACGGGAAATTTATTCGGAGTATCTCGCCCGCGTAAAAAACAGCGTCGACGCGCCCTACGACTACGATATTATCGGACATTTCACATATTGTATGCGCTGCGCTCCGTATGAGGATAAACGGCTCCGTTACGCGGATTACTGCGCGGAAATCGATACGATTTTGAAACGCATTATCGAACGGGGAAAAATTCTGGAAGTGAACAGCTCGAGCTACGGCGCGCCCTGCGATTTTCTGCCCGACGAGGATATTCTCGGCAGGTATTACGAATTGGGCGGGAGACGGGTCTCTTTCGCCTCGGACGCACACGACGTGTCGAGAGTTTTAGACAAGAGGGAAAAGGTCGTCGACGCTTTGAAGAAAATCGGGCTTTCTTGCGTCACGGTTCCCCGCCGCGGCGAATATATTTCCGTCGAGTTATAAGGGACTGAGAAGCGGAAGGATATACGAGGGAGAAAGGTATCGATATGAACGGATTTTACGAAAAACTGCTTGCCTGTAAAACGCGCGAGGAGGTTCGCGCGGCGTTTTTTGCGGCCGAAGGGCTCGTTTTTCCCGCGAAACAGAAATTCGACTGTACCGAGCGCGCCCTGTATGTATTCCGCAGGGAAAAGAAATTTTCAGGCCCGAAGGGGGCGGACGGCATAGCCGCTTCTCTGGCGCAGGCACTGTACTTTCTTCGGGAGCTCAAATACGGCGAGTCCGCCTGTCCGATCCCGCCCTATGTCTGTGCGGTGTGCCGCGGAGAAGGGTTCGTCGCGGAAGTAAAGCCCTTCGCGCGCTTTTACGAGCGGCGTTCGGGCTCGGAGTACGATTGGGATCGCACGCCGCTCGCGCCGTCGCCCGAGCTCGTTTCCGACCTCGCGGTCAGTCCCGCGCTCTCGCGCATAAAGGTGTTTTCCCTCTCGGAGCCCGCGGGAGCGGAGGCGTTTCGGGCCGTCCTTTCGAGGATCAATGCGGTGCAGCTTTCCATGTTCGAACGGGAAAAGAAAACCATCGACGAAAATAATTTCCTGAAAGTGTACGAATATTGGGCATCGCTGTTTGCGGAATCGTTCGTCGAAAGCGGGGATACGAGAAAGCTGGCAGAATATTTCCTCTCGGACATCGAGCGGGGTAAGTCTATGAATAAAGGGGGCAGGGTAGAGTTCACCTTCGGAGGCGAGAAGGTCAAAAAGAGCCTTCCCGCATACGAATACAATTATTTTTGGAGCGTATACGAGCGGGTGGCGGACGAGCGGACGATTTTTGCGATACGGCGGAAAATCGACCGTCTGAGCGAAGATTTTGCGCGGCGGTTTGAAGGGGAGTTTTATACGCCCATACCGTTTGCGGCGAAGGCGTACGAATACATTCGCAAGGCGATAGGTCGTGACAAGCTGGAAAGCGGGCGCTATCGGATTTGGGACATGGCGGCGGGGAGCGGGAATCTCGAATTTACGCTGCCGTCGGCGGCTCTGCCGTATACGTACATATCGACGCTTTCGGAGGACGACGCGAATTATTGCCGCAGGATTTTTCCGTCGGCGGAGGTGTTTCAGTACGATTATCTCAACGACGATATAGACGCGCTGTTCGGGGAGGAAGCGGACGGCGTCGTTCCCTTGAAGATGCCCGAAAAATTGCGGCGGGATTTGAAAAATCCCCGCTTGAAATGGCTGATTTTCATCAATCCGCCCTTTGCGACGAGCAATCGTTCCGCCTTTTCGGCGGGAAAGAGTTCCAAGACGGGCGTTTCGGATACGAAGGTCGGCAAAGTCATGCGCATGAGCGGATTCGGCGAGACGGGGCGGGAGCTGTTTTCCCAATTTCTTTTCCGTATTTCTCGAGAATTTGAAGGCAAGCGCGCGAGGCTGGGATTGTTTTCGACGCTGAAATATCTCAACGCGCCCAACGACAGGAAGCTGAGGGAAAAATTTTTCCGTTATACGGCGGAGCGGGGCTTTCTCTTTTCCTCGGAGAATTTTGAGGGCAGTAAGGGGCGTTTCCCCGTGGCGTTTGCCGTGTGGAACATGGAAAAGCCTGCTGCCGTGGAGAGTCAGGAGCTCGTTTTCGACGTATTCGACCGCGAAGCGCGCAAGGTGGGCGTGAAGCGGGTGTATACGGGCGACAGGGGAAAGCTGTTGAGCGCATGGGTGCGGCGTCCTCCGACGACGAAAATTTTTCCGCCGTTCACGGGCGCGACGCACGTTTCCGTGCGGAATATAGACGTGCGAGACCGCGTAGCGGACGGATTTCTCTGCTCTTTGATGTGTTGCGGAAACGACTTCCAGCATCAGAATCAGACGGCTCTGTTTTCGGGGCCGCAGGCCAGCGCGGGGTCGTATTCCGTGACGGAGGAAAACTTCGGGAAATCCATGGTCGTACACGCGGTGCGGCGATTGCCGAAAGCGGTATGGTCGAACAATCGGGATCAGTTTTATTCCCCCGAAAGAGAGCCGAGCGAGGAATTTGTTTCCGACTGCGCGGTGTGGAGCGCTTTTGCCGATTCCAATAACACCTGTTCTTTGAAAGAGGTCGCCTATAAGGGGGACGTCTATCGGGTAAAGAATCAGCTTTTCCCCTTTTCTCTGAAAGAGTCGGAGGAATGGAGCGGGGGGAGGTTAAAAGCATCGGGCGAAGAGGAGCCGTTTTTGTTCTCGTGGCTGAACGGGCGGAAATTATCCGAAAAATCGTCGTCGGTCATGCGCGCGGCGCGGGAATTTTACGCATACTGTTTTCGGACGGGCAAGGCGGAAATTTTCGACGCGGGATATGCCCAGCTCAAAGCGGCGGTACAGAACGACGGGGAGGGGAAATTGTTCCTTTCGGCGTTGAAGGAGGCGCACCGCGCGCTGGGAGACAAGCTTCTACCGCAGGCGTATTATTACGGGTTCATTCCGCGGGACGTGGAATATTTTGAAGAAGAGGTGTGACGGGATATGTCGAAACTCGATTTGCTGAAATTTCTGGAAAGCTACGAGGGCGAAACGGAAATCGCGGATTTTACGCCCGACGAGCTCTCGGAACTGATCGAACGCATGCAGCGGGAGGGGCGGGACGCTCCGCTCACGAAAGAGGAGTTCAAAAAGAAATATTTTGAATATTATGATGATGTGAAGGATAAATCTTTGAAGCGGCAGGATTGGTGAGCCCGTGACGTGAACCTGCCGCGCGAAAAAAGGAGGGAGACATGAAAAAGTATAAATATCTCATATTCGACGCCGATCATACGCTCATCGATTTTGCGGCGGACGAGCGGGAGGCCTTCAAACGCATTTTTGCGGAATGCGGCGTGGCGACGAACGGGGAAATGCTCGACCGCTGCCGTGCGCTTTCGGAGAAAACGTGGGATGACGCGGGGCTTTCGGACGTGGACGACGAGCGCATTCAAAGGACGTATCACGATTTGTACCGCAGTCATCTGGATTTGCTCTTTACGCGCATTTATCGGGAATTTCCGCCCGTTCGCCCGATTTCGCCGCGCGAAGCGGGGGAGAAGTTTCTCCGCTATCTCGAAGACGGCGGCGCACAGGTGAAGGATGCGGAAAAGGTTCTGTCCGCTTTGGCCGAGCCGTTCGGCGGGCAATATCGGATCTGCGTGGCTACCAACGGTCTGCACAGTATTCAGACGGGGCGGCTCCGCGCTTTGGAAAAGTATATCTATAAATTGTATATTTCCGAAGACGTCGGCGTCATCAAACCCTTATCCGCTTTTTTCTTCCGCGTGCTTTCGGACCTGAACGCCGAAAAGAACGAGTGCCTCATGATCGGCGATTCCCTTCAATCGGACATCGCGGGCGCGGAGGGCGCGGGGATAGACAGCTGCTGGCTGAATGCCGAACGGAAGGAAAACCGCTCCGACGTCAAACCCGATTATGAAATTTCTTCCCTGAAAGAACTTTTGGATATTCTTTGCTGAAAGGCTCGTCCTTAACCGATATGCGCGCGCCCCCGCACGATTTCGTGCGGGGGCGCGCTGTATTTTCAGATTGCTTTTCGGCTGCGGAGATAGGACGCGATGATGCCGATATCCCGTGGGCTGTCGGGGTCGAGAACGCGGAAATCGTGCAGTCCGAGCGCCGCTTCGAGGTGCTTTTTCCCTTTGCGAAAATCCCCATAGAGCGGCTTGTCGTGTCCCGTATACGAATCGATGAGCATCCCCACGCTCCCTTTCGGAAGTCCCTGTTTTTCGTGCGTATCCGTCGTGAGAACGATGAGATCCATTTCTTCGGCGAGCTTGTTATCTATGTATTTGTCCATTTTTCTTTCCCCCTTAAATATTCTTTCCGCAAATAGTTTACCACGCTTTTGAAAAATTACAAGTGCATACTGCCGCCTTTTTTCCGTTTTTTTCCAAAAATTTTTTTGAGTTCGCTCCTGCCCCGTTCGTTTTTAAGAATAAGGGGACAAAGTTGTGAAAATCCGGCGATAAATCTTTTTACAAAAATTTTATCTCAAAACGGTTTACAATCGGGGAGTTTTGTGGTATACTTATAATCGGTAGAAAAAGGGCTTTTATAAAAAGCTCCGGCCCGAAAAAAGTCGGAGGGTGCGGAGGGCGGACGGAAAAGTTCCTTCCCTTTACGGTCTCGACGGCGGTCAGTCGCCGGACGCTTCCATGTAGTGCGGGCTTTCTAAAACAAACCAAATCATTAAAGAAAATAAACGTTCAAAGGAGATAACCGATATGACTAAGAACAAGAAAGTGCTTAAATTCGTCGAAGACAGTGCGGCGCTCGCTCAGCCGGACAAAATCGTCTGGATCGACGGCAGCGAAGCGCAGAGGGACGCTCTCCGCGCGGAAGCAGTCGCTTCCGGCGAGCTCATCAAACTCAATGACGAGCTGCTTCCCGACTGCTATCTGCACAGAACGGCCGAAAACGACGTCGCTCGCGTCGAGGACAGAACGTTCATTTGCAGCAGAAAGGAAGAGGACGCCATGCCTCATTCCATCGTAAAATGGATGGCGCCCGATAAGGCCTACAAAATGGTGGAGGAGATCGCCCGCGGTAAAATGAAGGGCAGAACCATGTACGTCATTCCTTATTCCATGGGCGTGGTCGGATCCCCCTTCTCCAAGATCGGTATCGAAGTCACCGACTCCATTTACGTCGTTCTCAACATGGAAATCATGACTAGAGTCGGCACGATGTGCCTCGACGAGCTGGGCGAAGACGGCGATTTCGTCAAGGGCTTCCACTGCAAGTGCGACGTCGATCCCGAAAAGAGATATATCATGCACTTCCCCGAAGATAATACTATTATCTCCGTCAACTCCGCTTACGGCGGAAACGTGCTTCTCGGCAAGAAATGCTTCGCGCTGCGTATCGCGACCTATCTCGGCAAAAACGAGGGCTGGATGGCCGAGCACATGCTCATTCTCGGTTGCAAGCGCCCTCAGGACAAGGAAATGAAATATATCGCAGCGGCGTTCCCTTCCGCCTGCGGAAAGACCAACCTCGCAATGCTCATTCCTCCCAAGCAGTATCTGGATGCGGGCTATGAAATTCAGACGGTCGGCGACGACATCGCATGGATCCGCGTGGGTGAGGACGGCAGACTTTGGGCCGCGAACCCCGAAAACGGTTTCTTTGGCGTCGCTCCCGGCACCAACGATCATTCCAATCCCAACGCGCTCGCAGCGACCAAGAAGGGGACGATTTTCACCAACGTCGCTTACAATCCCGAGAACAATACCATTTGGTGGGAAAAATTGACGAAGGAAGCTCCCGCGCACCTCATCGACTGGAAGGGCAACGAATGGACGCCCGAAACCAATGCGGACGGCAAGCACCCCGCCGCACATCCCAATTCCCGTTTCACGGCTCCCGCGACGAACTGTCCCTGCATTTCGCCCGAGTTCAATTCCAAGAAGGGTGTTCCTCTGTCCGCGATTATCTTCGGCGGCAGAAGAGCGACGACTACTCCGCTCGTTTATCAGTCGAGGGATTGGAATCACGGCACCTTCGTCGGAACGATTATGTCCTCCGAAACGACCGCCGCGGCGACCGGCGCAGTCGGCGTGCTCCGTCACGATCCCATGGCCATGAAACCCTTCATGGGCTATTCCGTCGATCAGTACTTCCAGCACTGGATTGACATGGGAAAGAAAGTCCCCGCGGACAAACAGCCTAAGATCTTCAACGTCAACTGGTTCCGTCAGGACGAGAACGGCGACTTCATGTGGCCCGGCTTCGGCGACAACATGAGAGTCCTCGATTGGATTCTCGACCGTTGCGAAGGCAAAGTGGACGCTCAGGAAACGGCGATCGGCTATGTTCCCTATGCAAAGGACATCAATATCGAAAATACCGATGTCACCCCCGAAACCCTCGACAAACTGCTGTATGTCGATAAGGCTCGCTGGGCGGCGGAAGCGGACGAAATCGAGAAGTATTACGACGACAACTTCGGCGATAAACTTCCCAAAGAAATCCGCGAGAATCTCGCTACTTTGAAAGCAAACTGCGCGAAATAATTTCTTCGGAAAATAAAAA
>CAKXBD010000006.1:15567-35383 GCA_934871445.1 uncultured bacterium | reverse complement strand
GTCCTTGGGTACGACGTCGTTGACGAGCTTTCCGTCGATATACAATTCGCCCGAGGAGATTTCTTCGAGACCCGCTATCATACGGAGCGTGGTGGATTTACCGCAGCCGGAAGGGCCGACCAAAACGATGAATTCCTTGTCGCGGATATCGAGACAGAAATTGAATACGGCCTGCACGCCCGAAGGGTATACCTTGTTAATGCCTTTCAGCAAAAGTCCTGACATTTGATTTTTTCCTCCATTACGGATAATATTTTATGCTTTTATTTTACTATATTTCCCCAAAAATTACAATAGACAAATTAACCAAACTTATCCCGCGGGATTGTATACTTTGCACAAGAAAGCCGGGGGCTTCCCCTCGGCTTTCTTTTATCGGGAGCTCTCCTCCGTCTTCCCTTCCTTGCCGGAGCCGTCCGAAAAAGAATCGGGCCCCTTTACCTTCACTTTACAGCAGGCGGTCTTTTCGCCCGTGTAGGCCGTGACGATGGTCTCCCCCGATTTGAGTCCCGTGATCAATCCCCCCTCCACCGCCGCGACAGAGGGATCGGAAACTCGCCATTCCACGGGCTTTTTCTCCACCGAAGCCGGCGTTACCGTCACCGTCAAAAGAATGTTTTCGCCTTCGGAAAGTTCCACCTCCGTACTGCTGAGCGTCAGTTCTATATCGCTATCCCGCCAGAATTTTCGTCCAAAAAGTTTTGTTCTTCGTCATCGTCCCGTCTCCCCCATATCTCTATTGTGAGCGTCACAAAAACTCTTTATACCCGCATTTTCCGAAATCGGCACGTAAAACTTGCAAAAACGCGAAAAAAGCGCTATACTATATATTATAAAATCATGTTACAATTATCTTGAAATCTAAAATATTGAGGAGGCTTATCCATGTCCGTAAAAGAAAGATTTCTCTCCTATGTGCAAATCGACACGCAATCCGATCCCGAGACGGGAACTCACCCCAGCACCGCAAAACAATTCGACCTAGCGCGGAAGTTAGAAACGGAACTCAAAGCCCTGGGTGCCTCGTCCGTGCGCTGCGATAAGCATTGCTACGTATATGCGGAAATACCCGCAAATGCCGAAGGACTTCCTCCGCTCGGCTTTATCGCTCACATGGATACCGAACCCGTATGCTCCGGCAAGAACGTCAAGCCCATGTCCGTGTTCTATCGGGGCGGCGACATCGTCCTCGACAACGGAAAGGTCATTTCCGAAAACGAATTTCCCGCTTTGAAAAATTATATCGGACAGGAGCTCATCGTTACGGACGGGACGACCCTGCTCGGCGCCGACGACAAAGCGGGCGTTGCGGAAATCATGGAGGCCGTCGAGAAAATTCAGGCGAATCCCTCTCTTAAACACGGAAAAATCGGAATCGCCTTTACCCCCGACGAAGAAATTGGAGAAGGAGCTTCCCTCTTCGACGTGAAAGGCTTCGGCTGCGATTTCGCCTATACCGTGGACGGGGAAGAGTTGGGCGAACTCGGATACGAGACATTCAACGCTGCGGAAGCCACCATAACCTTAAAGGGAAAAAATATTCATCCGGGAGCCGCCAAGGGAAAAATGGTCAATTGCGCTCTGCTCGCGGGCGAAGTGCTCGCGGCACTTCCGTCGGAAGAAACGCCCGCGACGACGGAGGGACGGGAAGGATTTTATCACGTCGAAAGCGTGCGCGCCGAAGTGGAATCGGGAGAAATTAAACTGATTATCCGCGACCACGACATGAAAAAATTTCAGGCAAAAAAGGCGCATATCCTCTCCATAGGAGAAAAGCTCAATAAAAAATACGGCGCGGGAAGCGCCGAGGTGAAAATCCGCGACCAATATTTCAACTGTATCGAAAAAATCCGGCCCCATTTTCACCTCATCGAAAACGCGCGAACCGCTTTCCAAAAAGAGGGTATATCTCCGATAGAAGCGCCCGTGAGAGGCGGAACGGACGGCTGCACGCTCTCTTTTATGGGGCTTCCCTGCCCTAATCTTTCGACGGGAGGGCTCAACGCACATTCCGTTTTGGAGTTTATCCCTGTCCCCGCCATGGAAAAAATGGTAAAGGTTATTATAAATCTCGTAGAGATTTACGGAACGGGAAGAAAGGAAAAACCGTAACGGCAAGCATAATATTATCGGGTAAAAAGGCGGAGAGACGGGAAAAACAGAACAGATAATTAACGATCGCGGACGGCAGGTAAAACGAAACGGGCAATTAACGACCGCGGACGGTAGGTAAAACAGGCAGGTAATGGCAGAAACCCTTGCCCGACGACGATAGAAAACCATACGCAAACAGTCAATGTAACAGAAAAAACAGCCGCGGGGTGTCCCCGCGGCCTTTTTTCTGTCGCTTTTCATCAGACAATTTATTTTTTGTTTCAGGGAAGCGTTTTGCCCGTGGAAAGGTAAAGAGAATACCATTCTTCCCGCGTAAGGGAAATGTCCGCCGAGGCGCACAATTGTTTAAGACGCGCGGGATCGGTAGTCCCCGCGATGACCTGCATGCCAGCGGGATGGCGCAAAATCCAAGCGAACGCGACGGCGGACGGCGCACAGCCGTATTTTTCGGCCAAGCGGGAAAGTTCTCTATTGAGCTCGGGGAATTTATCGTTTCCGACAAAAATCCCTTCAAACATGCCGTAATTGAGCGGAGACCATGCCTGTACCGTGATATTTTTCAGGCGGCAGTAGTCGAGGATCTCGCCGCCGCGCTCCACCGATTCGGCCTTTGCCATGTTGACGTTGAGCCCCTCGTCCACCATTCCCGAATGCATGAGCGAGAATTGCAGCTGATTGGCGACGATCGGATACCTGCCCCGATTGAAAAGTTCCATCTGTCGTACGGAAAAATTGCTTACGCCGAAGGCCTTTACCTTTCCCGAACGGTATAATTCGTCGAATACGCCGTCCACTTCCTCGGGCTCCGCCAGCGCATCGGGGCGGTGCAAAAGAAGGACGTCGAGATAATCCGTGCCTAATCGTTTGAGACTGCCTTCGACGGAGGAAAGAATATGCTCTTTGGAAAAATCGTACATGCCCTTGCGAATCCCACATTTGGACTGTAAAACGATCTTTTCGCGGGAAATTCCTAATTTTTTCGCCGCTTCTTTGAAGCGAGTCTCGCTCTCGCCGCCGCCGTAAATATCTGCATGATCGAACATATTCACGCCCGAATCCAGCGCCGTTTTCAAAAGTTCCTCCACGCGGGATAACGGTTTATCCGCAATCCGCATGCAGCCGAGAACAATGCGGGAGACCTCTCTCCCCTCTTTTCCCAATCGAATATATTTCATACTTTTTCAGCCTCCTTATTTATCGATTCTATATCGACAAAATATTTCTTTGAATTTTTTTCATCTACGTATACGACAACCTGACTTCCGACTTCAATCCTCTTTTTTGCGTCATATAAAAACCGCGTTTTATAATAATTCCCCATACTATCCGCGCAAACAAGGCTCGCAGGATGTTTTCCGAAAACACGTAAATTCTGACGATAATCGAATTGTTTTACTATGGCAACCAATCCGTTTCCTTTCAGTTTATCGCGCTTGGATTTATTGATAACGATTGCAACAAAATACGCCAAACCCGCCGTAATACATATACCCCCGCCGACAAAAAATAGAGTTTGCGGGACCGTATTGAATTTGGGATAGGTTATTTTACCCGGAGCATCAGGTAAATATAATATTGTTATTATATCGCCTTCATGCAGCGTAAAAGAATAATAATCCAACTTTCTTGTATATGTGGTATTTTCAACAGTATATTTTACGTAAACAGTTATTTTTTCTTCACCGTCCGTATCATAATCTTTTTCAATGCGAACAATTTCCGCCTGCGTTTCTATTCCGTTTTTCTTAAACTCCGACGTTCGCGAATTCAGATAAAAACCGGCCAACAGAAATATGACTCCGCTAATCAGGCAGAGAAAGACTAATAACTTTTTTGACTTCTTCATTTTTACCCCTTATCTGATAGAATCATTCAACTGAAAGCATTGAAAGGCACAAAAAGTTTGGCAGGGCTTACTTTTTCATCGCGTCGAGCTTCCGCCAAGCCCCGCTCAACCCCGTCTCCTCGTACACGCGGCGCATGGCGAACGGCGGCAGGACTCTTTTCAGTTCTTCCGTTTCCGCGGCAGTGCGGCGGAGAAATATAGAAAGTTCTTCCTTGGGAAGCATATACTTGAAAATCACGACCAGCGCGAGAAAGTCGCATTTGCCGTATTTTCGGCGCCCGTCGGGAAATCGCGGCACTTGCAGGGACTTCCACACGGACAGGTTATCGCTCAGCCGCACGGCGGGAAGGTGCGCGCAAAATACGCGCTCGCCATGAGCGGCGATATTCCGATACCCCACCAGCATTTCCGTCATATTACATAAAATATTGCCCGCAAGACCGTATTCCGACGCGATTTCCGCTCGGTCTTCCGTTTTCATCAGTTTGAGAAATTTAGAGGTATTTCCGAAGCTCAGCGCCCGTATGAGCGCCCAAAGCGGCACGTGGCCGTAGCGCTCCGCATTATGCGCGATATAGTCGCGGTAGCTCTTGGAATCCTCGTCCAGACTGTCTTTCAAAATTTCCTTACACGTCGATATGAGCCAGCGGACGTTGCCCCGTTCCTCCGCCTTCGATGTGAAATTTTCCTCGGAAAGATAGGAACGCTCGTTGACGCCGTAACGCTTACTGAACGTGTCGGCGATCAGCGCTTTTATGTTACATTCGACGCCCTGCGTATATTCGTATACGATTCCGCGAAGATGTTTATCGAAATTATAGAGCGCCTCGATATGCCGAAAGCGGGTTCCGCGGATATAGCGTTTCTTTTCGTCCTTGAACAGCCGATTATATCCGACGGCGAAATTATAATATCCTTCCCATTTGAGACGGGCAATCGCCTCCCGCTCGTCGTCGAAGATCAGACCGTCCCTTTTAAGTTTCTCTATCTGCTGTTCATAAGTGAGATAAACCTTATCGCCCATCGACTTTCGCACGGCGCCTCCCGATACCTTTTTTCAGAAAAACAGGGGCCCCATAAATGAGGCCCCTCGCCGTTCCCGACGGCAAGATACCCTCGGAAATCATTCCCGTCTTTATATTACCACGATTTTCCCGTTTTGTCAATATCCGAAGCCGAAATTTTTTCCGTTTCCGACTCAAATTTTTTCAGGGATTTCCAAGCGCGGATTCCCAGCAGAAACCAAACGTCCCCCGCCGTCAGCAAAACACATTCCGATTGTCTTCCCTCGTCCTCGATTGCGTATTCGGATTTTTGTACCCGAGAAAACGCCGTTTCTCCGCGGGAGAATATGTAGCAGCCCAAATCGCGTTCCATATACAAAAAGCCGTTCCGAATATCGCCCGCGAGGCGGAGCGTACCGTCCTCCGCCGTGAACAGACACACGTCACAGAGCGAAAAACGCTTATCGGAGGAAAGAAAACATTTCGTCACGGCATTCTTTTCCGTATAACCGTAATATTTCCGAAAGGGAAGCACCGCCGCGACGTATTTCTTTAAGTCCTCTCTTTTCGCGTATTTTATCCACTGTTTTTCGGACTCCTCGACCGCTTTCGGCCGACGGGAAGATAAGGTCAGCAACAAAGTCGTGACCACGGAAAGACTGAAAAACATTACGAGCATGGCGATAATGCGGGGCAAGTCAAATTTTCCGACCGTTCCCAAGACAATCAAGCCGACGACGAGCGCCGCCCATAAAGTCAAAAGAATCACCGTCCGTGTTTTTATTCGTTTGGGAGGCTTCAGTTCGGCCGGTTTTCTGAAAACTTTTTCCGCGGCGGCATAAGCGGCTTTATCCGCAATCAGATAGCCGTTTGCGTACGTTCTCGGACGATTCTTTTCGTCACTCGATAAACTGAGATATTTCATAATTTTCCCCTTTACTCTGTTCGCTTCCGTCAGAGTCCGAAAGCGCGATAATATTCCCTTCCGGGTTTTATCTCGCCCCTGCCCTGCATATAATCGATAAATTCCGCCTGAAAGCTCTCCGCGTCCGACTTTTTAACGGCGACGGTGAAAAATACCTTTTCCGCATAGTTTTCAGAAAGCGGCAGGCACCGCCCCGACGAAATGAATTTCCGTGCAGAATCCGCTTCGGAGTAATCCACACGGATTTCGTATTCTCTGCACATTTCTACCGTGCGAATATCCGCACCCGCAAGGTTCTCGGACGCCGCGGAGGAATACGCGCGCACGAGCCCGCCCGCGCCCAGCTTTATTCCGCCGAAATAGCGGACGACGGCGACTGCCGTTTCCGTCAGTTTCTTATTTTTCAAAACGTCCAAAATGGGCATACCCGCCGTACCCTGCGGCTCTCCGTCGTCGGAAAAGCGCATGAGGTTGCCCGTTTTATCCGCGATAAACGCATAACAACAATGCGTGGCAAGAGTGTGCTGCAAACGAATCTCCGACAAAAAATTTTTCGCTTCTTCCTCGCTTTCTACGTGCTCCGAATAGGCGATAAAGCGAGATTTTTCGATGACCTTTTCGCTCTCGTGACATCCGAATACGGTCAAAACGTTTTTTTCCATTTTCCCGCCGTCCTTATTTCACTACGATTTTGACGTGCACTTTCTTTCCCTTATGCAAAACAAATTCATTCGCGGGAACGGGCATATTCACGTCCGTCACCTTCGTTTCGTCCACGCTGACGCCGCCCTGCTCGATGAGCCGTCTCGCTTCGCCTTTGGATTTCGCAATTCCCGCCGAAACCATCGCGTCCACTATCGTCGCCGCTCCCGTCACTTCCTTGGTAAGGAGCTCCGCGTCCGCCCCTCCGAACGCCGCACGGGCCTGACTTCTCGCCGTGTTCGCCTTCTCCTCGCCGTGAACCTCTTTCGTCAATTCGTAGGCGAGAACTTCTTTCGCCGCATTGATGCGCTCGTCCTTATAACGGCAGAGTTCCTCGATTTCCGAAAGCGGCAGGAACGTGAGCAGCTTCATGCACTTTTCCACGTCCTCGTCCGCCGTGTTGCGCCAATATTGATAAAATTCGTAAGGGGACGTCTTATTCTCATCCAGCCAAACCGCGCCCTTCGCCGTCTTGCCCATCTTTTTACCGTCCGACGTCGTCAAAAGCGTGAACGTCATCGCATAGGCGGGCTTCTGCTCCTTGATCCGAATCAGATTCGCGCCCGCGAGAATATTGCTCCATTGGTCGTCGCCGCCCAGCTCCAAGGCACAGCCGTATTTCCGATACAGGACGAGGAAATCGTAAGCCTGCATGAGCATATAGTTAAATTCAAGGAAGGAAAGCCCCCTTTCGAGACGCTGTTTGAAACACTCCGCCGTCAACATCTTATTGACCGAAAAATGCGCTCCGATTTCTCGAAGAAAATCCACATAATTGAGATTCAGGAGCCAATCCGCGTTATCCACGACGATCGCCGCATTTTCTCCTTCAAAATCGATAAAGCGGGACATCTGCTTCTTGAAACACTCCACATTGTGCTTTACCGTGTCCCGCGTCATCATGCTGCGCATGTCCGTGCGCCCCGAAGGATCTCCGATCATGCCCGTGCCGCCCCCCACGAGAACAATCGGACGATGCCCCGCCTGCTGCATGTGGTGCATGGCGATAAGCTGCATAAAATGCCCTACGTGCAGGGAGTCCGCCGTCGGATCGAAACCGATATAGAAAGATACGCTCTCTTTGCCGAGCTTCTCGTAAAGCTCGTCCTCGAATACCGTCTGTTTGATAAATCCCCGCGCGCGGAGAGTGTCCATTACGTTTGCCATAAATTTACTCCTTTATCCTTTTTCGCCTGAATTTTTTAGTAAAAAAATAAAACGGTCTGCGCGCACGCAAACCGTCGAGTCCGTCCCTCCTGAAAAGACTTTACGCGATTTTACGCACGGCAAACAAACGTATCGCCGCAATAGGCGTACGCATAAATGTTATAACGTCCGTTTTCGCTTAAAAAGTGCTTCATAGTATTTTCAGTTTACTCCCTTTCCCGCCTTTTGTCAAGCGTTTTGACGGGGATTTTCCCGTAAGCTCGGAACAATCGGACAGAAATGCTCATTTTCGGGAAATTGTCAGTTTTTTGGTGACAAAATTGAATACCATTACGATAATCGTCGACAGTACTTTACAGATTTTATAATTTATCCCCATGATGTCTGTTCCCAACCACATTAAAAGAACCGTCAGGCCCAAGCCCAGAACACTGAAAAGAACAAACAAAAAAAATTCTAAACTTCTTTTGAGTTCCTCTTTCCGAACAAAGACAAGTTTCATGCTTAGAAAATAATTGACGATGCAGGATACGGAAAAAGAAATCGCCGCCGACAATAAATAATGCAACCCTGCCACTTCCGTAAGCAACGTAAGAATTCCGAAATCAACGAAAAAACAAATTACTCCTACGATCCCGAAAAAGAAAAGCTGCTTAATCAACGATTTACGATTTCTTTTCATTCTTCTTACGCTTAAATTCGTTTTCTGCTGAAATCAAATCGATCTCAAAGTCGTTTTTATTCTTTTGCAGCATGGATTGGAGAATCAAACCGGTGAAAAAGAATAAAATCCCTACAATCATTACCGTGCAACAGACAAACAATGTCGGGAATTTATATACCTGTCCTGTTTTGAGAAATTCCACGCCTACGGGAATGAAAAATCCCACGGCTAAAAGAATAAACAACAGGGAGATGCTCCCGAAAAATTTCATCGGCTGATAGTTTTTGAACAGCTTCCCGATCGTCTTTAATACCCGTATTCCGTCACGACAGGTATTGAGTTTGGATTCGCTGCCTTGCGGGCGGTCTCGGTAATCGATGACGACGTTATCTATCTGCATCTTTTTATCACACGCATGAATCGTCATTTCCGTCTCGATTTCAAAGCCGCCCGAAAGAACCGGATATGTCTTGACAAAATTATAGCTGAACGCCCTGTATCCCGTCATGATATCATTGACGTTATTATGAAAAATCTTACATACGAAAAATCGGACAATGCGGTTCCCGAAGTTATGAAAACGCCGCTTATTCTCCGTAAAGTAGGTCGAGGAAAGCCTATCCCCTACGACCATATCGCTGTTTTCCTCTAATACCTTCTTTACCATTTCCGGAGCCGCTTCCGCAGGATACGTATCATCTCCGTCCGCCATGATATAACATTCCGCATCGATTTCACGAAACATTCTTCTGATGACGTTTCCTTTTCCCTGCATATATTCATGCCGCACCACGGCCCCCGCTTTTGACGCAAGCTCCGCCGTTTTGTCCGTGGAATTGTTGTCGTAAACATAAATCGTTACGTCCTGTTCGGGAAAAACTCTTCGGAAATCCCCTACAACTTTTTCAATCGTTTTTTCCTCATTGTAACACGGAATCAAAATCGCTATTTTGTCCATCGCTTTTTTCCTCCTGTATATCGGCAATTTTCGGAAGTATTTTCGTTGTCTTCATATCCTGCAAAAATGCGACGGGCATAAAAAATGTCGCAAATTCCACAAACGGAAGAATGAAGCGCGGATCTTGCGCGGGAAGCGAAAACATCAGCATTGCAGCATAAAGGAAAAACGGCAATACTACCAAAAGAAGCTTTTTATCCTTTCTTCCCACTACTACCGACGCATAAGCCAACATCCAGATATTTATTCCTCCTCGATAGGTGAAAATTCTCCATAAGGGAACTTCAAACGCTACGGCAGTGACAGGCTCCAAAATTTTTCTGAAAACATTATGCTCCGCAGGGTACCATTGGGGATACTCGTTTTCAGCCCGATCGCTACAATTATCGAACGAGTTTACTAGCCATTCCGCATACGTTCCGTCCGGACGGCTCATCTCCCAGACTAAGGAATTTATATCAAAAAAATATTTCGCATAAGAAAGAGGATAACGGCTGAAAAACTCCCAATTCGCTTTAATTACCTCTCCCTGTAAGTGCTGTTTTTCAAATTCTTCAATCCGCTCCCCCACGATCCCCCAAGTTCTGGATACCGTATCCGCCCAATATTTATCGGATTCATATCCCTTTTCCCAATCTTCCAACGGCATGATTTTTTCCATAGTCGCGACCGTGTCTTCGGACATTTCTAATCCCGAAGCCGCATAGGCGCCTAACATAAACAGCGGAACCGTATAAGTGACATAAGAAGGACTTTTTTCAATCCCAGCAATATTGATTCCTATTTTAATCGAACCGCTGACAATCACGACAGGAATTGCACAAATTGCCAAAAATTTGACAGCAAGTTTAGAATTGCGGCGCAACAGATACAAAATTCCCACACCCGCCAATGCAACCAAAACGGCTACTATCGCCCCATGGCGGGTAATCGAAGAAAACACGCCATAAATAGCCGTAAATATAAAGTTAGAAGTGCTTATTTTATTCAAGAGCCGATAGAGGGATACTCCGAACCCCAGAAAACACATGCTGAAAATGACATCTTTATATACGACGGGAATATATTTATAAGCCATGATTCCCGTCGTCAAAGAAAGAACGGTATAAAGGATTGCCGCTTTCGGATTTTTATAGTTTACGAGCGTATATAAAATAAAAATATTGGTCGCTATCCAAAGAATCGTTTGAAAAATTACGATGGAAAAAGGATTCGCCCAAATCAGAAAACAAAATCTCGTTATCAAAATATATCCGAACGGATGCCAATCGGAAAACCTATTCCAAATACCAACTCCGTCATCGTGTAAAATGCCCGGATAACCCGCAAAAGCATAAGCTACGGAAATACAGCCTATAATCAGACTGCAAAAAAGGAGCGTTCGCTTTGCCGAAATTTCACGGGACTCCTTTTCCCTGTCCGCTATTTCAAATCCAAATAAAATACAAGCCAAAAGCGCGGCGGGAGCCATTAAAAAAAAGAGCCAATTAAAAGGCACCAAAAAACATTCAAAAGCTGTTTTCCTTGAAAAGATAAAGCACGGTAACTGAAACACCGAAGAAATCGGGCTCATAATAAGATAAAGAGCCGTTAAAATTCCCCCTGCAATGTAATAGCTCTTTTTTGCCTGACGAAAAATCCCGAAAATTTCAAATTTTCGGGTACAGGCGATTATTAAAAATAAGAGAACCGGAATTAACCATACATAATATACGTCACTCAGCATCTCAATCGGATTGAGAAAAGTCAAAACAGTGACCGCTACACCGCCCCCTATCAGCCCTCTTTCAATGCGCTTTCGTACGATGAAATTCATCTTTTTTAATCCTCGGGAAAAATATAAACTCTTTTATATAAGTATATATTGCCTTTATATGAAAAGTCAAGTATTTTCAGGCAAATGCTGCCGACTTTTCCGCCGCCCTTTCGGGAAACAACGTCAAAGACAACAGCGCCGCCATCGCTTCCTCCTCCGTTCGGCTCCGAAGACGACGCACTAGCTCCATATTTACCGCCTCATTATGCTCGCGAATGAGCCTCTTTTCATATTCCCTCATCGAAAAATTTTCCGCAGTCATCTCTGTTTTCTCCTTCTTCCTTTATTCTATGCCGATATTATACCATAAATAACTTGACACACGTGTGTCAAGTATTATAAAATAATTACGGAAAATCCGAAAAAATTTTTTCGGGAGGACAAAAAATGAAATTTGAAATACTGACGGACATTTTATTCGAGCTTTTAGCAAAACGCAAGCTGACGGCAAAATATATCGCCGAGCGTTACGGGCTTTCGGAAAGGACGATATACCGATATTTAGACGAGTTGTCTCTCGCCGTCCCCGTACAGGTGCAACGGGGCAGGAACGGAGGAATTTTTATCTCCGATACCTACAAGCTCCCCGTCAATTTCATGACGAAGGAGGAATACGAAGCCGCGATCGAAGCGCTCGGAGCCATGTATTCTCAACTGCCCGAAGAACGATTCCTCGACGCGAAACGCAAACTTTCCGCGCAGGCGAAATCGGAAGCGCGGGATTTGACGCTTTCGGGAACGGTGGGAACGATTCTCGTGGACGGCGGCACCTGGGGCGATACGAGAATGTTTTCGGAAAAGCTCAGGCTTTTCGAATCCTGTATCCGCGACTGCGCGGTGTTGGAAATCGATTACAACTCCCGCGTCGGAGAACGCTCGCACAGAAAAATCGAGCCGCATGTACTCGTCTTTAAGCAGGGAATTTGGTACGTCTATGCCTTTTGCCGAAAAGCGCGGGACTTTCGGCTGTTCCGCCTCGGACGAGTAGAGACCGCCGTCCTGACGGGCGAAAAATTTATCCGCCGCCCCTTCCGCAGGGAGGATATTCCCCTCAATTATTGGACGGACGAGACCGCTTCCGCCGACGTGTGTCTGGAAGTCGGCGAAGAGGCCTTTGCTGACGTTCAGGACTGGCTGGGCGGGGAAAATCTGCGCTCGGCGGGCGGAAAATGGTATGCGGACGTCCGTCTGCCCGACGACGAAGTACTCATTCGGAAAATCGTGGGGCTGGGAAATTCCGTCAAGGTGGTTTCTCCCGACAATATTCGGCTTCGGGTGAAGGATATGGCGGAAAAAATAGCGGAATTATACAGATAATCGCGCATAACCGCGCTTTTCGGCGTCTATAATAATATGTACCGTTCCGCAAACAGAACGGGGCGACGGAGGCGTATCATGAAAAAAATCCTGTTTACGGGCGGCGGAAGCGCGGGGCACGTCGTGCCTAACCTCGCGATTATCGAGGAAGTAAAAAACGAAGCGGATATCTGCTACATGGGGACGGACGGCTTGGAAAAAAATCTCGTCGCTCCCCTCAAAATCCCCTATTGGGAAATTTCCTGTCCGAAGCTCGTCCGCTCGTTTTCCTTAAAAAACTTCAAAATCCCCGCAGAGTTCCTCCGCGCGGAAAAAAAGGCCGCGGAAGGCCTGAAAGCCTTCCGCCCCGATATTGTATTTTCCAAGGGCGGATATGTGGCTCTGCCCGTCGTATTCGCGGCCAAAAAATTGAAAATCCCCTGTCTCACGCACGAAAGCGACCTCTCGCCCGGACTCGCAAACCGATTGATGGCGAGAAAATGCCGCTACGTTCTGACCTCCTTTCCCGAAACCGCGGAACGCTTCAAAAACGGGAAATATTGCGGTTCCCCTCTTCGGAAAGAACTTTTTAACGGACAGCGAACGGAAGCGATCAAAAAATACGGGCTGGCGGCGGGAAAAAAGACCGTTTTGGTGTTCGGCGGCGGAAGCGGCAGCCGCGCCATCAACGACGGGATTCGGAAATATGTCTCCGCTCTGTCGAGAAAATACAACGTTCTGCATTTATGCGGCAAGGGAAACGTCGTCGAAAGCAACATTCCCTGCTACGTTCAAAAAGAATTTGAACCGGATATGGGCGCCGCTTATGCGGCCGCCGACCTCGTCGTTTCCCGCGCGGGCAGCAACGCAATTTTTGAAATTCTCGCCTTGAAAAAGCCCTCTCTCCTCATTCCCCTCGAAGGACAGTCGCGCGGCGACCAAGCCGAAAACGCGGCGTATTTCCAAAAACGCCATTTATGCCGCGTGCTCAAACAGGCAGATATGGATTTCCTCCCCGAAGCCATAGAGGACGCTTTGGCAGACGAGGAATTGCTTTCGGCTTTGGCCGTGTCCGATTTCGCGGGCGGCAACTCTAACATTCTGCACGAGCTGCACCGCTTTTTGGTTTAGCGTATGAGCAAGCGAGTTTTCGTCACCGAGGACGGCGGACAATACGTCCTGCAAAGTCCCCGCACGCCGCGGCAGAGAAAAAAACGAAGACGGAAAACAATCGTCGCCGTTCTGCTCTCCGTCTGCCTCGTGGTCATCGCCGCAGCAATTTACTTTCAGCGCAACGTCACAAAAGTCCTCATCTCCATAAGCGAAGCCACTATGCGGGCGTTTACTACCGTCGCCATCAATGACGCCGTTTACTATACCATGAGCGACGGCGTTCGCTATGAGGATCTCGTAAGCATAGAAAGAGACTCCGCGGGCGACATTACCGCCGTCTCCGCAAACGCTTTGAAAATCAACAAAATCGCCCGCGACGCCGCCTCTATCTCTCAGGCCAATCTCAAAAATCTGAGCTTGAACGGAATTCCCGTCCCCCTCGGAGCCCTCACGGGAATAGAGGCTTTGGCGGGCTTCGGGCCGAGAATACATATCCGTATCATTCCCGTCAGCAGCGTCACCTGCGCGTTTTCCTCCGAATTTGAAAGCGTCGGCATCAATCAGACGAAACATTCCATTTATCTCAACGTCGTCGCCGACATCAGCATCGTCATGCCCTCCCGCACGGAAAAATTTGCCGTTACGACCGATATTCTCGTATGCGAATGTGTCCTCGTCGGAGAAGTCCCCGACGTCTATCTGCAAGGGGATATTTTCGGAAATCATTCGGGGTTGGTGCCTTGAATATCCTGTTTGTCATAAAGTTTCAAAAGTTCATAAACGTTTTTTATAGCTGACTCTACTGCCTTTGCCGAAACAAAAATAAATGAACACGGCGGCTTAAAAAAGTCACACCTGTCATTTTCTGAGACGATTTCTTTCCACTTCTGACAAACCCCTTGCATTTCTTCCCAAAAACATACATATCCCTTTCTATAAAAAGCATGATACCGCATACAATTTTTACAGGAAAAATGTTTTTCCGATTTATTTTTCATCCTCTGCCCCCTCTTCTTCCCAATACAAAACTTCTCGGATGGCAGACAGTTCCGCAAGTATTTCAGCCAATACTTTTACAGCTTTTGCTTTGCTCGAATAAAATTTCAAATAGTTTTTATTCCACTTTTCACAACTATCGTTTTTATCCGTAATCTGTTTCTTTATCGAACAATATCCCTGCTGCGTTTTATCATAGCGATAAATCTTTTTCACATAATAACACTGAAAGTTACCGCAATTAAAACACCTCTTTCCGTCCTGCCTCGTTCTATCCATTTTTTACCTCTATAAAATTATTTTTTATACCCATTATGGGTATTTACATTTTTATTATACTACCAATTTTGGGTATTGTCAACCGATTTTGGGTAGAATATTGTATAATAAAAATAAGGTGTGATATGGAATTCAAAGATATATTGAAATCGATACGGAAAGAAAAGGGAATGACGCAAAAAGACGTCTATACTCTGTTGAATATATCCCCTAACGGATATGCGAGCTGGGAGCAGGGGAGGACGGAGCCCGATATAAAGTCGATTAAAAAACTTTGTAAAATCTTTGACGTCAGCGCGGATTATCTTTTGGGGATTAAAGATGAAAACGAGATACAACTATAATAAAAAAGGCAGGGACGGCGCCCTGCCTTTTTATTTTCCTCAATTCTTTTTGCTCTTCGATTTGAATATCAGCGCCATGATAAACGAGAAAATCACCGCCGCGCTTATTCCTGCGCTGGCCGCGGTCAGCGCACCCGTAAAGGCCCCGAAAAGCCCCTTTTCCGCGCCGCGGATTGCTCCGTTGGCTAACAGATAGCCAAAGCCTGAAATGGGAACCGTCGCGCCCGCTCCCGCAAAATCCACGAGATACTGATACAGCCCCAAGCCTTGGAGGACTACGCCCGACAACATAAAATAAACCAAAATTTTGCCCGCCGTAAGGTCCGTAAAATTGATGACGATCTGCGCAATCATACATATCAATCCGCCCACCAAAAACGCCTTGACGAACATCAACAGAATTTCCATATATTCCGCAAACATATTCCCCGCTCCTTTATACGTTCTCTATACTCACCGCGTGACAAATACAGGGAATACTCTCCCCCTGCCCCGAGGAAACCGTGGACAACAGCGCGCCCGTCGCCGCAAACAATACCCGATTGATTTCACGGCGCTTCAATTTATCGTAAATGTACGAATTCAGTACCACCGCGCTGCAACCCGCTCCGCTGCCGCCCTGAAATTCGTCCTCTATCACCTTATAGACGATTTCTCCGCAATCCACATGGTTGGGCTGGATATCCACTCCCTTTTCCCACGTCAGATCTTTCACGATACGGCTCCCTAATGCGCCGAGGTCTCCCGTTACGATTAAATCGTAATAATCGGGCTCCCTGCCCGTATCTTTCAGATGCGTCAGAATCGTATCGCACGCCGCGGGCGCCATCGCCGCGCCCATGTTATTCACGTCCGTGATTCCGAAATCCACTACTTTCCCGAACGTCGCGCCCGTCACCGCAATATGACTGCCGCACTCGGCGAGTACGGCTCCGCCCGCGCCCGTCACCGTCCATTGAGACTGCGGCGGGCGCGTGGTACCGAGTTCCAACGGATAACGGTACTGTCGCTCTGCCGAGGAAAAGTGACTGCCCGTCGCCGCTACGATCTTTCGGAAATATCCCGCATTGATCAGCGCCGCCGCGAGAGCGATGCTCTCGGACATGGTGGAACAGGCGCCGTAAACGCCCAAAAAGGGAAAGTCGAAATCGCGCGCGGCAAACGAGGCGGATATAATCTGATTGAGCAAATCGCCCGAAATCAGCATATCGATCTTTTCTTCCCCTAGCGCGGCATTTTCAATCGCTTTCTGAATGGCGAACGTCAGCATTTTACATTCCGCCTTTTCGTAGGTGCTTTCCCCGAACATATCGTCCGAAAGCGCCATATCCACATATTTCCCCACGACGCCCGCACATTCCTTCGGCCCCGCGACCGTGCCCGTAGAAATGATCCGCGGCTTTTTATCAAAAAAAATCGTGTGCCCGTTCATGCGTCACCTCAAAAACCAATAAATTATTCCCACCAGCGTCCCCGACAAAACGCCGTAGACGATAATCGGCCCCGCGACTATGAACATCTTTGCGGCAAGTCCGTAAATCCAGCCCTCCGTTTTGAACTCTATCGCGGGAGATGCGACGCTGTTCGCAAAACCCGTGATCGGCACGATAGACCCCGCGCCCGCGTTGCGGCCAATTCGGTCGTATACTCCGAGCCCTGTCAGGAGCGTTCCGATAAAAATTAAAAGCACGCTGACCGTGCCCGCCAATTCATCCCCGCTGAGGGCGAAAAGATATTCCAGCATATAGCGGAAAAACTGGCCGATACAGCAAATCAGCCCGCCCACTCCGAAAGCGCGCAGGCAGTTTTTGAAATGGTGGGTGGCGGGCGCAAACGAATTGACGTAAGCGATATAATTCTTATTATAATTTTCTCTGTTCTTTCCCGTCATTTCTTCTCGCTCCTTTCCCCGACCGTGCAAAAATTCCTGCCGTCTTTACCGCTCATCGCGGGAAAACAGCTTTCGCGCTCGTCGCGCGTCCTCATTTCGTCAAATGTCCTCACTCTTTTCATACCTATAATTTGGGAAAAACGTCAAATCTTTATACCCCGTGCCTTTAAGAAAAAATAAAAAAATTGTTGACTTTTTCCCGAAAATCAGTTAAACTGATTATACAATATATCCCCCAAAAAATACAGGAGGTTTTACTATGTCCAAATCGGGAAGCCGTTTTACGGTTTTTCTATTCAATATTTTAATCGCTTTGCTGTCGGTTGTCGCCGTCGCCGCGCTCTTTTTTGCGCCGCTTTGGAAAATCGACGTCAAATACGTCATGCAAAAGGAGGTCTTGGAAAAAATCCTCCCCGAAGAAGCCAAGGAAGTAGACCTCGACGAAATCGTGGGAGACGGGATTCCGCTCTCGCTGACCGTCTCCGTGCAAACCAAGGACACTATCCGTTCCGCCCTCGGCAAGGACGCAAAACAGTCCGTGACGGAGCTCATCGAAAATAACGTGGATAAAGTCGTCGACGAGCTCGTCCCTACGCTCAATGAAATTACGGAAAAAATCGTGCGCTCGACTACAAAAACCGCCGTCCGCGACGCTGTCAACGAACAGGTGAAAAATTTCCTGCAAGGCTCCGGCTCCGAGGCGACGGACGAAAGGGTTTCCGAGCTCCTGAATCAGGCGGGCGTGGACGAGGAATACATAAATCAAAAGACGGACGCGCTTTTAGACGCCATTTACGCCGAAAACGCAACGGTAGACAGCGTGAGCCAAATGGCCGTGGAAACCGTCGAGGAAGTATTTGAAAAGCTCGACAAAAGCGGCGTTGCAGAATTTCAAGGCGCGGCATTAACGGAAGAAAACAAGGAAGAAATCAAAAATTCAATCGCCGAAGCCCTCTCCGTCATCGCCGACGAAAACGGCAACATCGACGCGGACGACCTCGCCGCAAATCTGATTTTGGAAATGCTCCGCTCGTCCGAGGACGAATCCGAACCCGCCGTCGCTACCATGGACTTCACTACGCAGGAAACCGATTCGGGCTCCGTCGAGGAGGACGCCACGGAACAACTTAAAGCGGAAGTCAAACAGATGATTATGGAAAAATTAACGGACGAGACGCTCGACGGCATTGTTCTCGCCCTGCGAATCGTCTTCGGAGTGCTTTGTTTCACCGCCTTTACGTGGGCTTGGCTGATTGTCAAAATGCTCTTTAAGGCGTTTTCGAGAAATCCTGCCATTAAACTCAAACTGCCCATTTGGCTGGGCTGGCTTCCCTTCCTCGCATTAGTGCTTCTCCCTATGGGCGCGATGCTGCTCGTCAAGGCGCAGCCCTCTTTCCTTGTCAATTTGCTCGGCGCGGAAATGATGGAGTCTCTGACTACGTTTTTCGCTTCCGCGAGCCTGTCCTTCTTCTCTGCCGCCTGGGTGGCCTTTGCCGCCGCCATAGCACTCATTATCCTTTCTATTCCTTACGGAATTTTCCGCCGCAGGCTGAAAAGAGCGAAACGAGAAGATTTAGACAACGAAGAAGATTAAAACAAAGCCCCCTCTCCGTCGGAGAGGGGGCTCTTTTTTCCGCCATGCGTTTTAGAGAAAATATGTACTTTTAGAAATATACACTTTTTAGAGAAACCATGTACTTTCAATAAATATATGCTTTTTGAAAAAACACGTACTTTTCAGGAAATCTGCGTTTTTCAAGAAAATTCTTATTTTCAGGAAATATATACCTTTCAATAAATCCGCGCTTTTTGAGAAAACGCGCGTCGGCAAGCCGATTTCAGGGTTTTCGCCCGAAAAGCGGATTTATTTTGCCGGCGGTTAAGAATAAAATTCCGACTTTGTATCACGCGCGAACAATTTTGCAAGGAGTTTTAAGCACCTGCCGCGGCAATCTTCTTCCGATTCTCCGTAACAAAGGTCATAGACGGCACAGGTAATCGGCAGATCCACGCCGTATTTTTCGCCGAGCTTCTTCATCGCCGCCGCGGTGGGGACTCCCTCTGCCAGCTTCTCAAATTTTTTACCCTTCACGAGCATTTCTCCGTACATGCGGTTATGAGAATATTCGCTGAACAGCGTCGCTTCATAGTCGCCGAGATGCGCGAGGCCGTAAGCGGACAGTTCGTTGCCGCCCATGGCCTTGATGAGACGCGCCACTTCCCGCGCTCCGCGGGACATCAGAGAGCCCTTCAAAGACACGTAGCCGCAGCCGTCCAAGACGCCCGCTACGATACCCATGACGTTCTTCGCCGCCGCGCCGAGCTCCGTACCGATGAGGTCGGAACCGTAATAAAACCGAATGAGATCGCTCTTAAAATTATCCGCGAGACGGCGTTTCAGAGCGTCCGATGCGGAATCGATGACCATGCAGTTCGGGATTCCCTGCGTAAACGCCTGAATGTGACCAGGCCCCACCCATACGGCGATATGCTCGGGGGAAATGCCGCTCTCCGTAAGTACCTCAGACAGCCTCGAACCCGTCGAGACCTCTATCCCCTTCATGCAGAGCACGAAATCCTTTTCCGAAACGTCATAGGCAAGGATTCTTTTCACAAATCCGCGAAGTCCCTGCGAGGAAATGGAAATGATGATCACTTCCGCATGCTTTACCGCCTCTTCGAGATCGCACGTCAGATGAA
>CAKXBD010000006.1:0-15557 GCA_934871445.1 uncultured bacterium | reverse complement strand
CCCCTCCGGTCCCCAAGAATATACGTCGTAGCCTTTATTACACAGATACCACGCGATAAACGAACCCCATCTTCCGCAGCCCAAAACCGATATTTTCATAAATCCACCCCCAAGGCGTGATTTTTTCAGAGCGCGTTGCGCTCGACAAACGCTCTCGTGAGCGTTATATCGTCCGTATACTCTATTTCCGAACCCACGGGAATTCCGTGCGCGAGCCGCGTGACCGCAACTCCCAAGGGCTTGATGAGACGGGCGAGATACATCGCCGTCGCGTCGCCCGAAACGTCGGGATTCGTCGCCACGATCACTTCCTTTACTCCGCCCTCTTGAATACGGGCCAATAATTCCTTAATTCGGATATCGTTCGGCCCTACCCCCTCCATCGGGTCTATGACTCCGTGCAGGACGTGATACACTCCCTTGAATTCGTGCAGCTTTTCGATCGCCGCCACGTCTTTCGGTTCCTTGACGACGCAAATGACGCTCTTGTCTCGGGTACGGCAAACCTCGCAGACGTCGTTCTCCGTAAAATTGCCGCATACTTTACAGTATTTTACCTTTCTCTTCACATTCAAAATGGCGTCCGCAAACGCGCGCGCGTCCGATTCGCTCATGTTGATGATTCGGTAGGCATAGCGCTGCGCCGTCTTTTTCCCGACGCCGGGCAATTTGGAAAACTCGTTGATGAGACGGCCGATGGGTTCGATAAAAATCTCCATTGGTTAAATCATTCCCCCCAGCGAGCCCATGTTGCCGTATTTTCCCATCTTCTCCTCGTACACCTTATCCGCTTTGGAATATCCGTCGTTGATCGCCGCCATGATCAAATCTTCCAGCATCTCTACGTCCGTGGGATCTACTATACTCTCGTCCAGCTCGATGCCGTTGATGATTTTCTTCGCGTTCATGTATACCACGACCGCTTCTCCCGCCGACGTGCCCACGATTTCCCAATCGTCCAAAAGCTCCGCCGTCTTTTCCATCTCCTCCTGCATCTTCTGCGCCTGACGCATCAAATTCTGCATATTTCCGTTGCCGCCTTTGAATCCTGACATCTCTTTTCGTCCTCCGTCTTTATTTTCTCATTTGACGTCTATCTTTACGTCCGGGAATTTTTCTTTGAGTTCGTTCAGACTTTTATTGAACTCGTCTCCCTTCCTGCCCCTGAGACGAACGAAAAATTCCGAAATCCCGATCGTCTCCAAAGCCTGCCTGATGAGCGCGTAATGCTCCTCCTTCGTGAGCGAACGATAAATCGTCTCGCTTTCGGTATACAGCACGAATGTCCCCTCCTCGTATGCGCTGTCGAGGTCCATACAAATCGTGAACAGAACCCCGTTTCTGCCCGTTTTACGAAGCGCGCGGAGGAAACTTCCGAACGTGGCCTTCGCATCGCCCGGAACCGCCGTCGCGCGCGTTCCCGAAACGGGACGCGGAGACCGCGGAGGCGCACTCGGCGCGGGTGCGGCTTCTCTCGACGGCGCGGCCGATTTCGCCGAATCCGCGGCGGAAGCCGAACGGCGCGGAGCCAAAGAAGGCTCCGACTTCGGGCGGGAGGGCAGGAATCCGGGATCGAAATATACGTTTCCGCCCGTTATCTCCTCGTCGGGAGGCGGGACCTCCTCATAGCCGATCGCCCCGTAATCATCATACGTCTCCGCGGTTTTTTGTGTGTTCTCGGCCGCGGCGGAGGGATAGAATGCTTCCTTGGAAGCGCCCGCGTCTCTCGCGGAAGGTTCCGAAACCGCCGAAGAAAGGCCGACGCCGTTTGCGGAAACGTCCGAAACGGAAATATCCTTTCGGGGAGTAAAAGCCCCCTCCTTGACGAGCCGTTCGAGTTCCGCGACGCGCGATATGAGAGAATCGATGTTGTAGTCGGCCTCGGGCAGGCTCGCCTTCATCGCCGCCGTCTCGAACACGATGCGGGGAGAGACGGAATACCGAAGGTCGTTTTCCGTGTTCGCGAAAATCTCCGTCACGCGAAGGAGCCTGTGCCCGTCCGCGGCGTTTGCCGCCGATTTGACCTTTTCAAACATATCCTTGGGCAGTGCGAGAATTTTTTCCGCGTCCCGACAGGTCTTGGCCACCGCGCAGGCGTTGAGAAAGTTCATGACGTCCTTCAAGAGCATTCCCACGCTCTTGCCCTCCGACAAAATCTCCTCCGTCTTTTCGAGCGCCTTGCCGCTGTCCCCTTCCAAAACCGCGATGCAAAGCGCTCCCACTTCCGAAAAATCGGCGCTTCCGAGGACGGCCGTCACCGCTTCCAAAGTGAGTTTTCCCGATGCGTAAGAAACGCAGGTGTCCGCCACGGAAAGCATGTCCCGTGCGCTGCCTGCGCCCGCGCGGGCAATCGCCGCCACCGCGTCGTCGTCGTAGGACTTGCCGATTTTTCCGAGAATTGTTTTGAGCAATTTTTCGAGCTCGGACTGCGGAAACAATTTGAAATCGAAGCGCATGCAACGGGAAAGAATGGTCGCGGGGATCTTTTGTGCCTCCGTGGTGGCCAAAATGAACACGGCATGCGCGGGGGGCTCTTCCAGCGTCTTTAAGAGCGCGTTGAACGCGCCCGTCGAAAGCATGTGGACTTCGTCCACGATATATACTTTATATTTTCCCGCGACGGGCGGATACTGCACCTTTTCCCGCAAGTCCCGCATTTCGTCCACGCCGTTGTTCGACGCGGCGTCGATTTCCGAGATGTCCAAATTGGAAGGGTCGGCGAGCGCGCGGCAGGTCGCGCATTTGCCGCAGGGAGAACCGTTCACGGGGTGTTCGCAGTTGATTGCCGCGGCGAAAATTTTCGCCACGCTCGTCTTTCCCGTGCCGCGCGGACCGCAAAAAAGATAGGCGTGGCCGATTCGGCCCGTCTCTATCTGATTTCTCAAAATCGTCACGATATGTTCCTGCCGCGCCACTTCGTCCAGCGTCGAGGGACGGAACATGCGATAAAGTGCAAGATATGCCATGGTTTTCTCCCCTGAAACTTTCGTCTATCTCAGTATCTTTTGCAGTTTCTTTTTACTTCTTTGAATCGCGTTATCCACGCTCTTGCCGTCCTTGCCCGTCGCCTCGCAGATTTCCGCACAGCTCAGCCCGTCCATATACATCACCGTGACGCGAAATTCAAAGTCGGACAGTTCCTTGCTCATCTTCTGAAAAAATTCCCGACCGTCTTCCCCGCGTATGACCTCATCTTCGGGACTCGCGATCGGCAGCTCCCACTCCGATTGAAACAGCGAAACATAATTATTCAAAGGCACGTTTTTCTTTCTCGCCGAGGCCTTCACCGCGTCGATTATCCGACGGGAAATGCAAAGATACGCAAAATTTTTGAAACTCATGCCCCCTTCTTCCCGATAGTCGCTGATCGCACCGTACAGGCCGATCATTCCTTCCTGAATGAGATCCTCCGTCTCCCCGCCTATCAAAAAAAAGCCCCGCGCACGCCCGCGCACTACGCCCGCAAAACGGACGAGCAGCGCTTCCGTCGCCTGCTTGTCCCCGCTCTGCGCGCGCCGCACCAATTCTTCGTCGCGTTCTCCGCTCTTTTTTTCGTCCTCTTTCATTTATTTCCCGAGCCTTTTTCTCACCACTTCATAGGCCGCTATCCCCAATGCCACCGAAGCGTTCAGGGAATTGACCTTGCCGCTCAAAGGAATGGATACGATTTTATCGCACTTCTCCTTCGTCAGGCGCCTCACGCCCGAATCCTCTCCGCCTACCACGAGGGCGACATTGCCCGAAAAGTCCTCCGCGTAAATATCCTCTCCGCCCGCTTCCAAAGCGTATACCCAATAGTTATTGCGCTTCAACGTCTCTACCGCGTTGCCGAGATTGGGGACTTTCGCAACCTTGATATGCTCCGCCGCGCCCGCGGAAATGCGTATGACGCTCTCCGTCACCACCGTTCCGCCCGCTTTCGGAATCACGACCCCGTCCGCCCCCGCACATTCCGCCACGCGCAGAATACTGCCGAGATTGTGCACGTCCTCTATCCCGTCGCAAAGTACGATAAATCCGCCTTTTTCGCTCCGCTTCTCCGCCATGATGTCTTCGAGGTCGAAATATTCGTACTCCGTCGTATAGGCGATCACCCCTTGATGACGGCGGCTTTCGCTCTCCTTGTCGAGCACCTGCCTGTCTACAAACTGCACGCGGATATTCCGTTTCCTCGCCTCCGCGAAGATGACCGAAAGGGAACCCTGCGCTCCCTTTTCCATGAGAATTTTGTCGATGTTTTTGTCCGTCTTTAATAGTTCCGCGACGGCGTTTCTTCCTTCTGTTTTCATTTACGGCTTATATCCTTCGCTCACGGCGTCGATTTTATATGAGTCTTTATCGTCCATACTGAAAAGCTGTTCCAGCCTCTCCAAGTTCCCCGACAGATACAGAAAGCCGAGTACCGCTTCGAAGCCCGTGGAACGATTATACTCCGAAGTCGTGGCGTTTTTGCTCTTCGTCGACTTCTTCGCGTTTCGGCCGCGGCGGAAAATCTCCGCTTCCTCCTCGGTAAATTCGGGAAGCAATTTTTCCAAAAAATCGCTCTGCCCGTGCGCGGATACGACTTTGGAAGCGGCGCGCTGAAAATCCGACGCCTTTCCGCCGCCCGCCAGCACGAGCCTTTCCCTCACGTACAGCGAATACACCGCATCGCCCACAAACGCCAGCGTCACCGGATTTATCAGTCTGACCTCTTCCTTCGTCAGAACGCCGCCCGTTTTCAGCACGTTCTTCCTCCCCGCGACGGCCGCACGCCCGACTCAAAAGCGCACGCCTTCTTTTTTCTTTCTATTATACCATAACCCTTTGCAAAATACAAGCGATTGCGGGCGTTTTTAAGCGTAAAAGAATGACCCGAAAAGTTTTGCGGCAGCGGGAAACGTCGGGGCGGAGAAATTTTCCGCACTCGTAAAAACCGACTTCGAGAATCAAAAGGAATGGGCGGCGGTTCCGAAAAACGCGGAAACGCCGTCAAACGTCCGTTTACGCGCCCGAAACCGCGGCGAGATAGGCCGTCAGTCCCTCATAGATGGATTGGGCGAGCTTTTCCTGAAATTCCTCTGTCACCAACAGCGCTTCGTCCGCCTTATTGGACAAAAATCCACATTCGGCGATCACGGAGGTGTATTCCGTACATTTGAGCATATAATAATCCCCCGTGGCCGCGGAACGCTCTTTAACGTTTTCTTCCAAATACAAATCATTGAACGCGCGCTGAATATTTTCCGCGAGCTGACGGCCGCTCTCGCTCCCTTTGCGATAGAAAACTCTGCCGCCGCGGGAAGCGCGAATAGGAAAATAATTCTGATGAATGGAAATCATCGCGATCGGCTTTGACTCCTCTATAATTTCCTTTCTGCGCTGCATATCCCGCTTTTTGAAGCCCTTGGTCGCGGTGCCGTAAAGCCCCGCCTCCGTCTTGCGCGTGAGCACGACGTCAAAGCCCGCCTGCTGCAAAATCGTTTTCAATTTTAACGTGACGGAAAGATTCAGATCGCTTTCCTTGATTCCCGTTTCGCGCCCCACGACGCCGCCGTCGATTCCGCCGTGTCCCGCATCCAAAACGATGCACATCGGCCGCGTCACCGCAAAGACGGGCACGGAAAGCGCGTTTACGCACAATGTCCACGCCGCCACAAACATACATGCGACGGCGATACATAAAAATATTCGCAATTTTTTCATACGTTTATTATATGACTTTTTTCCTCTTTCTATGAGGCTATATGAAAAACCCCGGCTTTGCCCGCCGGGGTTTTCATCATTTCAAAAGCTCTCCGTTCAACATTTTTTTATCGTTCAGGACAGACATCTGTTCCGCTTTCGGTCTTTCGACCTGTTTAGAGAACTCGGCCCCCGCCGCCGCGACGGCCGTTTCGGACTTCTCCGATTTTTCGGAAACGGGCGGCGCCGCAACCGCCTTCGGCGGGACGGATACGGTGACCGAATCCGTAAAATCTACCGCAAACGAAAGATTTTCCGCCTCCTTCATGAGCTCGGAATAAATCTCCTCGGCGTGAGAAGTGCCGATTCGTTCCACGCCCGCGGCGATCAGAGCCTTATAATCCGAAGCCGTTTCCACCTCCGTCACTTCCAGCATGCAGACGTCATGCAGATCCCTTTTCAATCTCCCGCAATCGGGGAAAAACCGAACCGAAAGAAACTTCGCCCCGCAATCCGCGGCAAGACGTCCCACGCGGAGAAAATCCGCGTAAGTAAAAGAACTGTCCGCCGCCACTTTCACGACTGCCTTTCGGGCCGCTCGGCATACGCGCTTGATCTCCCGCTTTATGTCGCCCGTGCGGCCGCTCCTCAGCAGAGAACCGCACAAAATCAACGTGATTTCTTTCGCGCCGCTCCTTACGGCGAGCTTCGCTTCGTATGCCTTCGCCTTCGGCAGAGTTTCCCCCGTTCCCCCGACTATGCAATCCACTTCGGGCCCCGAAACGCCCAAAAGGTTCTTCATCGACGAGACGTATACGGGATTCACTTGAACGGACGCGGCTTTGACGCGCTTTGCGCTCTCCGCCGCCTTCCGCTGTTCCCCCGAAACCGCGTCGCGCTGCGCCGCGTAAATATTCGCTTTGGAAAGGGCCGCCGCGACTTCGGCTATCCGCTTCTGACGTTTGAATTCGCAATATTCCTCCGCTTCCGTGGGAGAAAGAACGATGCCCGAAGGCTTCGCTTGTCTGTTTTCGCTGTTCATGACATAAGTATGCGGCAAAAAACGGAAATATATTCCAAAAAAAGGCATTTTATGACAATACACACCCTGTATAATGAAAGCATGAAAAATTGTCTCCTCAGCGTCCCTTTGAGTGGCGCATTTTGGCTCATATTTTTATTCATACTCTGCTTTTTCGGCGTTCACGTCGTACGTCTCGCTAAAATAGGCTGGAAATACCAAACACGCCGCGGAGAACCCGCTCCGACAAATTCTCAAAAGCGCGAGGCGCCCGATTCGCAGCCCCGCGAAGAAAAACCCGTCGCTCCGCAAAATACGCAGCCGACTTCAAACGCTCCGCCCGAACCCGTCTACTATATCGTGGAACGCAAGCGCAAACGCCCCAGAGAGACCTATTCCCCGCCCAAAGAAATTAAATTCAAATGACAGAGCCGCTACAAAAAACGGCTCTGTTTCTTTTTTCTTTAAACGTCCAAAATCGTCCTTCCGATTTCGCCTTTCCTGATCATCCGCGTTTCGAGGTACCGTTTCAGTTCTTCGGGGCGGACAATTCCGTGGGTATCTATGTCCCACTTTCCGAAAACATCTATCTTTACGTTCCCGTAACCAAACAACCGCCCTGAAAAACTCTGTTCTACGGATACGGACAAAACCCCTTGAAAAAGGCTCTGCCGCTCCCGTTTGGAAAGGATTCCGCTCCTTTCGATTACCCTGTCTTCATAAAAAGAAATCCGAACGGATTTTATCTTTACGATTTTGACTGCCATTACGATCAAAGGAATTATTAACCAAAAAAATAAAATCTGCCAAACCGTTATTGCGCTCCAAGCGCTCTTTTTTGCCTCATACTCACATTCCGCTTTCATAAAGATTTCTCCTCTACGTTTTTTATTATCTGTATTATATACCAAAAAATTTGGTATGTCAAATAAATTACCAATATTTTTGGTAAAATATAAAAACATGAAGCAAATAAAATTTTCTGAAAACTTGAGAACACTTCGATTGAGCGCAAAAATGACGCAGAAACAATTAGCGAAAATTTTAGGTGTAGATCAGCGTACGGTGAGTGCATGGGAGAAGGGTGTTTGCGAGCCCGATTTTTTGCTGTTGGCGAAAATTTGTGAAATTTTCGACGAATCGTTCGACGATATTCTCACCTAACGAAAAATTGTTTTTGAATTCCCGAAAAAATTAAAACGGGGAAGGGCGAATGTCCTTCCCCGTTTATTACCGTTATTTTTCTTCTTCCTCTACGTATTTTTCGAGATTTCCGCCGTCCTCCCACAGCCGTTCGAGGTGATAAAACAGCCGCGTTTCGTCATTGAAAATATGCACGATGACATCGCCGTAGTCGATGACTGCCCAACGTCCGTCGTGGACGCCTTCGGTGCGGGTGGGTTGAAGATTATAAAGAGATTCGATTTTTTCTTCGACGTGTTCGCCGAGCGCGCGGATTTGCGTGGAGCTGCTGCCGCTGGCGAGCACGAAATAGTCGCACAATACCGTTTTATCGCGCACGTAAATCGTGACGATATCTCTCCCCCGTCGATCCGCAAGTGCCTTACAGGCCGCCGTTGCAAGTTCTTTACTGCTGATTTCCGACATAATTATTCTCCTTGTCCGTTCTATTTTCTTCGTTGTTTTTTCGGTTGAATTCTTTTTCCTGTTTTTCCCGAAGCAAAGCCTCACGAAACCGTTTCAAATTCATCCTGATCTGAAATATCAAAAGCGCATCGAGCAGGCAGAGCACAAAAAAAATCAAAAGCATGAGCCATATCGACGACGCGGATAAGAAAAAGGCGAAACCGATCAATACCGCGCTATATATTATCAATTCCGCTATTTCAAAGATGATTCGGATTCGGAAATAATCGCTCGGCAGTTTTTTGGAATTTCCCGCAAAGGAAAAAAGATTTTTTGGCAATCGGAACATAATTTATCCCATTTTCTCCTTTTCCCGAAACTTATCCGTCAAAATTTATTCTTGTTTCCGCTTCAAAAACTCATAGGCCTCACGCGTAAGCGGATAGATTTCTCCGCCCGATTTTTCGAGATAGGAAAGCGTATCTTTGAGCGCCTGCCGCATACACGAATCCAAGCCCTCTTCGCGAAAAATTTTGCGAAGTTTTTCCACTCCGTCGAATTGCCGCCCGCTTTCCAGCATATCGGAGAGAAACACCAATTTTTCGAGGGAAGTCATGTCCGCCCGTCCGCTGGTATGATAGCGAATGGCATCGAGCACTTCTCCGTCCGTCACCTCAAAAAATTTTTCCGCGACGTATGCGCCCGAATACTGATGCAGGACGGGTTCGGGCACTCCCTTCGGCGGGCGAAAGCCGCGAAGATACGGCGAATCGGGCGGAAGATTTTTCGCGCAGTCGTGAAAGAGCGCCGCCGTCACCGCCTGTTTTTCGGAAATTCCGAATTTCGCGGCATATTCCGCTGCGAACAACGCGACGCGGATACTGTGCGCCCGCCTTGACGGCTTTTCGAGAAGCAGAGCTTCCCGCGCATGCGGAATTTCGTATAATTTGTTTTTGCGGATATATTCGGCCGTTTTTGTGCCGACGAGGGGGATCACGTCCTCTCCCGCCGCGGCCAATACCCGAACCTCCGTCGAGGAAACGTCTTTTCCGTCGTAACGGATAATCGCAAAATCCGTTTGGAAACGCGCGGTAAAATCTTTCAGCTCCTTTTCCGTCCAGCCCGGTTTTTCTGCGCGCGCGCATACTGCCAAGGAGGCGAGAGATAAAATTTCCTCCGGATTCCGCCAAGTGGGAAAATCGCGGAGCATATCCGTCCCTACCAGCCAAAAGAGTTTTGCGGCAGGGTATAACTCCCGAAAACGACGACAGGTGAGATAAGTGTAGCTGGTCCCGCCTTGTCGAATCTCGCAATCGCTGACCTCCGTCCGCGGGCAATCGTTAAAAGCGATGCGGCACATTTCAAGCCGATTCTCGTCGGAAGAAAGAACCTTATCCTTTTTATGTGGCGGCGTATGCGCGGGAACGACAAACAGCATATCTAAATTCAAGCTCCCCACCGCCGCCGCGGCAAGCCGCACGTGTTCGAGGTGAGGCGGATCGAACGACCCGCCGAAAATTCCGATATTCATATTTCCATTATACTATATATTTACGAATTTTTCAAGTTTAGAAGCCGAAATTTCCGTCAAAAATAAAAGCATGAAAAAATCCGCTTTTATTTCAGATATATTATTCGCCTTCGCGGTGACCTTTATCCCCGCGCTGTGCCTGTTCCGCTACTTACGCCTCCCGCTGTCCGCCTCGCTGTTATTCGCGGCCGCCGCGGGAATTTTCGTCGCTCTGCCCGTATGGTTCTTTCTCGACAGAAAGCGCGAAAAACTCTTTTTGAAAAAACAGGACGAAGAGACGATGGAAAAACTCATGCTGCATCTCGCCCTGTCCACCCCGCGGCAAAACGCCGAATTTTTCCGCCGCTTTTTTGCGGAAAAGGAGGAAAACGGGGAGACGAAAACGCGCACGGCAGCGGGGCTCAACGCCGTGGAAACGGCGGAAATTCTCTATTTTCCCCTATTTACCGTACGCCCCGCGGACGGAGACGAGGCCGCGGCCGTCGTTCGGGCGAAAACGGAAAAACAAAAATGTATCCTCTGCGGACAGCTTTCCCCCGAAGCGGAAAAGCTCTGTTCCCGCTTGAATATCCAAACAAAAGTTGCAAAAGACGTATACGCCATGCTCAAAGAGGGAAACGCTTTGCCCGAACATTACCTCTGCGAGGAAGCATTTGCCAAGAAAAAGAAAAAACGCCTCAAACTGTATTTTGCAAAAAGCAACAGCCGACATTTTCTCCTCGGCGGAATCCTCATTCTTTTGACCTCGCTCATTACCCCCTTTCCCCTCTACTATCTCATTTTCGGAAGCGCGCTGATCCTCTCTTCCGTATTTGTACGCATTTTCGGATACCGCTGACAAAAAGCCGCAAAGCCTTTCAACGAAAACAGCCCGTCCGCCGTACCTGAAACCTATATTAAAATTTTTTGCGGCTTATTCGGTTCTCTTACGGATTTGACTCTACATTTCTCAAAGCGCGTCGGATTTTTCAAGACTCAAAAACGCTCTGCCTAAACACTCGATTTCGTCGGAGGCCGTGAGAGAATATTCCCCCGTCGTTTCCGCCGCGAGTTCCGCGGCTTTTCCGGCGAGATACGCGCCTGCAACGGCGCCGTCGAACGCGGACAAGCCGCCCGCGCAAAGGCCTGCGACGAGCCCCGAAAGCACATCGCCGCTTCCGCCCTTGGACTGAGCGGGGGTCCCCGAAACGTTGATCGCCGTCCTTTGGCCGTCGGAAATGACGGTCGCCGCGCCCTTCAACAATACCGTAACGCCGTATTTTTCGGCAAATTCCTTCGGGGCGTCCAGCCCTGCGGCCAAGATTTCCGAAATCTCCTTTCCCGTCAGGCGGGAAAATTCCTTTATGTGCGGCGTGAGGAGAACGTCGCATTTCTTATTCTCAAAAATTTCCGAAAGGCGGTCTCTGCCGTATTTCGCGAGACTGTTGAGCGCGTCTGCGTCGAGGAGCAATCGCCCCGTATATTCCTTCAAAAGATAACACACGCCTTGAAATACGTCCTCGGACACGTCCGTTCCCATTCCGAACGCCACCGCGGAAAACGGAAGCAGTTTTTCAAACTCCGTTTCGCTGAACGAAACCCTGTCCCCTTTTCCGAGCGGAGAAAGCAATACTTCGGGAAGTCTGAGAACGAACGAGGGCAGGATTTTTTCGGGCAGGAACAGGAAAGTATATCCCGCCCCGCTCCGCAGCGCCGCGGCGGCGGAAAGGTACGCCGCCCCCGTATAGGCTTCGCTACCCGCGACGACGGCGACGCGGCCGTAAGTTCCCTTATGGCTATTCCGATTGCGCTTCGGAAGAAGGGCGGCGACCTCCTCCCGTCCGACGAGAAAGGCATAGCTTTGCCCGTCCGAAAGTTCGGGCAGAGAAATGCCGATATCCGCTCTCCCGCGTTCGCCCGAAAGATCTATTCCGTCGCCCAAGAATACCCCCGCCTTATATTCTCCGATACAGAGCGTCTTGTCCGCTCTTACGGCCTTTTCTGCGGCAATACCGCTGTTTCCCGATACGCCCGAAGGAATATCCGCGGACAGCACTTTCGCGCCCGAAGCGTTGATATAATCGGCCGCGACGGCGTCTTTGCCGCGAAGCTCGCCCGAAAAGCCCGTTCCGAACAGGCAGTCCACGACGAGAGAAAAGCGGCGGCGCGGAAAGACCGAATACACCTCCCCGCCCGATTTTTCAAATTCCTCTTTATTCCTTTTACATTCGGCGGAAAATTTTTCCGCCGTACACAGAACCGCGACCGATATTCCCTTTCGCAAAAGCAGCCGCGCGCAAACAAATCCGTCCCCGCCGTTATTTCCGCCGCCGCAGACGCAGAGCACGTCCCCGCCCGCGGGACACATTCTTTCCGCTTCCGCCGCGAGCGCCGCTCCCGCCCGTTCCATTAAGGTCAAAGACGGTACCTTCAATTCGTTTATCGTGAATCCGTCCGCCGCGCGCATCTGCGCGTTTGTAAGTACGTAACGCATTTTTTCCTCCTCTATTCAAAACGGAGAGAGACCTCCGCGGCCGCAAACCGCTTCACCTCCCCGCCGACTTCCGCGAGCAATCCCCCCCGTTCATCCACATCGACCGCGCGGGCGGGAATTTTCCGCTCTCCCGAAAGGAGCAGGACGGGACGGCCGAGAAAACCTATCCGCTTTCGGTATTCCTCCATGGGGAAAATTTTGCCCGACTCCTCTATCAGAACGTTTTCCGTTTCTTCCCGATCAAAAACTTTTCCCGCCGCCGAACGCATGGAAATCGCCGTTCCCGAAAGTTCGGGGGGAAGCTCGTTATTGAATCCGATTCCCACGACGGAACAAGAAATTTTATTCCCCGAAAATGTATTTTCGATGAGGATTCCGCAAATCTTTTTCCCGTGCACGTAAACGTCGTTCGGCCATTTGATTTCCGCCTCAAAGCCGTACTTTTCCAGCGTCCTGCATACGGCGACGGAGGCGCTCGCCATGATCAAAAACGCGTCTGCGGCAGGAAAGTTTTCATAAAACGTCAATCTCGTAAGGTACACGCCGCCCGCCGCGGAAGAAAAGCTCCTGCCCTTCGTGCCCTTTCCCCCCGTCTGGCGAAGCGCCGTCACGACTAAATTTTCACCTCGGTCGCGGAGAGATTTCGCGACCTCGTTCGTCGAAGTCGTCTCTTTCAAATCGATTCTTGTCATGCCGTTATTCCTCTTCCGTATCTCCGAAGGCGGACAATGCCGCACGGGCCGTCTCGTATTCAAACCCTTTTCCGAGCAGATACCGAAAAGCCTTATACAGCGTGGATCTGTCGCAGGGCTTTCCGCGCATATATTTTTCGAGAAGGCGCCCCGCCGTCTCTTCCTCTCCTTCCAAGTCCTCCGTGGCCGCAGATATGTGTTCTTCGGCTACGCCCTTGCTTTTCAGTTCCAGACGAATGAGCCTCACGCCCTTCCTCTTTACGGCGGCGTGCGCGTAATTTTCCGCATAGGAACCGTCGTCGAGAAAGCCGTATTCCCGCATCCTTCCGAGCACATATTCCACTACGGCGGGGAGATACCCCTTGCCTTCGAGGTATTCCTTCACCTGCTTTTCCGTCTTTTGCGCCGCGGAAATGTGCGTAAGCGCCTTATCGAGCGCCGTAGATTTTTCGCTCTCCAACTGAATGGCGGAGAGTTTTTCCAAATCCACAATCTGTCCCGCTTTGAGCCGGTTTTTCACGGCCGCTTCCAACGTCAGGCCGCAATAAAAACGACCGTCCACAAAAACATTACACCTCGTTTTATCCTTCATCTGCGGCGTGATGGCCGTAATCTCGCTCAAAAAAAGCGCCTCCTTTCCCCGAACAAAAAATGTTCCCGCGGGATATAAAAATATTGTATCATTATTATAAGTAAAAGTCAACCCTCGTTATGCGCAAAAAAATTACATATCCGTTGACTTTCGGAAAAAATGCGCCTATAATAAATTTATAGAAATCTCTTTTCAAAGGATACCGACAATGAAAAAAACCGAATTGGATTTTCAAAACCTTCCCTTTGCATATATGAAAACACCTTTCCGATTTGTCGCTCGCTACAAAGACGGCGTTTGGGAGAAAGGAAAACTCACCCGAAATGCGGAAATCGTCCTCAGCGAAAGCGCGGGAGTCTTACAATACGCACAAACCTGTTTTGAAGGGCTCAAAGCCTATACCGCAAAGGACGGAAAGATCGTCTGCTTTCGCCCCGATCTGAACGCCGAAAGAATGGAGGAGTCCGCCAAGCGACTCGAAATGCCCGTCTATCCGAAAGAAAAATTTTTGGATGCCGTGAGAAAAGTCGTAAAAGCGAACGAAGAATATGTTCCGCCCTATGGAAGCGGCGCGGCGCTCTATTTGCGTCCGTTTTTGTTTGCCACAGGAAATGTTTTGGGCGTAAAGCCCGCTTTGGAATACGAATTCCGCATTTTTGCGTCTCCCGTAGGCCCCTATTTTAAGAGCGGAATACGGCCCGTTTCCCTTAAAGTCTCCCCGTTTGACCGAGCCGCACCCCACGGAACCGGACACGTGAAAGCGGGACTGAATTACGCCATGAGTCTATATTCGGGAGTCTTGGCTCATGCGGAGGGTTACGACGAGAATCTATATCTCGACGCCGCCACGCGCACGTATGTGGAGGAAACGGGCGGAGCAAATTTCATTTTCGTTACGAGGGACGGGAAATTCGTCACGCCTGCCTCTCCTACCATTCTGCCCTCCATTACCCGACGCTCCCTCGCCTATGCAGCAGAGCATTACCTCGGCATGCCCGTCGAAGAACGTCCCGTCCCGTTCAAGGAAGTTCCTTCTTTTTCAGAATGTGGTCTCTGCGGCACGGCTGCCGTCCTTACTCCCGTGGGAAAGATTGTCGACGGAGAAAACGAAATTCTCTTTTCTTCCTCAGAAACGCTCATGAAACTGAAAAAGACACTGACAGCGATACAGCTGAAAGAGACGGACGCACCGGAAAACTGGATATTTGAAATCAAATAATTCCCGAATGGAAGAGGTAAAAAGTAAAAGAAGAAAAGCCCGAAAAAAGTTTACTTTCGACAAAAAATGTGCTACAATAGACTGGGTCTGAAAACGATTAATTTTAAGGAGTCATTCCATGAAACGGGAATTTTATACGGTGGATTTTCAGGGCTTCGAGGCAAAGCTGCCCGTTTTGCCCCTGCCGAGCGGCGTATCGATTGCGTTCTTTAACCTGCACGGTGACAGCGCCTTGACCGAGCACTGCGCAAAATTACTTACTCAAAAGCTCAGGGATTGCGAGGTGCTCATTACGGCCGAATCCAAAGGGTTACAGCTTACGCATTGCATCGCCCGAAATCTCGGACAGAGATTCTATGCCGTAGCGAGAAAAAGCAAAAAATTATATATGCAGGACGGCATAGAGGTCGCGATAGAATCCTCCATCACTACGGGAAAGGAACAGAAATTGTATCTCTCCCGTCACGACGTCGAGCTGATCCGCGGGAAAAAAGTGGGAATCGTGGACGACGTGGTGTCCACGGGCGCGTCCCTTGCGGGACTTGTGTCCCTCGTCGAAAAAGCGGGCGGAATTGTGGCGAAAAAGGCGTTCGTCCTCGCGGAAGGCGACGCGGCAAAACGCCCCGACGTCATTTATCTGAATACCATTCCCGTCTTTACCGACTGAATTTTATAAAATTTGTGCCCTCCCGCATATGCGGGAGGGCACATTTCATTTACTTTCAGTCTGATAAGGGAAGTCCGTCCGCGTCGGTATAGTTGCCGCAGAGACAGAGTA
>CAKXBD010000005.1:3307-40109 GCA_934871445.1 uncultured bacterium | reverse complement strand
AATTGCGCGCCACCCAGATATTGTCGTCGAAGAAACAGTCCCCGTATCCACTGTACGGCGTATTACCGCGCGCGGAATGATATTTCACGGAATTTTCCGCCGCGTTGCTTTCGGGATTGCTCTGACGGAAATATTTGAAATTATTCAGCATTTTGCGATAGGTATCCTTCTGTTCCGCGTCATCGGGATAGAGTTTGCACATGTAGTACTGCATGCCCACGCCGCTGAAATTCGTCCAAAGAAATCCCGATACGTCGCTGCCGTAATTTTCTTTCAGATTGATATACGCATCGTCTCCCTCGCCGCCTTCCACGCCGTACTGCTCGAAAATCGTGGCGACCATCGCTTTCGCGCGGGTCTCCTCCTCGGTGGGCCGTTCGACTGTCGGTTCGGACGAGGAGGAGCTTTCCGAACCGCCGTTCGACGAGCTCTCTCCTCCATTCCCGCCGCAGGCGGCAAACGCCGTCGCAGCCAATATCGCCGAAAGACAACACACGATCATTTTTTTCCAACCTTTCATACGTCTTCCTCCGATTATCCGTTAATCTTACGCTTTTTCGCAATCACTAAAACAACGCCCGCGACAAGGAGCGCCGAGCTCGCAGCCACCAAAGACATCGTGCTGCCGCAGCCGCCGTCGCCTTCGTTTTCGGACGAGCCGCTCCCGCCCGAAGAGGAATCGCCGTCATCGTCCTTTTCGCCGGGATATTCCACGCCGGGAATCTTGCTGCCGTCGAGATTGACCGCACCGCCGAGCTCGAAATCCCAATTCCTGTCCGCGACCATGCTGGCGGCATCTCCCATGACCGTCAGATAACCGAGCTGGAAGTTCTGAATCTGAATTTCGATTTCCTGTCCGTCCACCGTAATCGTCGTAGCGGTGAGATTGCCGCGCGGAGCGCCGTAAACGCTGTAATAGGTAGCCATATTGCTCATTACCGCGTCGGACATAAGATAAACATTTCCGTCCTCGGGGTTGTACGCGAGCATCGCCGTAACGCCGTAGTAGCAGATAGCGTTGCTGTCCGTCGCGTGCAGACCGAGCTTGATCATGCCCTGCCCGTCCTTAAATTCATTGGTGCCGTCCTCCTGTCCGCCTTCGGTAGCAGGCCATGCGCCGATCCCCTCTTTATTGGGCATGCCGAGCGCAATTCCCTGTTCCGTAAATTCCTTATAGGCAGCTTTGAATTTCGCAAGGAGATCCGCGGCACCGATATTATAGCTTTCGGGAATACGGATTGTAGAAGCGTCTATCGTAATGAAATCGGAAAGGTCGAGAACGGTACGGTTTCCGGAAGCGTCATAATTTACGCCGGGGAGAACCATATCCTCTTCTTTTGCAGCGGAAAGCTCGATTGCACCGTACAGGAAATTCTGATATTTCTTGCCGTTCTCCTCGAAAAACGCGCTCGTTGCGGGCCCGAGAACCATTTCTCCCGTCACATCGTATTTTTTGTTGCCTTCGTTGAAGCGGACGGGCAGTTTATAAATCTCATAGGTATCGCTGTCGAGCACTACCGCCGTCAAAGGCGTTTTGGAAACGTCCACATAAATTTTACTCGTCTTGTTGACGTCCTTGCCGTCTATCGTTTCCTTTGCGACAAAGGTTTGAGAAAGAATGGTTTCCGTTTCAAAATTCATATAATCGGCAGGATTGCCCATTTCCGTCGTCCAGACGGCTTTTGCGGCCTCCGCTACGGCGTCCGCCGTCACCCCCGAGGGAAGAGAAGCCGCTACGTCGTCCGTCATGCCGCCGACGGCGTCCTCGTTAAAATCGCTGACGATTTCACCCGTGTCGGGATCGACGTGGGAAGCGACGTAGAATTTTACTTCCTCGCCCTCCAAAACGGCTACGCCCTTCGTAAAGAGCTGATTAACGACTCCCTTTGTCGTCGTTTCTTCACCGACGGGGTTGCCCCATTCCGTCGTCGCATTATAAGCGCTCAAAAAGGTTTTAACGGTAAACATTTCTTTGCGGAGAGAATTATATACCACTTCGCCGCCGTCTGCCGTCTTTTGTCTCCACTGACTGTTATTCAGGTTGTTGATATTCCGCATCGGATTGTAGTTGACTTCCTTATCCGTATAATATTCCTTATACGCATTGACGAAATCCTCGATAGAAAGCCCCTCGATGACCTCGGCGGAAGCCGTATCCTGATAGACGGGAACGACCATATTTTCCGCTATATCCTCTGCCGTCAAAGCAATCTCTTTGCCCGTCTCGTCCACATTTTTACCCACGATAAACTGACTGCCCATGGAATATCCGAGTGTAAAGTTCTGATAGGTAGTCTCTCCGACCGTAAAATCATTTCCCTTGGGATAGCCCGCGATAGTAACTTGGTCTGTCCATCCGTTATTCATATTCACATAAGCGGCCGCCGCTTCTCCGCGGACGGTGAATGCCTCGTTCATGTGCGGATTATAGACGATAAACGCATATCCGGTTTTTCCCCAATTATTCCAGCCGCTGTATGTGCCGAGATCCATGTGTGCCGCCACAAAGTAGGTGTCATTGGCAGAGGGCCAGCCGTTTCCGAGAGGCGCGTTTACAACGACAAATTGGTCGGCAATTCCCTGCTCGGTCATTTCGTCCTTTACCCGCTTCGCTTCTTTTTCAAAAGCATTTTCGATGTTTTCCTGCGTGACGCCCGTGATATAGGTACGTCCGTTCAAAAAGCTGTAATCGAAAATCTTCTCCTCGCCTTCGGCAAGAGAGACTACCGAGGAAACGCCGAGCGCCGACGCTCCGACGAATCCGGCCACCGCAAGAGTCAATAAGCCTCTTTTCATAGTTCTTTTCATCAAAAAATCCTCCGTTTATTGTTTTTTATGAGACGGGAGTTCCTCCCGTATTCATTTTGTTTTTTCCGTCAGCCTTTCAAGCCGCCGATTGCCACCCCGCTGATGAAATATTTCTGCATGATACAGAAGAATACGATGATGGGAATACTCATGAGCACGCTCATCGCCATCATGGGGCCGTATTGGAATTTTGTTTCCAGTGAATAGTTGCGAAGCGCCATGGTAAGGACGCTCTTTTCCTCGTGTCCCTGCAAAATGAGGTTTGGCCACATATACGAATTCCACACGCCTTGGAAGCAGAAGATTCCGAGCGTCAAAAGCGCGGGCACGATCATGGGAATGTAGATATTGAAGAATATCCTCAATTCCCCCGCCCCGTCCAGCCGAGCCGCCTCCGCGTATTCACCGCTGACGGGAATGAGAAACTGCCGCATGAAGAAGATACCGTACACGCCCACCGTTCCGGGCAGGAGCACGCCGAGATAGGTGCCGATAAAGCCCGTTCCGCCCTGTCCCAGAATGTTATTTCCGCCCACGAGCGGAAAGGAACGAAGGAGCAGGAAGGTGGGGACCGTCGTCGCTATTCCGGGAAGCATCATAGAAAGCATCATGATTTTGAAAATCGCGTTGCTTCCCTTGAAGCGGAGCTTCTCAAAGCCGTATGCCGCCATGGACGCAAAAATCAAGTTAGTCGCCACGTTGACTACGGTAAGCCCGACCGTATTGATAAAATATCGACCGATATCCACATTTTGGAAAACGTTTTTGAAATGTTCGATCGTGACGTGCGAGGGCAGCCAGGAACGATCGGTGTAAATAAATTCCGACTCGCGGAATGCGATGAGAATAGACCAATAGAAAGGAGCGAGCGCCACGATTGCCAAAATCGCCATTACGATGAAAATGACGGTTTTGCCCGCGATTTTTTTCTGTCTGGGGGTAAGTGTGAGTTCCATTTTCCACCTCCGTCAGTATGCGCGGTCCTTGACGAATCGCTGTGTCAATACCGTAATAGCGGCAATGACGAGGAACAGGAGTACCGCCTGCGCCGACGCATAGCCCATATTCGAATTGGTACCGAAGGCGCGGTTATAAATTACAAACACGGGCGTCACGGTCGAATTTGCCGGTCCGCCGTCCGTCATCATCAGCACTTGGTCATAGAGTTGGAATGCGCCGATGATGCTCATGGTCACGATAAAGAAGGTAGTCGGGAGCAGCAGAGGCAGCGTTATTCTGAAAAACATGCGTACCTTGCTCGCGCCGTCTATGGTCGCCGCCTCGTACAGCTCGGGCGAAATGCCGTTGAGCGCCGCGGCATAAATAATCATATTTCCGCCGATTCCCTGCCACATGGCGAGAATGACAATCGTGAGCATCGCCGTCTTTGAAGATTCCAGCCACTGCGGGCCCTCTATGCCGAACACGCGCAGGAAGGAATTGACGATGCCGATGTCGGGGTTGAATACCAAGCGGAACACGGTCGCCGCCGCCACTGCGCTGGTGAGACCGGGCAGGTAATAAATCGCGCGGAAAACCTTATTTCCCTTTACCTTTGTATTGATGAGAAGCGCGTATAAAAGGGGCAGAATCACCGACAGAGGAATGGCGAACAGCGCATACCATGCCACATTCAAAAAGGATTTCCCGAAAATGCTGTCGAGCGTGAAAATATTGATAAAATTCTTTACGCCGACGAAAGTGATTTCCCCGATTCCGTCATAGCTCGTAAATGCCAAAACCATCGCCATAAGAATGGGTACGAGCACAAAGACGACGAAGAACAGGAGCGCGGGCAGAACGAAGAAAAAGCCCTTCAAAGCCAGCTTCCCCTGCATGGTCAGCTTCTTTTTTGCCGTAGCGTTTGTCATGGACGGCCTCCTTTTATAACATGGCTTCCAGCTGGAACTGCGAATCGCCCTTCTCCTTGATTTGTTTCAACGCCGCGTCCGCATCTTTAATGGAACCGGAGCCCGTGCGGATATATTCGCGCAAGGAATCTATCGTACCGAATATCCAAGTCGTCTCTACATTGGAATATCCCTTTGCGATAGGTCTGACGTCGCAGGCGGGAAGCATTTCCTTCATCGTGGAAAGCACTTGACTTTCCTGCACAAATTCCGCCGACTGCAAGGAGGTCTTTGCCGGCAGCAGGCTGTAAAGTTCGCAATATTTTTCGAGGTTCTCGTCGGCGAGCCACCACTCCATGACCGAAAAGCCCTTATCGATGTCCTTGGACTTGGGAATCGCCAGCGAGTAGCCGCCCAGCATGCCGCTCACTGCGCCTTCCGTCTCGCTCTTGGCGGGATAGCCGACGAAATTCAGATTCATCTTCTTGCCGCTCAGCGTCTCCACCGTCCTATCGTAATTGCTCGGCCCGAACTTCATCGCTACCTTGCCCTCGATAAATTTATCGTCGGTATGATAATCGGTCGGACAGCCCGTAATCGTCATCAACTCGATAAACAGATTCATGACGGATTCCGCATCCGTATAGGATTTTGAGGTTTTATCCGAAATATCGATGTTAATTTTCGGAATCGTCCCGCTGGTATCGACCAGCTGTCCGCCCGCGGAAAGCATAAAGCCATAAAATTGACCGCGCAGATTGTATGCGTCCAGCCCGACGATAGTATCGTTGCCGCTGCCGCTCGTGAGTGCCGTCGTCGAAGCAATCAGCTCGTCCCAGGTAGCGGGAATCTGTTCCTCTGAAACGAGGTCCATATTACACCACAAGCCCCACGCATCGAGGTCGGTAGGGACTCCGTAGACGCTGCCCGAAATTTCCAGCTCGCGGCGCGCGGCTTCGTTGTAGTCGGAAAGCTCAATCGTCTCGCTCGCCTCTATCTTGTCAGACAAATCGTGTAACAGATTTTTCTTGGAAATCGTCTCCCAACGAGGCCAAATCACGAGGTCGGGCGCCGTTCCGCCCAAAGAAGCGGACGCGAGAGACTCGGATACGCTGTCCTGCATCTTGTAGGTCATCGTATAGCCAAGGTCGTTGTTTTCGTTGAAATACTTCACGAATTCGTCCATGACCGCCTTATCCGACCCCGTCGCTTCGCACCATACGACAATTTCGTTGCCCTTGTTTCCGCCGCAGGCCGAAAGCCCAAAAAGAGCTCCGGCCGATACCGTCAGCGCAAGTGCCGTTGCAAATAATTTTTTCATTTCATCCTTCCTCCAATTAAGTTTTATTTCTTTACGCAGTTGTAAGCAACTGCGTAAAAAGGACGTCCTTTTTACGCAGTTGTAAGCAACTGCGTAAAAAGGACGTCCTTTTTACAAAATTTTCAGTTTTCAATCTTTATTCAGCCGCGCACGTTCGCCTTGACGATGACGACTTCTTCGTCGAGAGGCCGCACGGTGTATTCCTTTACGCTTTCGGGAATGATAAACGTTTCCGCATAATGTACTTCAAACGGCTCAAATGCGCCCGTCGGACTTTCGATAACCGCCCCTCTGCCGTCCACGACGTTCGCCTGAACGACGGAGCCGTCCGTTCTCATGTGTTCCGTTCCGCGGATATGGCAACGGCGAGTCTCGATAAATTCCCGCTTGTGCAGGCCGGTATGCTCTTCGAGGTAGCCGTCCCTCTTTTCCACCGTTTCAAAGCGGTTGACGAGATTTTCCATTACCCAAGGCGTATCGCGGTACCATTGAATGACGTGCCTTCCGTGATTGATATGCACGGGACGGGGCAAGCCGTCCAATCCGAGGCGGGACCAATCCCACAGCTTAAAGGTAAAAATATACGGCGTCGCGCTGATTTCGAGAACCATGGTATCCGCCCCCGAACAGTGCACCGTACCTGCGGGAATAAGGAAATGGTCGTGCTTTTTCGCGGGAAGTTTATTCACGTACTTTTCGGCGGGGAAAATCATCTCGCCCCTTTGCGCCGCTTCCAAATCGGCAAGCATGGCTCTTTTATCCACTCCCTCTTTGAGCCCCAGATATACATAGGCATCGTCTGCACAGTCGAGTATGTAATAGCTCTCGTCCTGCGTATAGTGCATGCCGAAGGTATTCTGAATATATTCCGTCAGGGGATGAACTTGCAGAGAGAGATTTTGTCCGCCCATCGTATCGAGGAAATCGAAACGAATGGGATATTCGTCCCCGAACCGCGCATGCACCTTTTCACCCAAAAGCAGTCGCGGGCGATAAAACACTACGTCTATGGAGGGAACCTCTATTCTCACGTTCCCGAAACGCATATAAATACTGTTTTCTTCGGGAACCCCGTCAAACGCCCAGGCATAGTTTGTCTCCGAACGGTCCAAGTCACACACTTCCTTCATCCACTGACCGCCCCAGACCTCGGGCGCAAAATAGGGAACCAGACGGAACGGACGGCTTGCAAATGTTTCGAGCCCCTTGCGCCAGCCGTCGCCGCTCACCATTTTCGGGCACCCCGTCACATTTGTATCGAGCAGGTAGTCCGCCCTTTCCAGCATTTCGCGCTTGTGGCGGTCGGCCATGCGCCATTCTACGAAAAAGCCCTGTTTGAACTTAGCGAGTTTATTGGCGGAAGCGTTGTCCGTCTTCCAATTGGGAGCGCCCTTTTTGAAGCGGCACTGAATCTCCCAACGGGCCAAATCGAGATAGACGTACAAATCCCCCTCCGCGACGAGCGAAGCGCCCACACCGATGACGCAGACGATCCCCTTTGCCGCCTCTATCTCGCCTTTGAGCGCCGTCGCCTTGTTTTCGTCCAAAATGTCGGCAAGTTTCAGGGTATTCATGATTCCGAAAACTCTGTCGTCCGTGACGAAGGGGCGGATTTTTGCGTTATAAGCCTCGTCGCTCATCATCGCCCTATCCGAATCGAACCATTTTGCGTTCAGGAAGGAAAGCCCCTCTTTGACCTCGTTTTGCTCCACTTCGGTGTAGCAGTCAAAGACGATGACGAAACGCTTTTTCCCTGCGGCGCGGCGGAGTAATTCCTCTCCGACCGCCCGATAGCCCTCCCATGCCTCGTAGCCCCGTATATTGAGTTCGGGGTATTTATCGTAATTTCCGTAGCCTTTCATGTTTACTCCTCCGAATAACTCTTTGATTTTCCTATATGTCTCTTTGATTTTCCGCTTTTAACGGAGCGAAGCCGCTCCGATAATTCCCGCCGAGTTGCCGAGCTGAGCGGCGAACGCTTTGACCGGCGCATAATTTTCCCCGTATACCTCTCTCCGCAAAGTTTCGTTGACCGCGGGCAGGAACAAATCCGCCGAGGCGGAAATTCCGCCGCCGATGACGAAACATTCGGGGCGCAGGATATTCGCCAGACTGACGAGCGCCGTGCCGAGGTCGTCGGCAAATTCGTCCACAATTTCCCGCGCCTTGGGGTGATTCGCCCGCGCGGCGTCGAATACGTCCTTTGCCGTCGTTCCTTCGCCGAGCGCGAGTTGTGCCCGCTTTGCGATCGCTGTCGCCGAGCAATACGCTTCCAGACAGCCCTTTCGGCCGCAGTTGCACGGCCTGCCGTCGGGATGGAGCGTCATGTGTCCGAAAATCCCCGCCGCGTCCGCGTGTACGGAGCCGCCTTCCAGCCTGCCGTCGACGACGAAACAGCCTCCCACTCCCGTGCCGAGGGTGAGCATCGCCACTCTCTTACAGCCCTTTCCGACGCCGTACAGCGCTTCTCCTAACGCCGCGCACTTCGCGTCATTGGCAATCAGGGCGGGAACGCCCAGATTTCTGCCGATGTCGTCGCGGAGCGGGGCGTCGCTCCAACGGATGTTATTGGAAAAACAAACTTTTCCCGTCACCGAGTCCACCAGCCCCGGCGAGCCGATTCCTATTTTTCTGATGCGGTGCCCCGCGACCAGCTTTTTCGCCGTTTCCGTAAGGTCGCGCACGATTCCCTCGTAATCGCTGTCCGCGCGCGTCGCTACCGACGCCGAGGCCAGAATGATTCCGTCCTCCACCACGCCGAGTTTTGCCGACGTGCCGCCTAAATCGATACCCAAAGATTTCACTCTTTCTCTCCTTCAAAGGCGTAAAACGTCAAAACGCCTTCGTTTATTCCTTCCGCTTCGCGGAATATCTGTTCGGGGTCCGTCGTCCCCGTCGTCTGCAACGTATAACGGAACTGATAGAAGCCCGCAAGGCTAGCCTTGAAATTGGTCTCCCAGAAATTATTCATTACCCAAGCATGCAGTTCGTCTGTATTGGGGCTTCCTTCGCCCATCAATTTGATGGGATGCGCTTCCAGCGTTCCCATCGTCATCAGGGGAGCATCCTGCGCCGCAAGAATAACCGCTCCGTCCTTTCCCGCAAACGCCGCTCCGTTTTGCACCGCGTAAAAATCCACGCAGGTACCGGGAAGCTGGTCGATTCTCGGGCGGAATACAGCCCCCGCTTTATCCATGTATACCGTATCCCCGTCCTTCGCAAACGGCAGGGACAAATACAAATTTTCCGGTTCCCACACGCTGTCCTTATGCAGGCGCAAATCCACGGTGATTCGCGGCATCAGCTTATGCGCGGTGAGGATAACACTACATTCCTGCGTTCCCGCCAGACGGTATTTGAGCTCTACACGGCCGTAAAGCGTTCCGTTTTCCAAAACCTTGATGTCGATGAGCTCCCCGAAATCCCGCTGAGTACGTACCGCTTTGCGGTTGCGGCCCATATTCCTGCGTACCCAGAGATAGTCCTCCGTCAAATCGCGCGGGGTCACTTCGTAAACGGGACGGAAGGCGGTTTCTCCTTCGCGGAGGAGCTCCTTTCCCTTCTCTTTGTCGTAAATGCGCGTCACGCCGCAGGGACGGCTCATTTCTATGCGGAAATATTCGTTCTCGATTGCGTCCGTATAGATATAATCTCCCGGCGTTTCATGCAGCACGTGCGAAAGATCCGCGATTCCCTCTATTCCGCAGCGGGCGCAGAGCCCCGCGCTCCCGATTATGGGCGCGGGCTTCTCTTTCAGGCAGAAGGTACGCACCTGCTTCGGGGTGAGCTTTACGAAAATGCACATTTCGGGCCCCCTCGAATAGCGGCTGATTTGGAAGGGAACGCTCTCCCCCGTGGCTTCGTCCACGACGTCGAAATGCTCGTGCCCGTAAAAATGTTCGAGATCCTGCACCAGCATGTCGCAAACCTCAAAATCATGCGGATTTGCGGCGCGGAATTTAAGCTCCCGATGCAGGGAAACGGGCGTCTCGCCCAAATGGCGGCGGATTTTCTCGCAGGCAATCGTCGCGGACTCGTTCGCTTTCAGGGCGAACAGCCGCTTCCATTGGTCGAGATTGTTCACCTGCGGGTGATACGGCTCCGTAATCGACGAAGAGTAGCCCCAAGTATGTTCCGCATAAAACATTAGATTATACAGCGCGGAACGATAGTTTTCTTTCCCGCCGATTGTTCCGTCGGAGTCCATTTTTCTCGCCACGTCGTACAGGCGCGACGCTGCGCGATAGTGCATGGTATCCGCGGGCGTGGAGCCCACTCCGTCCGCCCACCAATCCGTCCAGTCCCCCGCGTATTCGGGCAGATTTTCTATCTTCTCCACCCGCGCGAAAAATTCGTCCAGCGTCGCAAGTTTTAATTCTATTTCCTCGTGCTCTGCGTTATATCTGTCGATAAATTCCAATACTTTCAGGGACGCGGGCGAATTGTCCGTCATGTTCCCGCTGACCGAAACGGGAATGAAATCGTATTCATATCCCTGCGCCAAATCCGTATCCACAAACGCCTGAATACGCTTGCAGGCCTTTTCATAAGGCGTGAGCCCCGCAAACGTCAGTCCGTCCTGCAAGGTGTACTCAAATTCCGACGCCTGCGCGATTCCGAGTTCGTTTCCGAAGAGGTAATGTTCCCCGTTCCATACCAAAAGGGAATTTCCCTTGGGCGTGCGCCAGCGGAAAGGCACCTGCTTGCGGAATAAGGGATGGTACCCGTGATGCGTATGGATACAGGAAAGAAGGCCCCTGACACCGTGATTATACAGTGCGTCCGCAAATCCCCAACCGTAGCCGTTGATGTCCGCGGTCATCGCATAATGATAGGCAAGACCGTATTCCTTCAACTCCGCCACGCATGCATCCATCGTTTCGTTGAGCACTCGTTCGCTCGCAAGGTCGGTCAAGTTGAGATAGCTGCCCGAAAGACCGATATTTCCCGACTTCACGAATTTCACGAAGTCTTTCTTTTCCTCCGCGGTAGCTTCCGCCAAAAATTGCTGAACGCACCAATAACTTTCGCAATTCCATTTGAACCGCGGCTGCTTCTTGATGAGATCGATTACCTCCCGAATAAATCCCACGTGATGCGCCTTCATCTTCTCCTGCGTATCGGTATACCCTACGTCCGTATGAGAATGGTGAATTACGTAAATGGTCATCTTCTTCATAAATCAAAACCTCTTTCCTTATAAAAAGATATGTTTTTTTCGGAATTTTCTTCCGTTTAAGACAATTTTCCTATGAAATGACAGATAATTTTCATTTTTTATATACTTTAATGACTAATTTCATGACAAGTATAGCACATCTTTTTTCTCTTGTCAATACCTGATTGCAAATTTTCACAATTATTTTTTCGATTTGAAAAAAGACTGTCATTTATCTGACAAATTTCAAGAGATGTCTTGACAAAAAACCGAAAATGTGGTATATTTGATAAGAAAAATATCACAAATTCATTTTCGGACGGGGTATTTATGGCAGAAAGCGTCTTTGACAGAATTGCGTTGCTCCGACAGCGCACCACTAAACAGGAACGCGCAATCATCGACTGTCTCAGCAATAACAACATTACCAATTTAAGTTATCTTTCCATTACGGAGTTTGCGAGCCTTGCCAATGTAGCAGAATCCACGCTGTTGAGATTTTGCCGCAAGCTCGGCTTGAGAGGCTATTCCGAATTCCGCATGCTGTTGGCGCAGAGCAACAGCAACGAATATACGGGTGACACCGAGGATTTTGCATTCACGATTATGAACAGCATGACGACGGCGCTCCATTCGACTTATGAGCTTTTAGACCATGCAGACGTAGAAAAGGCTGTGGATATTCTCTTAAAGGCGAAGCGCGTGTATTGCTTCGGGAGCGGAAATTCGGGCGTTGCCGCGGAAGAAATGAGAAATAAATTCCTCCGCTTCGGAATCCACGTCTACCATTTGAGCGACAGTCATTTTCAGACGATTGCAACCTCCACGCTCACGGAAGAAGACGCTTTGGTACTCTTTTCCGTCAGCGGAAGTACAAAGGATATGATAGGAATTGCACAGGCCGCGCGGAGAAACGGGACAAAGCTCGTCATCATTACCAATTACCTCCGTTCTCCCTTGGGATCTTATGCGGATATCCCTTTATACGTCGTGGCGAAAAATACTCCCTTGGACGGCGGCTCCCTCGTCGCTAAAATCAGTCAGTTATACGTCATCGACGTCTTGGCTGCCGCCGTGTTTAAGCGCACGGAAAAAGAGTCTCAGCGAAATATCGAGCGCACCGCGATTGCCGTCCTCGATAAAGAAATCTGAGCGCACCGCGATTGCCGTCCCGATAAAAAAATTTGAACGCGCCGAAACGAGCAGAATCTCCTTATCCCCCTTTTCGCAAGAAAAATCATAGAGCGAACATTCAAAAGCTCCTCTCTCGAAAGAAAAGCCTCGGATAAATTCTGCCGCCTAAATTCAAAAAGATTTGCTCTTCGCCGATCGTTGACAAATCTTTTTATTTTTGTTATAATGGTTGCGAACGCAACAATTTTTGAAAAAGGAGAAAAACGATGCCGACATTCATGAGACAAATCAATGTCATCAGTCGATGCGGAGCGCTGTACCGAACGGAAAAATTGAAAGAAGTACAGCTCGGCGCGCCCCACCATAGTTATATTATAAACGTATGTAATTATCCGGGAACCTCACAGGAACAGTTGGCAAAACATATTTGCGTAGATAAGAGCAACGTGGCGAGACAGCTCGCTTATCTCGAAAAGGAGGGCTTTGTAGAGCGCAGGCAAAGCCCGTCCGACGGGAGAGTAATTCTCGTCTATCCCACGCAAAAGGCGTTTGACGTGCTGCCGGAAGTGAAAAGAGTAACCGCATTTTGGAACGAATACATTACGCAGGATCTCACGAAAGAGGAAAAGGAAAGCCTGTCGGGTGTTCTTGAAAAAATCGTCTGCCGCGCCCGCAGCTATTTCGAGGAAGGCGGTGAGACGAAATGAAATTTCTTTTTCGATACATAAAGCCCTTTACCAAAATCATGTTGGTGGGCTTTCTCATCAAATGCACGGGGACGCTGATCGAGCTGGCTCTCCCCTATATTCTCAGTCATATTCTCGACGACGTGGTACCGAACGACGGACGCCTGTCCATGATTATCCTGTGGGGCGGGGTTATGATTGCCTGTTCGTTAATTGCGCTCGTCTGTAACGTCAAAGCAAACCGAATGGCCTCCAAGGTTGCGCGCGACTGCACAGAGCAAATCCGTCACGACCTCTTTTACCGTACTATGTCTCTTTCGGGGAGACAAATAGATGCTTTTACCGTTCCGTCGCTGGAATCGCGCATTACGACGGATACCTATAACGTTCAGGATTTTATCGGAAAAATTCAACGGCTGGGCGTAAGGGCGCCCCTGCTTTTACTCGGCGGAATTATCGTGACGCTGGTCATGGACCCTTTTCTCTCCCTCGTCATGTTGGCGGTGCTTCCCGTCATTTTTGCGGTGGTGTATTTCGTTTCCCTTTGGGGAGTGCGGCTTTATAAAAACGTTCAGAAATCGGTGGACGGCATGATCCGCGTCGTGAGAGAAGATTCGCAAGGGATTCGGGTCATCAAAGCCCTGTCCCGCGTGGAACGTGAGCATCAGCGCTATGACAAGGTGAACAAAAAACTCGTTTCGGACGAAAAAAAGGCGAATCTCACCCTCGGATTCGTCAATCCCGTCATGAACCTTTTAATGAATCTCGGAATTACGTTCGTCGTACTGCTCGGAGCCTATCGCGTCATGGGGAGAAAGACCGATCCCGGAGTAATTATCGCCTTTACGCAATATTTTACCATGATTTCCACGGCTACTCTTTCCATCACCCGTATTTTTATGATGTATACGAGAAGCACGGCCTCCGCGGCGAGAATTCAACAGGTCGTGGACGCGCCGAGGGAATTGACGGCGCTTTCCGAAGCGGATTATCCGCTCAAAGAAGAAAACGGGTTTATCGTATTCGAAAACGTATCTTTTTCCTACGGCGGAAGGGGCAATCATCTCAAAAACATCTCCTTTTCCCTGCCGCGGGGGCAGACGTTGGGGATTATCGGAGGAACGGGAAGCGGAAAAACGACGCTCATCAACCTTTTGATGCGGATTTACGATATAAACTCCGGTTCGATACGAATCGGAGGACGGGATATTCGTACCTTTGAAGGCGGGGAACTGCATCGAAAATTCGGTATCGCCATGCAAAATGATTTTCTGTATTCGGACACCATAGAGGAAAATATCCGTTTCGGCAGGGAATTATCTCACGAAGACGTCGTCCGCGCGGCAAAAATCGCGCAGGCGGACGAATTTATTTCCGCCTCCTCCGACGGATATTCCCGCCTTCTCTCTCCCAAAGCGACAAACCTTTCGGGCGGGCAGAAGCAGAGACTCCTGATTGCGAGGGCTTTGGCGGCGAGGCCGCAGATTCTCATTTTAGACGACTCGTCCTCCGCCCTCGATTACCGCACCGATTCTAACCTTCGCGCCGCTATCGCACAAAATCTCGAAAGTACCACGCTCATCGTCGTGGCTCAGAGAGTCAGTTCCGTCATGAATTGCGACCTCATTTTGGTGTTGGACGAAGGCGAAATCATCGGTATGGGAAAACACACACAGCTTTTGGAGAATTGTCCCGTATATCGGGAAATCAGCACTTCGCAAATGGGAGGTAGCTTCGTTGAATAAAGTCATTCGTTCGCACAAAGGAAAAACTTCATTGAAAAAAGCCTTTCGTTCCCAAAAACCGAAAAACGGCCGTGTATTTCTCCGCCTTCTCGGATATATGTTCAAATTCTGGCCCTTAACCTTGACGGGAATCGCCTTTTCTCTCCTGTCCAACTATCTCGCTCTGCTCGGTCCTCGCTATCTCGGCGAAGCAATCGACGCCATCTCGGATAATAACGGCGTTCAGATGAACGTCGTGATGTTCAATTTTTGGCGCATGCTGCTCTGCTACGTCATTTCGGCCGTCCTCGCCTATCTTCTCACCGTGGTCATGGTTCATCTCAGTCAGAAAATCACCTATCGAATGAGAAAACAGCTCTTTGAAAATCTCACCGTCCTGCCCGTCTCCTATTTCGATACGCATACCACAGGGGATATTATCAGCCGTATTTCCTACGACATCGATACGGTCAATGCCACGCTGTCCACCGACCTCGTTCAGGTACTCACCAGCATCTATTCCGTCCTCGGTTCGCTGTATTTTATGTTCGTCATTTCAAAGCCCCTTATTCTCATCTTTGCAGTCACCGTGCCCGTTTCCGTTATTTTCACGAAAATCAAGGCGAAAAAAATCCAGCCGCTCTTTCGGAAACGGTCGAGAAAGCTGGGAGAAATGAACGGCTTTGCCGAAGAAATGTTGTCGGGAGCAAAGACGATCAACGCCTACGACCAAGCGGAAAACGTCACCGCAAAATTCGACGAGCGAAACAGCGCCGCCGTGGATTCCTACTACGACGCGGAATATTACGGAGCCATGATAGGCCCTTCCGTCAACTTTATCAACAACCTTTCCCTCTCCCTCATTATGATTTTCGGCGGAGTCCTCTACCTGCTTTCCCAAAACGGTACGGCGTCCCCGGAAACAATATGGTTCATCACGTTGGGCGGAGTTACGCAGTTCGTCATGTATTCGCGAAAATTTTCGGGCCCTATCAATGAGTTTGCCAATATCGTCAGTGAATTTCAGTCCGCCTTTACCGCCGCCGAGCGAATTTTCCGCATCATCGACGAAAAGCCCGAGCCCGCCGACAAAGAAAACGCCGTAATAATTTCCGACGCCGCGGGAGATGTGGAACTGAAAGACATCGAATTTGGATACTTGCCCGAAAAAATCGTCCTGCACGCCCTCTCTCTTCATGCAAAGCCCGAACAGACGGTCGCCATCGTCGGACCGACAGGCGCGGGCAAGACGACCATTATCAACCTTTTAATGCGCTTTTACGACGTAAATTCGGGCGAAATTTTCGTGGATAAAAACGAAATCCGAGATATTGCGCGGGACAGTCTCCGAAACAATTATACCATGGTTCTCCAAGATACTTGGCTGTTTTACGGAACGATCCTCGAAAACATCACTTACGGCAGAGACGACGCCACCTTTGAAGACGTCGTCGCCGCCGCAAAGGCCGCAAAAATTCATTCCTTTATCGAACAGCTTCCCGACGGTTACGATACTTTGCTCTCCGATGACGGCGTCAATATCTCCAAAGGACAGAAACAGCTCATTACCATCGCGCGCGCGATGCTCCCTAAAAGCAAAATGCTCATTCTCGACGAGGCGACCTCCAATGTCGATTCCCGCACGGAAATTCAAATTCAGGACGCCATGTCCGAACTGATGAAGGGCAGAACCTGTTTTGTCATCGCACACCGCTTATCTACGATTCAAAACGCCGACGTTATCCTCGTCGTAAAGAACGGAAATGTAATAGAACAGGGAAACCACGAAGGTCTCCTTCGGCAAAACGGATTTTATTCCACTCTCTATAATTCGCAATTCTCCTGACAGCCCTTAAATTTTATAAAACTTATTTCTATGAAGGAACCGAATGTAAAACATTCGGTTCCTCCTATTTTTCCAAAAAAAGAACGACGCACGAGAAATTGCTTTCCCGTGTATCGTTCCTTAAACCAATGATTTTTTTTGTGTGTGCCGCTCAAATTGTTTCGGGGGCCCCTTCTCTTATCCCCGAAAGAATGTTTCTAACTGTATTATATCAGGTCTTTTGACTTATGTCAAGTCAAAAAAGCCAAAATTTGGTAAAATGGTAAATGGGTAAGTATAAACTTGTGCTTTTGAGCAGAAAAAAGTTTTTATCCGTTTACGAATGATGACATACAGTGAAATTATCAAACAACTGATGATCGAGCGGGATTTGAGTCAAGAAAAATTAGCGCGGATTCTCAGTGTCAATCAAACCACGGTAGGACAATGGCTGAACGGGAAGAAAAAGCCATCCTACGACAATATTCTGGCGTTTTATACGCATTTCGGCATCACGCCAAACGAATTTTTCGGAATTGACGAAGGCTGAAAGCGCGAAACACGCCGGAATTTTCGCATGCAATCACATCTTCGAAAAACAAAAACCCTGTCCTTTCAGGATAGGGTTTTTGTCTGTCTATAAAAGCTTCAAAAGGCTTCCTTGCGGCGTTATTGCGTCACGACGACTTGGGCATAGCGCAAAACTTTATCTCCCCGCTTATAGCCCTTGACGTAAACCTGTTTAACGATACCGCTCTCTTCGCCCTCTTCGGGAGGAACGGCCATAATCGCTTCCGCGACGGCGGCGTCAAAGGGTTGCCCCGCGGGATCGAGCTCCTCTACATTTTCGCTTTCCAAGACCTTTTTATAGCTTTTCAGCACCATTTCGATGCCCTCTTTTGTCTTTTCGTCCTGACAGGCGGAAAGCGCGCGTTCCAAATTATCTCCGATCGCAAACAGGGAAGAGACTACATCATTTCGTCCCTCCGTATATTTCCTTGCAGATTCCTCGCGGGTACGGCGACGATAATTTTCATACTCCGCCGATACGGAATACCATTTACGTTTCAAGTCTTCCGCCTCCGCTTTGAGTTTTTCGATCTCCTCTTTGGCTTTTTGGAGTTCCTTTCGGCAATGTCCCTTCTCGTGACCGCCCTTACACTCCTTTTCTTCGTCTTCCTTTTCGCACTGCTCCGCGGGTGCGTCGCCGCACTCCTGTTTCTTTTCAGACTCGTTTTTGCAATTTTCTTCCGCCTTTTCTTCGGCGGGAGCGGCCGACACGTTTTCTTCCGCTTTTCCTTCGCAATTACATTCACAATTACATTTCTTTTCGTTTTCGCTGTTATCCATGATACTCACCCGATGTTTTCTTACTTTCCGCCGCACCGCTTCGACGATACGACGTTATTTATTTATAAAGCAATTTTCCCTTTTTCAAACGCAAAGAGAACAAAACTCGTTTCATAATTCGAGATGCGCAAAATTTTCGCGCGAAGAACGGCGATAAAAAATCGCTTTCCGACCGATGACCGCCACGGGAATCGCCTCCAAGAGCTCCGCGACATTTTCCGCAAGGTTGCGTGCGTCGTCGTCCGCCGTGGAGAGAATCGTCACCTTGATGAGTTCATGCGCTTCCAGAGCGTCCGACAGAGTCTTTAACAAATTATCCGTCACCCCGCCTTTCCCGATTTGCGTCACGGGCTGCAAATTTGACGCGAGAGAACGGAGTTTGCTCCGCTGTTTGCTCGTAATAGTATCGGCTGTAATAATCATAAAAATTTACCTCTTTTCCTTTTCTTTATTCAAGCGGGTATTCCCGCATCGGCAGGGCGAATGATATATCCCGGATCGTATATTATAACGCCGTCACGCTTTACCGTCACAATCTTCGCATTGAGACCTTCCAGCACGGGCGCCAGATTCCGCAAAACGCGAAAAAATTCCTTTTCGTCAAACACCATACAATCTTCACAAATTCCTGAATGAGTAAAGACGATCCCCGCCTGTTTCGCAAAAACAATCCGATTTTCCGGCAACGTAATCGGTTCCGGATATTCCTCGGCATGGGATATATACCAATCCAGCACTTCCTTCTTTCCGGAGCCGTAATCGTCCGTCCAAGAAACGGGAAAATAGATATAAGAATAGATGATCCCCAATCCTTCAAACAACGTATTATGCGGCTCGGGAATCTCGGGAAGGAGTTCCGGACTCATTTCGGGACAAATCGTCGCCCATGTCTGTACCTCCTCCTTAAAGGGCAGCGTCTCTATTTTCGACTCGTCTGCCCTGAGATACAGCGGCGCGGGAAAAGGAATTTCCCCTTCGTAAATATCTTCCGCCCGTCTCTCTATCCGTTCTGCCAGCTCCTCCGCAGTCATTTCCCGCTTGTCGGCAGGGAATTTTTCCGTGACGGCAATCGACGCGCTTCCCGCCAAGAGGACGTTCTCCCCGACATAATGGCAAAGATAACCATAGAGTGCCTTTTTTCGAAGCGCGGTCTTTTTCGGACTCCAAGACTCCGCGTCCTTCTCATAAAAAACAATCTCCGCCGCTCCCGTTTCCGCTTCTTCGGAAAAGAAAATACGCGGCGGCCTTTTGAAATAATCGGGCCTCAGAGAGGGCTTATAAATTCCTTTCGGAAAATAGGGAAATACCGTCCAGCCTGCCGCCGACAGGGGAGAATCTTCCCGATTCGCCGTATCCGCAAGCATTTTCAATACCGTCCGCAACCCCTGATAGGAATAGCTGTTTGCCCCCAGACAGATACAATATTTATTTCCCGCGACACCGCCGTAGATTTCCAAAGGCAAAAAGAAATTTTTTAAGCGGGAATTGATTTTCTCGGAGAATTTCTTCTGTTCGCCCTTATCGATCAACGAGGCAAGCTCGTTCGTCTCTTCGGCGAGGATCTCCCAAAGCCATTCCGCAAAGCGGGAAAAAGAAGGAATATCCGTTTCGTCCTCGCGAGAATAACATACGCCAGCCAAAGAGATCTCCCTGTGATGCCCCGTCAAATCCTCCGAATTTCCACCAAAGCGCCGACAACCTGCACAGCGCTTTTCCACCTGTTTTTTCAGCAATTCGTCGTACTCTTCACGGGTATACAGATTGACGGACACGGGAAAGATGCGGGAGGGTTCGAGTATTTCCAAAAATTCTTCGGACATGCTCTCCCGAATAAAATCGGGCGCCATGCAGTTTTCCTCTTTCAGCCGCACGACCTCCGTCCCCTTCAACCGTTTCACGTCCTCCGTGTCGGCACAATTTTCGGGCAGAAGATAATATTTATAATCGTAAAAAAACGCTCTCAGTCCCTTTTCCATGAAATCCTTTACCTTTGTGAATAAACCGCCTTACAAATTTTTGACAAAACAAACGATGCGGTTCGCCTCGTAAAATCCCGCGCCTGAATGAAAGGACAGCCCTTCGGCATTATCCAACTCCGTGTCGCTGGCAAATTCCTTACACCCCTGCTCTTTCGCCCATTCTTCGCACGCCGAAAGCAACACTCCCCCGATACCGCGGCGGCGGAATTTTTCTAAAACAAAAATTCCTTCAAGATAACCGATCGCTCCACCGTGCGTCCCTTCCACGTAATCCGTTCGGATTCCGCATTGAGCGAACGCCACGGGCTCACCTTCCTCCATCCAAAGAAAAACCTTACCTCCGCTTTCGATAAAAGACAAAAGTTCTCCTTCCAGATCTTCCCTCGAATGATGGGGCCAAAGCATTCCCGCAAGCTCCGCCGCGACGGAAACATCTTCTTTTTCTGCAATTTTCAACATGGTTTGTCCTCCGAAATTTATAAAAAGAGCAGGCGAAAGCGGGGATTTTTAATCCGCAGAAAAACAGTGGAAGTACTGAAAAAACAACAAGTATTTAATACCTCGGGAAAACGGCGGTTTTATGGCGCGAAAAAACAGCGACGGACTTTCCCGCATCGAATACGGAAAAATGCTTCCGAAATCCAAATTACGGAATAAAATCGAATTCCACTTCTCCGATGGAGACGGTATCGCCTTCTTTACAGCCCATTTCCGTCAGTTTTTTGATGACGCCGCGGATTCTCAATACTTTCTGAAAATACAGCATGGAATCGGGATTATTCAGAACGACGTTGCGGCACAGCATGTCCACCAGCCCGCCGACCACGACGAAGGCGCCGTTCTCGTCCCGATAAATATCGAAATCCAAATTATCGTTTGCCGTGTATTCAAATTCCTCCTCGGGACGGACAGGCTCCACAGGGGGCAGGTCTTTGAGAATTTCAAAAATCCCCTCGACGAGCTCCCGCGTTCCCTCTCCCGATACCGCAGTGACGGGAAAGATCTTATATTTGCGCCCGAACTTTTTCTTAAACGCTTTGAGATTCTCCTCCGCGCCGAAAATATCGCATTTATTACAGACGACGATTTGTGGAAGAACACTGAGTTTCTCGCTGTATTCTTTGAGTTCGCCGTTGATTTTCAAAAAGTCGTCAATGGGGTCCCTGCCCTCGCAGCCTGAAATATCCACCACGTGGCAAAGCATGCGCGTGCGTTCAATATGGCGCAGGAAGTCGTGCCCCAATCCGGCTCCCTCGGCCGCGCCCTCTATCAAGCCGGGAATGTCCGCCGCGATAAAGGATTTATCGTAATAGCGCACCACCCCGAGATTGGGAGAAAGCGTAGTAAAATGATAATTGGCGATTTTAGGCTTGGCTGAGGAAATTTTGCTCAGAAGCGTACTCTTCCCCACATTCGGGAAGCCCACCAATCCCACGTCGGCAATCACTTTCATTTCGAGGACGACGTAATGTTGTTTGACTTTTTCTCCCTTCTGCGCGAAATTGGGGGCGTGCCTTCTTGCGGTCGTGAAACGGACGTTACCTTTTCCGCCGTTCCCGCCGCGGGCGACAAGAATTTCCTGTCCGTCCTCGAATACGTCGCAGATCAGCCTGTCCGTCTCCGCGTCGCGCACTAGCGTTCCCAAAGGGACTTTGATATAGACATTTTTTCCGCCCTTTCCCGCACACTGATTCGTGCCGCCCTGTTCCCCGTCTCCGGCGAAAAATTTCCAGGTAAAGCGAAAAGAAAACAAATCGTTCATGTCCTTATCGCCCACGAAATACACGTTTCCGCCGCGGCCGCCGTCACCCCCGTCCGGACCGCACGCAGGTTTGCCCTTAAAGGCCTTGAAGGAATTCATTCCGTCGCCGCCGTCGCCGGCTTTGATAAGGATTTTTACTTTATCAGTAAATTCGCCGTTTGCCATAATTATCCTCAAATATCGTACAAAATTTCTCTATTCAGTATACCAAAAAAGAAGGAAAAAAGCAATGATTTGCGCTTCCCTTTCCGAAAAACCTTTTTTATCGCCCCAAAGCCGCTTTTTCCCGTAAAATAAAATTTCCCTTTCAAAACATCTCTCCGTCTGCCTTTTCTTTCGGAACGTCCGTCTCTTTCCCGCGCATATAATACAGTAAGCCGAAGCCCGTACAGCGGACATTTCGCCGCAGCTTCGGCCGAATTACCGAAAAAAGGACTTTTCACCTATGATTAAAAATCTCGAAAACCTTATCAAACTTCAATGCTTTGGACAAAATTCTTACGGCTCTTGCGGCGGCTGCACTCCTTGCTTCATACCTTGTCCGCCGCCCTGTCCGCCCCGTTGTCCGATCGTCTATAAGACGATTACCCGAATTATCAATCCCGCTCCTACACCGACCCCGACACCCACGCCGACCGTAACCCCTCAATATGCCTATATTTACAATACTGCGGCCGAAACGGTAGGCGCAAATTCTCCTGTCACTTTTGCGGAAAACGGACAGCTTTCTTCCGGAATCACGCACACGGCGGGAAGCAGTACCGTAACTTTGACGGAAGCAGGAACTTATAGCGTTCTCTTTACAGTGACGGGTACCGCCGCAAATCAATTCTATCTCGCCTTAAACGGAACGGAAGTCCCCGGTTCCCTCTACGGAAGCACGCCCGGAACTACCGGCGATGCAAGACCTGTCACCGTCGGTTCCGCCATCGTAACCGCCGCGGCGAATGATACGCTCACTCTCGTCAACAATTCCGCGACAGCCGTACCCCTTGCCACGCAGACGGGCGGAACGGGAGCAAACGTCAACGCATCCATGACGATCGTTAAACTCGCCTGACGCATTTATCGCAATTATTTTCTCTGTTTATGCTCACTCGTTTCGGAAGAAACGGGTGAGCGCTTTTATTTTTGCCGCCGAAATTGTTGAAAAATTGATATTTTTCCCATTTATAGCCTTACGCCGCCGCGTTTGCTTCCGAGCGTCACCGATTGTAAGATTCCCGTAGTAATCAGATGTTTTTCCGTCGACGCATTTTTCAAAGCGTCCTCAATCAAATCGGTGAAAAGATTTTTGGCGTCGGATACCCGTTCGCAGAATAAATAATACGCAAGCGAACCGGGAACCGTATTCACCTCGCCCAGATAAAGTTCCCCTTCCGAGAGGAGAAAATCCATGCGGACGATACCTTTCAGATTCATTCTCTTATACAACGTGCGGGTATAAGAACGAATTTTCTCTCTCGTTTCGTCGGAAATCAGCGCGGACATTCCCGCCGATTTCCGACCCGTAAAATCTCCGTCCGAAAGCTCTGCCGCCGCTGAGTCTGCAGTTTTTTCCGCATTTCTCTGCGAGATACGGGGACGGGTTTTGAGATATTTATCCGCAAAAGAATAAATTTTTTCCCCGCAGGCGGCTTCCTCCGGCTCGGAGACGAAAATTTCTCCGCCAAGGGAATACGCCGCACAGTTTATATCTCGTTTGTTTTTCAAAAACCGTTCGATAATTACGCGGTCGTCTAAAAGGAATGCCGCATCCACGGCCGCTTTGGCCTCCGCTTCCGTTTCCGCGACTGAAATCCCGATGGAAGAACCGAGGTGCGCGGGCTTGATGACGACGGGATATTTTAAGCGGGTTTCGATATTTTTCAACAGGAATTTCCCGCGGCGGGCATAATCCGTCTCTCCGACGCGTATGTATTCCACTGTGGGAATATTCAAGGCTTTGGCGACGAGCTTCGTCAACGTCTTATCCATGAACATGCCCGACGCCGTCAATTCGGGAGACGCGAGCGGAATTTCGTTCATCTGCATCAGAGCCGAAACGCCTCCGCCTTCCCCCAATCCTCCGTGACAGCAGTTGAGTGCCGCATCTATTTTTCCCTTATTCTTAGTCCTCGTTTTTGCGCCGTTGAACGCATACATGGTACCCCCTTCAAAAAATACCCGTTCAAAAGAGGAAAAGTCGTGCTTTTTGAAAACGTTGAGGTCTGTCATCTTCGCAGAGGTATACATGCCTCCGTCGGTGTGAATATATACCGGTACGGGAATAAATTTTTCCCTGTCTATGAGATTGAGCACAAATATGCCCGTCAACACGGAAATTTCGTTTTCGCAGGACTTTCCGCCGAATAACACCGCTACTTTACGCATAAAAAAACACCTCCGCAAAAAGAAATTTTTTCGCTTTGGTGTTTCCGTTTTTGAGAGAGTAACCGAAATCAGACTGACGATGCACGTCAAATCCGAAAAAAGCAAAGCCGAATGAAGCAACAAACGGCAAATTAACAGTCAATAAGCATCGGGCAAATCGTTCAAAAACAAAACGCAGTCTCCCGCGCAGAGCGTTTCGCTCAAAACATCTTTCGCCTGTTCCAGCGTGGGATATACGAAAATTTTATCCGCGTCTCCCCCCGCGTCGAGGTATCCTTTTTTAACCGCTCCTACCTGCGTATCCCCGACAAGGAGAATAAGGTCGAGTCCGCAGAGCTCTACTCCGAGTTCGCCGTTGAGCGTTTCGTCCAAAATTCCCGTTTCGACGAGTCCGGGCGTCACGACGATTTTCCGTCCAGAAAAGCGCCTGAGTGCAGCGAGCGCTTCTCTCGCGCCGCGCGGGTTGGAATTGTAGCTGTCGTCGAGAATTTTGACTCCGCCGCTCTCGATGAGCTGTAAACGATGCGGAACGGGTTGTATTTTTCCGATTCCGCGTTCGATTTCCTCCTCCGAAAGTCCCATTTCCGCGGCGAGCAGAGCCGCCAAAGCGACATTTTCCGCGGAGTGTTTTCCGAGCAACGGCACTTCGGCGCGAATGGGCTTCCTATCGGGCAAATGAAGGACAAAGGAGGTACTTTCCGCATTCGGGCAGACATCGGACAAAAGCGCGTCGTAATCGGCATAGACGCATTTTTCTTTTCCTTCGGCGTCTACTTGGGAAAGGCCGTCGATTTTTTCTTTCAATTCCTCGCCGCAGACAATTTTTTTCGCGGTTCCTTTCAAAATCTCGCACTTCGCTTTCAAGATATTCTCTTCCGAACCGAACGTTTCGATATGCTGAGCGCAAACGCCCGTAAAAACGGCGTAATCGGGCTTTACCAGAGCGCAGAGCTCCGCGATGTCCCCTTTGCGGCGGGCGCCCATTTCCGCGATAAAGACTTCCTTTTCCGCAAAATCGGGGCTCGTCACGGTCTTGGCGATTCCGACGGGCGTATTGAAGGATTCGGGAGTCGGTATCGTCTTATATCTTATAGAGAGAAGGGAAGCAAGAATATTCTTGACGGAAGTTTTTCCGTAGCTTCCCACGACGGCTACGCGCACAATGCCGCTCTTTTCGAGTTCTTCCTTCGCTCGGCGGACGAATTTTGCGTTTCTCGGATTTTCGTACAGTCCGTCGAGAAGATTTGCAAGGCACAAAAGCCACGGAAGCAACAGGGGCATGAGCGCAAACGGCACGTATGCGAACAGGGAATACAGCTCGCTTTGAAAAGCCGCGGAAAGAAAATCCAAAAGCGCTATGACGATATAGGAAACGCAGGCGGTTAAAAGGATATACACGCCGCTGAGCCGCTTGATTCTGCCCGTATTTTTCACGGGAATTTTGAGGGCGTACTTCCTATCCGCAATACAAAAGAGCAGACAGAACAGGAAGAAGGGCAGAGCCGAAACGAGCACCGCGGTCTTCGTCCCCGCAAAGGAAAAACAAAGGGAAACAAGCGCCGTAGACAAAAGCGCCAGACCGGCCCAAAGCGCGAGGCGATTATAATATAAATTGTCCTTTCTCTTTAACCAACGCGCGAACTTGCCGTTTTGATAACCGCATTGCTGCAAGGCTCCCAGCGATTTATAGGTCGCCACATAAAAGAAGCACGTACACGCGATACACGCGGCTATTCTCGAAAATACGTCACTCATGACCGAAAAATTCCTCCGCAATCAAATTGAAGGAGACGGGATATTCTACAAAAGCGAAATGCCCTCCCTCCATTCGTTTCATCTTTCCCCTTTGAAGGACGGCAAGATACGCTTCCGCCTCTTCGGGCGGAGTCGTCGTATCCTGTTCCCCTTCCACTAGTAAAACTTCGTTTTCGATTTCCGCCGCGTCGCCGCGGAGATCCTCGTTGACAATTTTTTTATAGCTCTCTTTCATAAGGGGCGAAAGGGAGCGATATTCCCTGCTGCCGAAATGTTTTTCGGCAAACCGCGGCGCAATTTTTTTGACCAGACGATACAGCCGCACCTTCGCCCTGTATTTCATTCCGCGTTTCAAAATGACGCCCGCAGGGCCGGTGAGCAATATCTTATCGAATACCTGTCCGTCCCCTTTCGCCATTTTCACCGCAACGCGGCAGCCGAAAGAATGGGCGACGACGTACGGACGAACGACGCCTAAAAGCCCGAGCGCTTCCTTTGTCCATTCCGCGTAGTCGGAGACGGAAAAGGCCTCTTTCAAGGGCGCGCTTTTGCCGAAGCCCAAAAAATCCAAAGCCGTCACCCGATAAAAGGAGGAAAAATATTCGATTTGCGCCGCAAAACTTTCCTTGGAAGAAAGGTAGCCGTGAAAAAAAACGAGGTCTTTGCCCGTTCCCTTTTGTATAAACGAAACATCGGAAAGCTCGATTTTCGTGCGCTTACCCTCCTTGTCGGTTTTCGTTTACAATTCCTTTTGCATGACGACCGCGTCCTCTCCGTCGGGATAGTATCTCGGCCGCACGTAAATGCCCTTGAACCCCTCTTTCAGATACATCGTCATCGCGGGAGCATTGGAGACGCGCACTTCCAGAAGAATCACCCGCGCGCCGCGTTCCTTCGCCTCCGTTTCCAGCTTTTTAAGCAGCTTCTTTCCCACTCCGCGGCGACGGCAGCTCTCCGCAACCGCGATATTGTCTACTTCCGCATTCTCGAACAGTATCGTTTCGCAGGCATATCCGACGATTTCTCCGTCCTCCACAGCGCATACGCCGTAAAACAATTTGGAGGAAAAGCCCTCCACGAACATGCGGTAGGTCCAAGGGTCGGAAAAACATTCCTTTTCCAGCTCGGAAATTTTCAGGATATCCTCGAATTTCCAAGAACGATAAGTCATGGCGTCCCTCCCCTTCCCACGGAGGAATTTTCCTCCGCCTGACTCTTGCGGATATACAGCGCATTCAAAGGCCCGAAATGACGCTCGTCTCGACTCAGGGCCGACACCGCCTGCAAGAGCCCTTCCGCAGGATCGGACTGCATTATTTTTTCCCCTTTATCGGGGAAAATTTCCGCACTTCGGAGCGTATATCTCTGCTCCTTTGCGAGGCGCTTTGCTTCCTCGAAGGAAATATAGGCGGGCGGATAAGCAATTTTTTTGTTCTCGTCAAAGCCGCAGGCGTAACAATTTCCGTGCAAAGCGTCCACGAGGCACAACGGCCTTTCTCCGTCTATCGCATTATATGCCGCGACGGCGAACGAGGTGACGGGAAGCGAAGGTTTTCCCGCGGCGAGGCAAAAACCTTTGATTGTGGAAATCCCGATTCGGATTCCCGTAAACGAGCCCGCTCCGACGACGGCGGAAAAAAAATCGCAGTCGTTCAAAGACAGTTCCGCTTCGAAAAGAACTTTATCGATCTCCCCCATCAAAAGCACGGAATGTCTCATCGCGCAGTCGGGGACATACGAAACGAAGGTCTTTCCGTCCTTCGCCGCCAATACCGTCATATATTTTGAGCTTGTATCGATTGCCAAAAAGTTTTTCAATATTCTATCTCTCTCGTGTTTTCGTCGATTTTTTTAATTCGCACTCTTTTCACGCGTTCGGGAAGGAGCGGAGCAATATTCCGGCTCCATTCCACGAGACAAATTCCGCCCATGTCGAAATAATCCGCAAGTCCGAGCGCCTCCGCCTGTTCGGGACATTCTATTCGATAACAATCGTAATGGAACAATCTGCCGTCGTAATCGTTCATGTATGCGTAAGTGGGACTGGTGACTTCTTCTTCGATTCCGAGTCCCTTGGCCACGCCCTTGGCGAATACCGTTTTTCCGGCGCCCATTTCGCCTTCCAAAAGCACGACGTCTCCCGCGGATAAAGTTTTTGCATATTCGGCGGCGAACCTTTCGGTCTCCCCGCGCGAACCGGATAAAAAAACTGCCATACGTATATTATAATACGTACGGCGATTTTTTGCAATAATTTCGGCTTTCAAATTTTCATTTTCTTGATAAACACGGACAAGCGTTTATACAAAAGCAGCGTGATAACGGAAATTGCCGCTGTTTTGATAAGATTGAATCCGAGGATAATCCCCCATGTGTCCTCAAAAAATTTTTTCGGATCGGCAATCCCGAATACGGACAAAAGTATGTAGCGATTTGCCAGCAAGGCCATTCCCGAAGCGATGAAGCAGGCGACGAACATGGAGGGAATGACGGCTATCAGTCCCTTATGGAATTTATAGACAATCGAGGGAAGCAGGATAAAGGAACACGTCATGATGATATTCGCAAGCTCTCCCACGCCGCCCGATGAGCTCACGGAAATGCGGAGAAGCTCTTTTACCGTGCACACGAGCACGCCTTCGACGGGCCCAAAAAGAAAGGCAATAAGCATGATAAACACGTTTCCGAAATCGAGTTTGAGCCAATTTGCCGCCGTGGGAAAAATGGGGAACTCGAACAGGCTGACGACGAAGGAGAGGGCGGCAAATACCGCCATTAAGGCGAGGCGTTTGGCCGAAAACATCTTTTTGACGCGCTCTTTTGCGGTCGGTGCGGGAGACATCGAAACGGCGGGCGTTTCGGGTTCGGGAATTTTTTTTACGGACATAGAGAAACACTCCTTTGAAAAATATTTTGAATAAAAATATTCTCCGAAAAGCGTCGAAAACCGCCCCGAAACAAGTTTCGGGGCGGCAAAAAACGCCTTCGACGACCGCCGTAAAACGGTCGTCTTTCTTTTCTCGTCCGGACTTTGACCGTCGGTATCGGAATTGCGCCGATTCGGGGGCGCAAAAAACTTCGCGCCCTTCGCAGACTCTACTGCCGGTGAGGAATTTCGCCTCGCCCCAAAGAATATTTTTTATTTGTCTATGATTATACTCCGCTTTCCCCGTTTTGTCAACAAATCGGAGAAAGTATTTTTTTATAAATGCGGATTTCGCAATTCCTTTATAAAATATCGTTTTCGTAAATCGGGAAACGCGCGCAGAGCGCGGTCACTTCCGCCAGAACGTCCTTAAAACAGCTCTCTTTTTCCCTGACGACGCGGGAAATCAGATCGGCTATCTGCTCGCAATCCTTTTCCTTCATGCCGCGCGTCGTAACCGCGGGCGTTCCCACGCGGATTCCGCTGGTGACAAACGGAGACGCGGTCTCAAAGGGAATGGTATTTTTATTGACGGTGATATGCACTGTATCGAGCATACTTTCCAATTCCTTGCCCGTCACTCCCGTATTCCTTAAATCGAGCAGCATCAAATGGTTGTCCGTTCCCTCCGAAACGAGGCGGATTCCGTTTTTCTTGAACCGCTCCGCCATCGATTTTGCATTTTGGAGCACCTGTTTCTGATAGGCCTTAAATTCCGGAGAAAGAGCCTCTTTGAAGGCCGTCGCCTTGGCCGCGATAATGTGCATGAGCGGACCGCCCTGCGTTCCCGGGAACACGGCCTTGTCAATTTCCTTGGCATATTTCTCCTTGCACATAATGACGCCGCCGCGGGGACCGCGCAATGTCTTATGCGTCGTGGTCGTCACGAAATCGGCGAACGGAACGGGCGAAGGGTGCAACCCTGCCGCAACGAGCCCGGCGATATGTGCAATATCCACCATCATATATGCTCCGACCTTGTCGCAGATTTCCCGAATCCGCGCAAAGTCGATAATTCTCGGATAAGCGCTGGCGCCGGAAACGATCATTTTCGGCTTGGTTTCCAGCGCGATTTTTTCCATTTCATCGTAGTCTATCCGCTCCGTTTCCGCCGAAACGCCGTACGGAACGATTTTGAAATATTTTCCCGAAATATTGACGGGCGAACCGTGAGTCAGATGTCCCCCGTGCGAAAGGTTCATGCCCATAATCGTATCGCCCGGCGAAAGCATGGCAAAATATACCGCAAAATTTGCCTGAGCGCCCGAATGGGGCTGAACGTTGCAATGCTCGCAGCCGAAAAGCTCTTTAAGTCTGTCCCGAGCGAGATTTTCCGCCACATCGACAAATTCGCAACCGCCGTAATAGCGTTTTCCGGGCAATCCCTCCGCATATTTATTCGTCAGATGCGAACCGGCCGCGGCCATGACCGCGGGCGAAACGATATTTTCGCTGGCAATCAGTTCGATATTATTCTGCTGGCGTTTGAGTTCCGCGTCCATCGCGGCATACAACTGCGGGTCGAATTTTTTGATGACGGTCATATCAATCATGGGAAACACCTCTCTGTCCTTTCTTGTCTCCATTATAGCACAACCGACTTTCTTTTGTCAACGTCGGACAAAAGAAAAAGAGCCCGAACGGGCACAGATTTCTACGGCGTTTCGTCATACCGATTTGCCGATTTTCTTTCATTCGTCCGTTTTGCGTACGCTTTCCGTAAATTCATAAGATCAGAGAACGGCAAAGCCGAACACAACGGCGGCAAACAGCGCCCCTACCCAAGATAACGCACCGAAAGCCACAGCAAAAAAAATTCCCGGCGATTTTCCGTTTTCACCCGCTCGCCTTTCAAGATCTGCTTTTTTTCGCACCGAACAGCGGAAAAAGCAAAATGCAGGGAGTACTTCTAATGCAAAAATAGCCGCAACGGCCGCCCAGGGAACCGACGAGCTCGTTTTTAAGGCCTCCGAAAGCGAAAAAATTCCGAAGGTCAAAATGAACAGCGCCGCAAAGGCGATACATAATTCTGACGTTTTCAAGGCCGCTTTCGCTCGATCGATTCCCGCGGTCACCCTTTCGGAAACGGGATACGCCGCGACGCAGGCGCCGTTATTCAAATTGATCAAAGAAACGTAGCTTTTTCCCTCATAATGCGACGTCGCTTGGAGTACGGGGATAAAGAACACTTCATAGCGCTGATTGTCCAATGCGATCCGCGCGGTGCTGTCGGGGGAATAATCCGCCGCCGTGCGGCGCAGTTCCCGTTCATTTTCCTTGAACGGAATCGTACTGTCCGAAAAAATCGGACTCGGAATTTCCGTCTCTTTGACGGGACAAACCGCTTCTCTGCTCCAATCCCCCGCTTTTATATCCTTCGGCGCGCGGAAACGAATACATTCCAAAGGCCGACATTCCCGATGCTCCACGGCGCCTTTCCCGCCCCAGAGATATTCTGCATCCCCCGAAAGACGATACACGGGTATGTAACTTTTTTCAAAGGTAAAAAATGCCTCCTCCGAGGCAGAAGAGAGAAAACGCCCGTCGATTCCACGGAAGGAACGAAGTGTTTCCAAAAGTTCTTTTCTTGCGGCTTCCTCCGTCAAGGTCTCTTCCGCGAGAAAAAATTTCGAATATTTGCAAAAAACTTTCTTTTCCTCCGATTTTGCTTTCATCTTACTCCTTTTCGGACGCCGCTCCGCGGGGCGGTACGGCTCCGATGGCCTTCAATACCGCAAACACATACGGCGCACCGTACATGTTCAACTTTTTCGGACCCGTCACGGCCGCGTCGGAACGTATTTTTTCGAATGCTTTTTCAAAAGTGCTCCTCGTCACCGAACGGCCGCGTCGGTCGGTGAACAGCTCTCCGCCCTTCACCGTATAGGTAAAGGGCAGATTCTTTGCCGTGTAAAACGTAGTACCTTGCAGGGAAACGATAATTTCCCACAAATTTTCGGTCGTGACCCGTCGCTCCGCCCTTTCAGTCTCCGCGGCGTTCTCAATTGCAAAAGCGTTTTCCGCTCCGTTCGGCCGAATACTTTCTTCATTCTCTCTCATCTCATTTCTCCCGCAAAAATGCGTTTTCGGTTCTTACTTTTCAATATCTTTGTTTTCCGGCGGAGTGTGCGAAGGAAATATGACATAAAAAGTACTGCCTTTCCCTACGATACTTTCCACGCCGAAACGGAAATTATGTTTTTCCAAAATCGTCTTTACGATAGAAAGCCCCAGCCCCGTTCCCTGCACAGGGCGCTTATGCGCCTGAGAGGAACGATAGTACCGATCCCAAATCGTAGCGATTTCCTCCGGCTTGATTCCCTTGCCCGTATCGGTCACGGAAAAGCGGATATTTCCGTCACTTTCCGTTTTCAATCGTATACTGACCCGTTTATCCTCTCCCGTATAATTTACCGCGTTTCCGATAAGATTATACAGAACCTCTCCGATCTTCAAAGGATCGGCTTCCGTATATAAATCCTTTTCGATATCCGATTCAAAATGATACCCTTGCGTTTCGGAAAGATACGCGAATTTTTCGAGAACGTCGAACGTATACTCCGAAAGGTCGAAAACTTCGGGCTTCAAGGCCGCGATTCCCGAACGAATCTTCGACAAGTCCAAAAGATCGTTGACGAGGGAAGTCAGCCTGTCCGCTTCTTCGATAATCACCTGGGTGTGCTTTGTGCGCTTTTCGGGATTATTCCCCGAAATTTCCTGAATCATGGACGCATAGGCCTTGATCATCGTCAACGGAGTCTTGAAATCGTGCGATACATTTGCGATCAGCTCCTTTTGCATGCGGTCGGATTTAGAAATTTCATCCCGCGCAAAATTTAGCGTCTCGGCTAGTTCCTGCATTTCGCTGCCATAAGAGCGGCCGTGAAAATCCACCGAGAAATCCCCCGCCGCCAATCGACGGGCTTTCTCCGTCATCTCCGTAATCGGATTGGTCAATATTCCCGAAATGGCGCTGGAAACCGCAAAAGAAAGCAACAATACGAAGATTGCCATCAACAGTACGCGCACTTGCATTTGCGAAACGACGCTCTCGCCGAGTTCCAGAGATTTAGAGATATAAAGATATACCGGTTCGGTGCCGATCTTTTCGTAAACCGCGCCATAGACAAATTCACCCGAATCGTCCTCATAAATCACGGGTTTGTCTCCGGACGATTGCAAGCGGGAAATCAGCCTGTCTATCTTTTCGGAAAAATCTATCTGTCCCGAAAAAACGGGATCGTCCGGGTCGATTTCCTCTACGGGAAACAGAACGGTGCCTTCTTCGTTCAACAGATATACTTCTGCATTATAAAGAGAAGCCTGATACCGAATAAAAGCACTGTAATTGGGCCCGCGGTATTCCGTTATCGCTTTCTGAATGGCTTTTCCGTCCACGGCGAGGCTTCTCGATACTTCGTCTTTATATGTCTGTTTCAGCATCAGATTCTGCGTAACGCCGAACAATAAGACTATGACGAGCGCAAAGAGAGAAAACGCCGCCCAAAGAAGAAAGTAAATGCTGGCGTTTCCCTGTCTGCGGACGTATTTTTTCCGTTCGGATTTCCGTTTCATTCGTCACCGCCAAAATATCTCAAAAGTATGTAACTCTTTCCTGCCGCGCAGGCACTTTCCGCCGCGCGAAACAGGCGTCTTTCGCCTTTGCCGCCGCCTTTATCTCTGTTTCCGCGCCTCGATAAAATTCACGACCTTTCGGGAGCGCAAAATCCCCCCCGACGCGGTACAGCGGATATTATACCTCGAATTTATAACCCAATCCGCGCAAAGTGACGATGAATTTCCGATATTCTTTCAGATTTCCCCTCAGCATCTTGATATGCGTGTCTACCGTGCGGTCGTCCCCGTAAAAATCGAATCCCCACACGTCATAGAGCAATTTTTCGCGCGTCAGAGCTATCCCCTTATTGCGCACGAGATAGAATAAGAGCTCGTATTCCTTCGGCGTGAGCTCGGCCTTTTCTCCGTCCACATAGACGTTCCGTCCGGCCATATCGATTTCCAGCCCCTCAAATTTATAACTCTGTTGAGACGCGTCGTTATTTTTCATGGCGCGGCGCTTGGTCACCGCATTGATACGCGCCATTACTTCTTTGGGCGAAAACGGTTTGGTAACATAATCGTCCGCGCCGATTTCAAAACCGAACAGCTTGTCGTATTCCTCGCCGCGGGCGGACAGCATGATCACAGGCACGTCCTTGAACTTACGGATTTCCTTGACCGCCGAAAAGCCGTCCAGCTTGGGCATCATGACGTCCATCAAAACGACGTCATAATCGTTGTCCTTGCACATCTTCACCGCCTCCATTCCGTCCGCGGCTTCAAATGCCTCATTTCCCTCGAATTCGACGTATTCTTTCAGAACGCCTCGAATCATCTCTTCGTCATCGACAATTAAAATTTTCATAAGATTTTCCTTTGATGGATTTTTTTTGCTTATAGTTAAAATATACCCCGCCGACGTTAACTTTACAACAAAACGCCGTGAAAGCTGAGTGAAATTTTCACAATTATAACCTATTTTTTCGATTTTGTCAAGCAGTCCGCAAAAATCTGACGATTTCTATAATCTTTTTTGAAATTATACGAACAAATGTTTGACAAATAATTTTCAAAGTGATAGACTAATATTCAGAGGATCAAAATATGATAGACGAAGAGAGAATGAAGATTTTGACGGACGGAGCGAAATACGACGTATCCTGTTCGTCGTCGGGGTCGAGGCGGAAGAATACGAAAGACGGCTTGGGGAACGCTTCTTTGGGGGGAATCTGTCATTCGTTCACGCAGGACGGAAGATGTATTTCCCTGTTAAAAATGCTGATGACAAACGACTGTGTATTCGACTGTAAATATTGTCCCAACCGCAGGAGCGCAGACGTACCGCGCGCGGTTGCTTCGCCCGAAGAAATGTGCGAATTGGTCATGGCCTTTTACCGTCGCAATTACATCGAAGGCTTATTTCTCTCGTCCGCCGTCTATAAATCCCCCGACTATACGATGGAGCTTTTATTGGAGACGATAAAGACGCTTCGGGAAACTTATAAATTCAACGGCTATATTCATCTCAAAGGAATCCCGCATGCAGACAAGATTCTGACTGACCGCGCGGCGGCTTACGCGGACCGCATGAGCTATAATATCGAGCTGCCGAGCGAACAGAGTCTAAAACTATTGGCGCCGCAAAAGACAAAAGACAGCGTCTTTTCCCCCATGCGGCAATTATGCGAAGAAAAGCGGGCATTGGCGCTCGAATACAAGCGTCGGACAGGGAAAGAAGAAAAACGGGGCGCAGGGCGCTTTCTTCCGGCCGGACAGACGACGCAGATGATCGTCGGCGCTTCTCCCGAAACGGACGGACAAATTCTCAGACTCACCGAATTTATGTATCGGAAATATGATTTGAAACGGGTATATTATTCCTCTTACGTTCCCGTCGTGCACGATCCTCTTCTGCCCGACGCGGCGGCGGGGCTGCTTCGGGAACACCGTCTGTATCAAGCGGATTGGCTTTTGAGATTTTACGGGTTTACGACAGAGGAAATTGCTCCCGAGGGAGAAAATCTTCCCGCGGAATACGATCCGAAATGCGCATGGGCGCTTCGGAACATGCAATACTTTCCCGTGGAAATTAACCGCGCGAGCGTGGAACAGCTCCTGCGGGTTCCCGGAATCGGAGCCAAAGGCGCCTATAAAATTGTCACGGCGAGAAAATACGCGAAGCTGACCTTCGAGGATTTGAAAAAAATGCGGATCGTTCTGAAACGTGCTCGCCACTTCATCACCTGCAACGGAAAATTCTGCGGTACGGAAAATCCCGACAGAGTGCGTACACAGCTTATTTTGGCAGAACGGACGGACAGCGCGAAACAGCTCTCTATGTTCGACGCTTCTTCCCTGCCCCCCGCAAATTCCTTTTCCTTGCTCGATTCGGACTCTGTGCGGCTTCCTAAACCCACGGAAGAAAGTGTGCTGACACTCTTCGCTTCCCGCGAAGATAAACAATTTCTGTTAAATTCCTCGCCCGAAACGGCAAAATCTGCCCTGACGGGAGAATTATGACTCTCCGAGCGGAACGGAAAAAAGGAAAGGAGAAAAATGCGGAATATCTATCTCACGGACGGAACGGCGGAAACGTTTTTTACGGCAGTGTTCGACGCATACAGGGACGCCGACGCTTTTCTCAGCCCTTCGCGTGCTTTGCAGACGGCATTGGACGATCGCTTTATTCCCGTACTTCCTTCAAAAGAAAAATCCGCGCGAGTCGTCAAAAAAATCCGAAGCATAGATAAAAATTGTCTCTATGACCTCGACTGCGCTCTGCGTACCCCCGCGGAGGACAGAGAACGCGCCGCTTTTGCATATATCCGCCTTTTAATCAGACATAATTCCTCCATACGCGGCATGCTGACGTTTCCCGAAGTCAGACGAATTGCAGAACTCTCCGATCAAGTAGGCTCGGAACGCCACAGATTGAGCGGTTTTCTTCGGTTTCAGGAGACCGCCGACGGGGTTTTTTACGCGCCTTGCTCGCCGGATAACGACGTCGTCGATTTATTGATGCCGCATTTCGCAGCACGATTCAAAAACGCCCGCTTTATCATCCACGACGTCTCTCGCAAAATCGCGGGAATTTATAACGGAAACGAATGGCTCGTCTCGCCTGTGGGAACGGCGGATATCGTGCTTTCCGAAAACGAAGAATCTTTTTCCGCGCTCTGGAAAAAATACTATCATACAGTCTATATCCCCGCGCGGAAAAACACGCGGCAAATGAAAGGCTATATGCCTGTCCGATATTGGAAATTCATGCCCGAAAAACAAAATGAAGAAATCGAATTTCCCGAAAATTAATCTTCTGCCGTGTAAATTTCTATCCCCGGAAATAATCCGTACCGAAACCCAACGGAGAAAACTCTGTCGTTTTCCGCTGTGATTTCCTCCAAAAAAGCCGTTTCGTATTCGTAATATAATTTTCTTTGCGTTTCGTTAAAAGTGTTCTGTAATTGTTCATAGAGATTTTTTTCTTTTTGAGATTTGGGATTTTTATGCGGCATTTCTATTTCTCGAGTAATTTCATTATAGCGAATTGCTTTTATTACCGACAGTTTCATAACGCAACCTCCTCTATTG
>CAKXBD010000005.1:0-3297 GCA_934871445.1 uncultured bacterium | reverse complement strand
CCTCTATTGTTATCCTTAATTTTTCCTTTTTGTACTCTTTATTTTCATTATACCGATTTTTTATAAAATTTGTTATGATCGGGTCAGATGGAAGAATTTTTTTTAATCTTTGTGTAATGAGGGGAATTTTCACTTATAATAAAAAAAGAGCCACCGAATTCCGATAAATCGGAATTCGGTGGCTTTCATCACTCCCCTACCCTGTGCGTTTTGTTCCGAAAGGCAATTTTCAGCAAGACGTGCTCATTTCCTTAAAGATACATTTGAATGTAGAAAGATGCTCCTCTTCGTCCATTCGGATGCGTTGAATCACTGCGGCGACATGTTCGTTTTTTACGCGACAGAGAATTTTAGTATAGGTGTCTATCGCATACTGTTCCGCGGCGATGTCGTCGAGGATCATCTTCTGAGGATTTTTGGAATAAGAGACCGTGCGGGTAGAAAAATAATTAATCGGATAGGGCGGCAGATAGGAATATACGGGAGCGGCACCCAACTTCAAAATTAATTTTCCCAAAATTTCCAGATGTTTCATTTCTGTAATGGCAATTTTCAACAAAATATTCGCATAGTCCTTACAGCCCATATTATCGAATAAAATGTGTTGATATATGTATTGCAGAACGGCGCAGAGTTCTCCTTCGTCGCCCGCATAGGCAGGTGAGACGATTTTCAGTGCCGCCGCGTCCTCCTTTATTCCTTCGAGCGTGGGATAAGCGATATCCAAAGCGCAAGTTTTTCCGCAATCGCAGAGACTGCCGTCGCACCCCGACGGAAGTTTAACGTCATTTTCCGCTTGGAGCGTCTCTTCCAAAATCCGAGACACGTCTTTGAGTTCCGTTTCTTTGTTGCTGTCCATAAAGCACCCCTTTTTCGTATTGTTCTGTATTATATGCCGACAGAGGCCGCTTTATGCGAATTATTCGTATTCCTCATAGCTGCGGCGATTCGGATAAGAGGGCGGCGGGGGAGGATTTTGAGGGAAGCCACCGTTCGGACCCGAAGGAGAACTCGGATAACAGTTTCCCGGTCCTGGAGGACAAGGCGGAGGGGTTCCGCCGCCACCGCCCCTAATCGGTTTCCGACCGCAAGGTTTCGGAGGCATATTGAAATTGACGAGAACGACGTCATCACCGATTTTTATGATATTTTTCATATCGATAAATTGTTCGTTCTTCCAAAAGCCGAAGCTCTTTCCGCCCGGTGCTACAATTCCTATCAATCTATTTTCGGGATAACAAAACACCAGATCGCACACTTTGCCCAAGCGCCTGCCGTCGGCCGTGTTGACGACTTCTTTTGTGCGAAGTTCTGAAAAGCTCATTTCCATACGCAATTCCTCCGCATTTTCTGATTTTATTATTTTTTGTCTTTTTTTCGGGTTCTTTCGTTGCTATACTCTACAATATATGCAAAAAGGCGCGGCCTTTGCCACAGTTCCGATAGGGAATTTTTTATCTTTGCTCATTAATTGAATAAGGCGCGGCGTGAAAGCCACGCCTTTTCTCACGTCGTTTTGTTATATTCGCTTATGCAGGCAGGATTTTGTTCTTCCAATCCGTAGTACTCTTCCTCATTTACAAAGTCGGGAAATTCCACCGCACCGATGAAGTTATAAACGATCTCCACCTCCTGCCTGTAATGCCCCTTCTCTTTCCGCTTTTCGTGTACAATAATTTTGTCCACAAACGAGCGTATGATTTCGGGCGTCAGTTCTTTGATATTGCTGTACTTTTCCACCAAACACAGAAAATCGAGTATGTGATCTTTCTCTTTCTTATCATTCTCGATTTCCGCTTTCAGCATTTGCGCTTTCTCTGTCTGCTCCGCTTGTTTAGTCTCGTAGGTATTGCTCAGTTTCAGATACCTCTCTTCCGACAGTTTACCCACGACTTTATTCTTCGTAAAGACTTTGAATAATTTTGTCCAATATCTTTATCCGTTCTTCTGCTGTAGTCAACTCGCGTTGCGTTGCTTTACTTTCCCTCTTATCCTTTTCATCAGCATTATCCTACAAAATTTGCAGAAAAGCTTGCTTTTGCGAACGAGCAAAACGGATTGTCATTCGCAAGTCTTTTAACAACAAGGCTTCCACTGCTTTTACAGTAATTTGATGCGATGTGCAAAGATTTTTATTCTTTTTTCGGTAAGTGGAACAGTTAAAGTATTCCGATTGCTTTGTTTTTGAGCAACGGCAAAGATACATTCTCTTTCCTCAGTTCTTCGTCCGTTTCAACTTTCGCAGCAACGTCTGTCCAATCGAGAACAGTAATATACCTTTCTGCCACTCCGAACAGTTTGCCTTGTATGTCGGAATACGCATTGCGAAAGTCCGAATATGTCAGTTCTTCTCGCGGTGTAGGTGCGATTTGTTCTTCCGTAAAGGGGACAGATTGTTGTTCCTCAACTTCCAAAACTTTGCATTCGTCTTTGGCGGCAGAGGTACTGCTTCTTGAACTTTTCCCGCGGCTTGCGCTGTTCTTTCTTTTCTTGGTTAAATCCATTTTCCTCTTGCAAAGATTAAAATATCCTTGTATCGTTTTGTCTTCAAACTTCGGTTCTTCGTTTTCAAACATATATGCGCAGATTGCCTTTATAAACGTTCCACGCTTTTTCTTATTCATCAGTTTCATCGCATTATAGTAGGTTTCATAGAATGTGAAGTATTCGGATTGCAGGTTGTACTTCTTCGGTTTCTTTCCCGCACATTCTGTCTCTTTGACTTCTTTCAAAATATCGCTTATATTGCTCCAATAGAAGTTCTCCTTATCTGTCATTTCTCCGTCCGCAGGCTTTGTATCTGCAAACTCATACTCGCAGATATAACTCGCTTGTATCGTCCAAACCTTGCAGTATGTCCGCATACAGCTCGTAAAACGTAAATTTGTCGATTTTGTTATTGTCCATTTCTCCTCCTCTTGCTTTCTTTATTTGCCGATTCTCAAGGCTCGTCGATTTGCCTTTATCTCTCCTTTTCTCACCCCCTTGAAATGATATTGCTCGCATCTATTCTGTTCGGAAGTCTTTGTTCGGTTAACAGGAACGCCCGACCGCGATTTGCAGTCGGGCGATGCGTCGCTTTATTCACGTGTATCCTATTACGACGATTAGAGAGGTTTTTTCTCGATATAAAAATGCAACAAATTTTACGGACGTTTCTCCTTATAAATAAAGCATTTCAGACTCTTTTGTTCCGCTCCTTATGAATAACTGTTGCAAAACCGTACCACTTATGAAACTCTTCATTCTCATTTTTCAGCGCTTTTTTGCAAATTTTCTGCCATACAGACTATACCC
>CAKXBD010000004.1 GCA_934871445.1 uncultured bacterium | reverse complement strand
CAAATATAGATGCACATACGGCTGTCCCGTAAACGCGGAGGGGCAGGGGATTTGTTCCAAGGTGATGACGGTATTATTTCCGATTATGGAAGCGGTACGGAGCGGAGGGGATTTAGAGAATATCGGCGGCGACGGAAAATACAGCAAAAATATCGTATGTCCCGACGGGTGTGTAATGTTTCGCCTGACGGCGAAAAAAACGGGTAACGAAAACTTTTTCAAAGGGAAATTTTTCGATTGACGGCGTTTCGGAACGCCGTCAATCGAACGGAAGGTGATAAAAAATGGTAAAAATCATGTTTGTTTGTCACGGGAACATCTGCCGTTCGCCCATGGCAGAGTTCCTGTTTCGGGATATGGTAAAGAAGGCGGGCAGGGAAGGGGAAATTTCCTGTGCTTCGTCCGCCGTGTCCGCGGAAGAAATCTGGGGAGAGAACGGAAGTCCCGTCTATCCGCCCGTCAAAGCGCTTTTGAGCTCCTTGGGCATTTCCTGCGAGGGAAAGCGGGCCGTACAGCTTCGGGCTTCCGATGCGGAAAAGTATGATTTTTTTGTCTGCATGGACGAGAGCAATCTTCTCGGCGCAAAGCGGATTTTAGGGGCGGCAGGTGCGGGGAAATGCCGAAAACTGCTTTCTTTTGCGGGAGAGGACGGGGACATTTCCGACCCGTGGTACACCCGCGATTTCCAAAAAGCCTATGAGGACATTCGTCGAGGTTTGGAAGGAATATTGCGTTCCGTCTGAAAATAACAAAAAGCGCCCCGCCGAAATTCGGCGGGGCGTGTCTTTTATTTGCGTTTACGGAATACGGAACCGAAAAATTTCTTGATTCTACCCTGCGGTTTTTCCTCTTTTTCCTCGGAAGGGGATGAAGGGGGGGCTTGCTCCGCTTCTTCCCGAAGCTGTTTTTCCTCCTCGCTTTCGAGATACAGGGTCTGTTCTTCGTCGAAAAATTCTTCTTCCGTCTCCGGCTCTTCCGCGCCGTCGTCAAGTGCGGGCGGTTCCGCGCGCTTAAAAACGCGGCGGAAGCGGGAAAAGACGGAGTTCTTTTTTTCCGCGCCTTCCGATGCCGCGATTTCGGAATCTGCGGGCGGGGCGATCTCGGAGCTTTGAGGAAGTTGCAAAATTTCGGAAGCGTCATCCGTTTCGGAATTTTCGACCGACTGCTTTTTCCGCGCGGCGCGGAGCAATTGATTCTCGATGCGAATGGATTGTTTCTGCTCGCGGCGGCGTTCTTTTTCAAGCGTTTTTTCGGCGCTCTTTTGTGCTTCCCTGCGGAGTCGTTCTTCTTCCTTTTTGCGTTTTTGTTCGGCGCGGAAGGCCTCTACTTTCGCTTTCAGTTTCAACTGATTTTTTGTGGGTTCCTTGGGAGGGGCGACTTCTTTTCCCGTCACTTTTTTGAAGAAATTCCCCACGGAACGGACGGGCTTCAACATGTTGTCGAGATCCGCTTCGAGTCCCTCCAAAATAAAGTTGACGCGGCTCGTCAGGATTTTGATGAGAACTTCAAAAATAATCTGCAATATCCACCCGACGATCATCAGCGCCGCGAGTATGACGGAAAGGGGCGTGACTTTTTCCACCGCGGTGCAGATGCCGTAAATCGTAAGGCCCAAAGTGAATAATTTGATGAGACGTTTCGCCCATACATAAATTTTCGTACCCGCGTTTTTTACGTTTTTTCCTTCCGGAGTTTTCCCGCAGGAAGTGATCGTCAGAAAAAACACCGTATACGACACGGACAGGACCAAAAGCACGATATTGGCCGCGAGATACCCCGCGCCCGCTATCAGAGTATAAATTAAGTAAATTATGTAAATGATTTGTGTGGCGACGTTGCGGATATAATCCGTCCTTTTCAGGTCGGTTATGGTCTGCTTGATCGCCATTTTCGTGTAATCCAGCATAAAAACGGCGCTCCCGAAAAGCGGACAGATTTGAAAAGTCCCGATTTTCTTTCTTTCATTATACACTAAAACGGCGGAAAATCAAACAGAATAGAGCAGGAAATATTTTCTTTTTTGTCAAAAATCCGCTCAAAAAGCCCGATTTGGGCGGGAAGAGCTTCGGGCGCTTGATTTTTTGCCGCGCCTATGGTACAATGGTAACAAGCGAAACGGCAAAAGAGGAAAACTTATGAAAAGAAAAAAACGGGATAAAGAGAGCACGGAACTCGTCGCCGAGCCGAAAGCCGGACGCTACGCAAAGGCGACGCAGGAGGATTCGGCGGGATTTGCCGACTCCATGTCCGATGCGTTCAAACAGAGCAACGAAAAGAAATATTTTATGCTCCTGATCGTGGCCGCCGTCATCATCGTCATTCTGGTGGTGGGGGCTCTGTCCGACATCCTTACTCTCTGTTTTAATATCAATCGTTGGTTCGGATATACCATGGTAGCGCTCACGGCGATTCTGATCGCCTTTTTCGTCGTGCGGCCGCTGGTCAAGGTTCTCGGCGCGAGATTTTTTATCACGGACGTCACTTCCGATAAATGCGATGCGGCGAAACGCAGAAATTACCGCGCCATGAAGGATATTTCCCGCGCGCTCGTCGAGTACAACACTTCCCCGAGAAATGCGCGGTTTCGGTATATTTCTTCCGAAAATACCGATAAGCTGACTGCCGCCGTGGAAAGCGGGGATAAAGTCGCGCTGAAAGTGACACTCAAACAGATCTATGCCACGGACGTGGCTTCCTGTGCCAATTCGTTGATCTGGAAGAGCGCCGGAAGAGCGTTTCTCACGACGTCCATTTCTCAAAACGACAAAATAGACGCGCTTTCCGTGCTGCTCGTCAATCTTTCTTTGGTCAAGCAGATTGTCGGCGTATACGGTTATCGTCCCTCGTTTGCCAAGCTGTTTAAGATTTATACCGCCGTTCTCCGCAATTCCCTCATTGCCTACGGCATGCAAAACGTCAATTGGTTCAACGTATTCGGGAAATTTTTTACGGGAATCGCGCGCAAGATTCCCTTTCTCGACACGATTGTGGACAGCGCCGTGCAGGGGACCGTCAGCGCGTTTTTGACCGTTCTCGTCGGCTATAAGACGAAAAAATATCTCTGCTCCGATTACAAGAAACAGGAAAAATTGGACATCGACATGAAAGACGCGGTGGACGTGGGCGACGACGAAGTGAAAATCGCGTCCGCATGGGCGAGAAAGATTCAGCGGGAAAACGATGAAAAGGTCGCGGCGGAATAAAAGGAGTTTTCGGATATGCAGTTGTTGATTCCCGTTGCGGCGGGCTTGGATGGAGTGGTAAAAAAACAGCTCCTATCCCTCGGATACGGCAAGGCTCCCGCCGAAAACGGCAGGATAGAACTCACGGGGGACTGGGCGGACGTGGCGAGGCTCAACGTCTTTCTGAGAAGCGGGGAGCGCGTCCTTATCAAGCTGAAAGAATTTCCCGCAGAGACCTTTGACGATCTGTACGATAATTTTTATTCCGTCCCTTGGGAGGAATGGCTGGCGCTGGATTCCAAAATCCTCATGGACGGCAAGAGCGTTTTAAGCCGCCTCGCCGCGGTCAAAGCGGCGGGCGGCGTCGCAAAAAAGGCCATTGTCCGCCGTTTGGCGGATAAAAAGCGCTCGGGCAGAAAGACTTTGAGCGAGACGGGCGCCCGTTCCGTCGTCGGATTCTCTATTTATAAAGATCGCGTCACAGTCACCTTGGATACTTCGGGCGACGGACTTCACAAACGCGGATACCGCTCCTTGGCTTATACTGCGCCGCTGAAAGAGACCTTGGCGGCGGCGATGATCGATTTGTCTTTTTATCGCCCCGAAACGGATAGCGAAAAACCGTTTGCGGACGTGTTCTGCGGGAGCGGGACGCTGCCGATCGAAGCGGCGATGAAGGCGCTTCGGATTGCGCCCGGCGCGGCGCGCGATTTTGATTTCAGGCATTGGGAATGTGCGCCGGACGGAATTTTTGAACGGGCTCTAGAAGAAGCGAAGGACAGGGAATTGCGCGGTCGGCGGGTATGTATCCGCGGGGCGGATATCTCCTCCGAGGCGATTTCTATCGCAAAATTTCACGCGCGCCGCGCCGGCGTCGGACATGCCGTGGATTTTTCCGTCGCGGATATGCGGCAATTTCAAAGCTCTGTCCCCTGCGGCGTTATGATATGTAATCCGCCCTATGGGGAAAGATTATCGGGCGCCGAGGAAGTGAAAACGCTCTGTCGGGATTTCGGAAAAATGTTCCGCACTCTCCCCGATTGGAGCGCTTATATCCTTACCTCATTTCCCGAGTTTGAAAGATATTTCGGAAAACGTTCGGACAGGAAAAAGAAACTTTTTAACGCCAATCTCGCCTGCGGACTGTATACCTATTTCGGACGGCGTCCCGAGGAGAGAGAAGAGTTTTGAAAGAGAAATTCAACGGTAAGGGAAGCAAGGGGCAATCGAAGAGAAGAAAAGGCCGAAAAGGATTACAGGCGGTTGGGATAATCGAAAATTAAGCGAAAATTGGAGCGTTAAGACAGGCGAAGGCCGGGCGGAGAAGAACGCGGGCAAGAAGGATAAACGAAGGATTAAAAAATGATAAAGTTATATTCGTTGACGGACAAAGATTACGAGCTGATAAAGAAAGCGCGGGACATCATACGGATAAATTATGATCAAAAAAATTATAATCATACGGTAGGGGCGGCGCTTTTGGGAAAGAGCGGACGTATCTATGTCGGTATCAATTTGTATTCCCTGCACGGAGCCTGTGCGGAACAGGTCGCCATAGGCAACGCCGTCGCACAGGGGGAAAGAGAGTTTGAAGCGATCGTTGCAGTTCGCGGAAAAGAAGGCGAAGAAATTATTCCGCCGTGCGGGAATTGCCGACAGATATTATGCGACTACATGCCTGAATGTAAAGTAATTCTTTCGCTCGGGAGAGAAGAAAAAAAGATAAAAGCGAGGGATTTACTGCCGTTCTCCTATATGGTCGAGCAATAAAAGGCGGGACACTTTTCATTCGGGTTGAAAATAAGGCGAGACGGAGAAGAAAAAAAGAAATATTTTTGGACTTTTGTTGTGTTTTCAAAATTATTGCTGTTTAATCCGAGGAAAACAAAGAAAAAACGGCTAAGTAAAGAGTAATTTTTTCGATTATCCTTTGTTTTCTAAACCGAAACGCGAAAAAAACAGATTTTTCAAAAGTTATTTGCCGTCTATACGGTTTTTAGCGGTTTTTGTCAAAAGACAGGGGAAATTCGATTGACTTTTTCAGAGAGTTTCCCTATAATTTTCTATGATATTATAAAGCGCTGCGGCGAAGGAGTCAATACATAACTATGAATATTCCGGAAATTTTCGGAGAAAACGTCTTTAACGACGTCGTAATGAGAAGTTCTCTTCCCAAGGAGGTTTACAGATCGCTGAGAAAAACGATAGACGCCGGCGAGCCTATCGATATGTCTATCGCGGATACGGTGGCAAACGCCATGAAGGATTGGGCGGTTTCCAAGGGCGCCACGCACTACACCCATTGGTTCCAGCCCCTCACCAATCTGACCGCGGAAAAGCACGACAGCTTCATAGAACCCTGCGGCGGCGACGGTGTCATTATGCAGCTCACGGGGAAATCCCTGATCGTCGGAGAACCCGACGCTTCGTCTTTCCCTTCGGGAGGGTCGAGAGCTACTTGCGCCGCCCGCGGTTATACCGCTTGGGATCCCACTTCCCCCGCGTTCGTCAAAGAGGGAACGCTCTATATCCCGACCGTCTTTGTTTCCTATACGGGCGAGACGCTCGACAAAAAGGCGCCGCTGCTCAAATCCATGACCGCGCTCGACCGCGCGAGCAAACGCATTTTGAAATTGTTTGGAATCGACTGCAAAAAGGTCTCCACGACGGTCGGTCCCGAGCAGGAATATTTCCTCATCGACAAGGAAGTGTATGAAAAGAGAGAGGACCTCGTTTTGACGGGCAGAACACTGTTCGGCGCGCCTGCGCCGAGGGGACAGGAGCTCGAAGACCACTATTTCGGCGTCCTCAAACCTCGCATTTCCGAGTTCATGCACGACCTCGACAAAACGCTTTGGTCTTACGGTATTCTCGCAAAAACCGAACATAACGAAGTCGCGCCCGCTCAGCACGAGCTTGCACCTATCTTCAATACCACGAATGTTTCCGTGGACAATAATCAACTGACGATGGAGCTCATGAAGAAGGTCGCTCAAAAGCACGGCATGGCCTGTCTTTTGCACGAGAAGCCCTTCGAGGGAATCAACGGTTCGGGAAAACACAACAACTGGTCACTTTCCACGGAATCGGGGCTCAATCTTTTAGACCCCGGCGATCACCCCGAAGGGAACACGCTGTTCATGCTGGTTCTCGCCTGCGTCATCGCGGCGGTCGATAACTATCAGGGTATCCTGCGCGCGTGTATTGCCTCTGCGGGCAACGACCATCGTTTGGGAGCGGATGAGGCTCCGCCCGCGATCATTTCCGTATATCTCGGAGATCAGCTCGGCGCCTTGGTGGACAGCATCGTGAACGGAAAGGATTACGTTCCCTGCGCGCCCGTCAAAGGTTCCATCGGCGTCCCCGAATCGCCTATCTTCCCCATCGATTCCACGGACAGAAACCGCACCTCTCCGTTTGCGTTTACGGGAAATAAGTTTGAATTTCGCATGCTGGGTTCTTCCGCCTCCGTCGCAGACCCCAATATCGTCCTCAATACCATTGTCGCGGAGAGCTTTACACAGGCGGCCGAGAAATTGGAAAACTCCAATAATTTCATTAAGGACTGCAAGGCCTATACCGAAAAATTACTGAAAGCGCATTACCGCGTCATCTTCAATTATAACGGTTACGGCCCCGAATGGGAGCCGGAAGCGGAGCGCAGGGGACTGCTCAACAATAAAAATACCGCGGACGCCGTGCCCGAATTTTTCAAGAGCGAAAACATCGAAGTCTTTGTAAGACAGGGCGTGTATACGAAATCGGAAGCGATCGCGCGGGCGAATATCCAGCTCGAAAACTATATCAAGACCATTCGGATAGAGGCTTTGACGATGATCGACATGGCAAGGGGACAGATTTATCCCGCCGTGTCCGCTTATATCAGAGAGCTGTGCGAAGCTTTGAGCTCCAAAAAAGCACTGTTCGATTCCCTGCCCTGCACGGCTGAAATTTCTCTCATCAAGACCTTGGCTACGGCAAACGAGAAAATGTTGGACGGCGTGAATAAATTGGAGGCAGACTTGGCAGATATGCCCGAAGGCGAAAAGGAGGGTTCGCAGAGAATGGCGCACGTCGTCGTACCCGATATGGAAGCGATTCGCGGATATGCCGATCAAATGGAAAAGCTCTGCGCCAAAGACCGCTGGCCCTTCCCGACCTATACCGATATTTTATTCAGTGTAAAATAAGACGAGAGCTTCAAATAAAAACTTCCGGGAAAGCAATTCGCTTTTCCGGAAGTTTTTTGTCCGACGTTTCAGATACGGATAAAATTAAAATTCCCGACTTTCCTTCTCCTCCGATATTTCCTCGGGCTCGGAAGGGGAGGATTTTTTCTTTTCAAGAACTCTGAATACGAACCGTTGAATAAACTCCGCGGCGACGAGGACGACGGAAGCAATCAGAAGCCCCGATACTCCCGCCGTATATTGGAATTTCGGAAAACCTTCGAGCGTATTCGTGACGAGTGCCGAATAGGCGATGACGAGTCCCAAAAGTACGACGATAAACACGATTTCCAAGATTCCGTAAACGAGTTTTGCTTCGCGGTCGGACGCGAGAGCCTTGATTCTGTCGGTGACGGACAGCTCCAAAGTTACGACGACGGCTCCGACGAGGAGATAAATGAGTATTCCCAGCGCTGCGAGCAGGTTTTCTATTTCTACCTGTCCGATGATTCCCATAAGGGAAGGGGAAAGCTGGAAGATTACCTTATCGCCGTAAACGGAGGAGGTTCCGGCCCCCGAAAAGACGGAATCGAAATAGGATTCCGCGGAACCTAAAATTTCGGGATTTAATTCCGCCAGCTTCAAGGAATCCCATGCGGAGGCCAGCATAGATGCACCGTATCCCGCGTGGAATTTGGCGGCTTCCTCGTAAAAACAAGTGACGCTCAAAAGGGACGAACCCATGAAGCACAGCACGAGGACGGCCAAGACCGTTCCGACGGCGGCAGATATGTAACGGGGAAGCTTTTGTTTGGAAAAACGCAGCTCGCCCGAAAAGATCCGATACCCCGTTTCGACGGCAAAGCAAAGGAGTGCAAATACAAGGAAAGTAATAATTCCGAAGCCGAGATTGCCTCCAAGGGCAATATAGCCGAATACGGCGGCGCCAAGCGCAGCGGCTAAGGCGAACGCGCATACCGACAGATTCGCTTTTGATTTTTTACCTTTCAGGGTATTGATAAAATCGACGAGCGATGTGATGAAGAATACAAAGGAAAGCCCGATATACAGGAGCGAAAGCGCCGCACAGAACCAAAGCTCCATAGTCGCGGACGGGGTGTTCTCCGCCACGGTCTTTGAAGAAATGAGTTTGAGAACATTATAATCTTCGATGATTCGTTCGAAAATTTCTATCGCGCGCATCGCGTCTGAAACGGTCGCTTCGCTCGTGCCGAGGCGGTCGAAAACTTTCAGGTCCTGCTTGGAAAGATGATCCTTGAAATACAGGGCAAAATCTTTGACGAGCGCTTCTTCCGTCATCGGATCGATCCGATAGAAAGCGCCCTCTAAAAAGTCGATCGTCGAAACGTTTGCTTCAATGAGTTCCATGGTCACTCCCGTGCCCATATCCATGTCCCCGAGATCCATATCTTCTGTATTTATCTTGGCGACGCTCATAAAGGACATGATGAACATGACGAGGGCAAACGCCATAATTAAGGACGCGCGGGTAATATCCAGCGCGCGCGAAAGGAGACTTTTACAGATTCTCCTTTTCTTGGGCGCAGCCTTGGGTGGCTCTTTTTCGGCAGGCGCGGGAGCGCTCGATCGAGCATACACGCCTTGGGAACGAACGGAGTAGGGATTGGGCGCGCGGCCTTTTTCAACGGGAAGAGCTTTCAAGGGCGCGCCGCAGATTTCACAAAAGGCGGCGGTTCCGTCGTTTTCGGCATTGCATTTCGGGCAATTTACCTTTCCGTCCAAGCGCGTTCCGCATTGAGGACAGTAGATTTCTTCTTCTCCTACTGCGGCGTCGCATTTCGGACAGTGCTTTTCGAGACTCTTTCCGCATTTTACGCAGAATTTTGCGGTGTCTTTATTTTCATGACCGCAAAAGTGACAGCTTTTCATTCTTTTTCTCCCTTTTATTATTTTTCTATGATACATTATAATATACTTATGGGGGTTTGTCAATACCTGTTTTATAAATCATTTATCTTTTTTGTTTTTTGCGAAACGGGCAGGCAAAAAGAAAAAAGCGATCCCTTATGGGACCGCTTAAAGCCGTTACAAACGACGACTTTTCATTATTCTGCCTTTTCAAACATGTCTTTTGCGACGCCGCAAAGCGGGCAGGTGAAGTCATCGGGAATGTCTTCCCACTTGGTTCCGGGCGCGATGCCTTTTTCGGGATCGCCCTTTTCCTCGTCGTATTCCCAGCCGCAAACAGAGCAAACGTATTTCATGATTTTACCTCCGAAATGGAATTTCTTCCAAATTTTATTTTGTGCCGCCTGCGGGAAGTTATGCCCCGAAAGCGTATCAACTATATTATAAGCACTTTCGGGATTTTGTCAATAGTTTTTGGGAAAATTTTCCGAAAGAATTTTCGGTATTCGTTTTCCGTTTGACAAACCGCAAGGTGCAAGGGTATAATAGAGCTATGAAAGTAAATTACGATAAAAAAATGAGTGAAATTCTCTCTTCCGTTCCGAAGGGAACGCCGCTTCTCCTGCATAGCTGCTGTGCGCCCTGTTCGTCGGCTTGCATCGAAGCGCTCAAAGAATATTTTCGCCTCACCGTTTTTTATTATAATCCGAATATCGACGAAGATAAAGAGTACGAAAAACGAAAAGCGGAACAAATTCGCTTTCTGCAAACCACGGGCTGGGCGGATTTTCTCGACTGCGAGCACGACAAAAACGCCTTTGAAGCGATTGCCGCCGGAATGGAATCGGAACCCGAACGGGGAAAGAGATGTTATCTCTGTTACGGACTTCGCCTCGACAGAACGGCGCGGGCGGCCGCAGAAAACGGCTTTGAATGGTTCTGTACCACGCTCTCTTTAAGTCCGTATAAAAACGCCGATTGGCTCAACGAGCTCGGAAATATAGCGGCGGAAAAATACGGGGTGCGATTTTTGACTTCCGATTTCAAAAAGAAGGGGGGATATTATCGCTCGTTGGAGCTTTCCGAAAAATACGGGCTGTATCGGCAGAATTTTTGCGGCTGCCGGTTTTCCAAGGCCGAAGCGGAAAAAAGAAGAAAAAAGAAAATTTCCGGCGAAGAATAAAAAAACGGCATTTTTTATATGCCCCGCGGTTCATTTGACAAAATACGACAGTCGAAAAAGGTCGTTTTGAGCCGTATGCGGGAAAGGGCATTTGCGGGGGCCCGCAAACGGGCAAAACTTCCCTTTTTTCGTCAAAAAAGGAGGTTCTGAGAAAAGCCCTTACGGTGCGTCGAAAAAATAAGTTTTGTTTCAAGCTCTTTTATCGTTTTTGAAAACGAACTTGCGTTTGAAATCCTTTCGCCGACAAAACGACAATCCGAAGAAAAATATTTTTACGGAGTCAGCGGGACAGGCATACGGTTCCCGCAAAAAATGCCGCCCCGACTTTTTTGTCGGGGCGGCGATTAAGTTCCGCGCAAAAAGCGCCGAAACAGTTTACGAAAGATGCGAAGGGCGGTCCGTAAACGCGGAAATAAGCGGTAAATTATAATTAGAGTTTACAGCGATCGAAGATTTTTCCGCCGAGTTCTTTCCAAAGGATTTCTCCTCCGTCCAATACGACATAGGAGTGAGGGGTATTTTCTTTGGGCAGGGATACGGAACCGCAGTTTGCGTACAGGATTCCGCCTTCGATTTCCCGATGACAGGGGATATGGGTATGCCCGTTAAAGAGAATATCGCCCGCGGAGAGAGGCGGGGGATTTTGTTCCCCGAAAAGGTGTCCGTGGGTGGCGAAAATCGTGCGGCCCGCCGAAAAGAGCAGCGCATAATCGGCCATAACGGGAAATTCGAGGACCATTTGATCTACTTCGCTGTCGCAGTTGCCGCGGACGCAGAGGAGCTTTTTTTTCAGGGGGTTGAGCATCGCAAATACTTCTTTGGGAGCATAACCTTCGGGCAGTTCGTTTCTCGGCCCGTGATAGAGGAGATCTCCGAGAAGAAAAATTTTGGCGGGGTTTTCCCGCTCGATTGCCCCCAGCAATTTTTCACACCAGTGCGCCGAGCCGTGAATATCCGACGCAATCACAATTTTTTCAGACATTTTTATTTCTCCTTTTCCCGCTCTTTTAAGAGCGCGGCAATCGTTTTTAATACGCCGTGTTCGGCATTGGATGGCACCATCGCGGCGGAAATCTCCTTGACGGGCGGATAGGCGTTTTCGACGGCTCTGGAATGCGTGCAGGCCTTCAACATTCCGACGTCGTTCATGTGATCCCCGAAGGCCATGCACTCGTCGGGAGAAAGGCGAAGCCGCCTTTGAATTTCCTTGATCGCGGTTCCCTTATCCGCCGTGGCGGAGGAAATGTCGCACCAATGCTCGCCCGATAAAATGATATTCAGTCCGCAAAGATGGGGCGGCAGGATTTTCATTCCCTGTTCCCGCGCCGAAAGCGTATTATACACGGAAATTTTACAGACGGGCTCCCGCTCGATGACCTCGTCGAGATTGTCTACTTCCAGACAGTTGGAGTAGGGTTCCCGCGCGCGGGTGCGGAACGGCTCGTCCGTATCTTCTATGTATGCGTTATCCGCGCCGCAGAGAATGGGATAGAGCCCTTCGGTCCGCCTGACGGCGTCCAATGTTCCCTTGATGAGCGATACGGGTATGGGGTCGAGGTATAAAGTTTCCTCTCCGCGGCGCACCAAAGCGCCGTTTTCGCAAATAAACAACAGCTTCTCCCATACGGGAAAAAAGAGCTTTTTGAGATTTGCGTACTGTCTCCCGCTTGCGGGGGCGAAAAGAATGCCGCACTCCGAAAGGCGCGCGACCAAGGGAAAAATTTCTGAGGGAAGGGCGCCTTCTCCGTCGAGAAGCGTTCCGTCCAAATCGGTAGCGATAAATTTAATCATACAAAATTATTACAGGGGAATCGTTTTTTCGCTTGCGGGGGAGAGGAATGTTGCCGCTTTCCCGCATATGCGGGGAAGCACACACGCCGCTGTGGAATATGTTGCCACGAAATGCGCTGTTGTAAAATACGCCGTAGTGGAATATGTTGCCACGAAATGCGCTGTTACAAAATACGCCGTAGTGGAATATGTTGCCGCAAAATGCGCCGTTACGGAATAACCGCCTGATAAGGCGCGCGGGAATACGAAAGATATCGCCACAGCACAATGTGGATCAAATCAAAAAATCAGAAAACAAATTTGACGATGTCCAGCTGTTCGGGGAGGGCGGCTCCCTCCGCGGCGAGCGCCGCATATTTTTTCAAGAGATCGGGGAGTTGTTCCTCGGCAAAACTGCCGTAAGCAAATTCGGAAAAATTGACGGCCTTATTTGCGAGAATGTTGATGGCGGTGCTGACAAATTCCCGACTTTCGGTAATCCCTTTTACAGTCACGTTGTTTTTCAGGGCGTTTTCCAGATTGACGACGAGGCTTTTTCCCGTCATCGCGCAATACGCCACATGCGCTTCCCGCGCCACGAGGGAAAAGACGGTGGAAGGTTCGCTCTTGTTGGAAAAGGCGAGGTATACCGCCGCGTCGGCGAGCTTTCCGCCCGTCACTTGGAGAATATGCTCCTTTAAGGTTTCGTCGTTGGGATAAGTATAATAGATTCCGCTCTTTTTCGCGCGGTTGAGCCGTTCGGCGTTATTGTCCGCCAAGATGGGCACCGCGCGGTGATAGATGAGAATCTGACAGAGAATATTGCCGTACAGTCCGCCGCCCACGACGAGGACGTGCTGACCTATGGAAACGTGCATTTGTTCCACGACGTGTTCCGCGGTCGCTACTGCGTCGATTAAAAAAGCCGCTTCGTCCGAGACGGAGGCGGGAAGAACATAGGCCTCGTCCGCGCCCGCGAGCACGAAATCGCGGTAAAAGCCGTTCATGCTCTCGCCCGCGATTTTTAAGCCGTCGGGAGCGCACTCGTCCTCCACGGCGCCTGCGAGATAGACTCTGTCGCCCTTTTTCATATAGGAATCTTCCGTCGCTTCCGTCACCTGCCCGATGGCATATCTGCCGGGAACGACGGGATATTTTACCTTCGTGGCGCCCGAATAAACCGCCACGTCCGCTTCGGAGAGGAGGGCTTTCGTGACCTTGACTTTCACTTTTCCCGAGGAGAGCTCGAGGTCGGGCGCTTCGGCGCGCTGTAAATTATTGGGGGAATTGAGTTGCCAAACTTTCATTTCGATGCCTGTAATCCTTAAAATTCGATGGGGCGGTCCTGACCGAACTGCCCTTAAAAAGGAGAAAGAGCATTTGTTTTCTCCGCTTGAAATCAGTATAACGCATTTGAAGGATTTTTGCAACTATTTTTTGCAAATTCACTCAAAAACAGTTGACGGGCAAAAAAAAAAGCGTTATAATGGGTAAGCATCTGAATGGAAAGCACACAAACAGCGAGGTGATAAAAATGAAACCCGATATACATCCCAAATATCACGAAGTAACGGTAGTTTGTGCCTGCGGCGCTACGTTCAAGACGGGAACCACGAAAGACGGGGACGTCATGAAGGTGGATATTTGCAGCAACTGCCATCCTTTCTTCACGGGCAAGCAGAAGCTGGTGGATACCGGCGGACGTATCGATAAGTTCAAGAAAAGATACGGAATGTAAGGAAGAAACGAAACGGGCTTTAAGGTGTCTTTTCATCTTAAAGCCTTATTTTTTGTGGAAAAACGATTTGCCGCGGCACTTGCGGAATATAATATAGGCGTATGAAAAAATCAGATACCGAGAAAAAAAACTGTACGTACATCGGCGGTCAGGCGGTTATGGAGGGCGTGATGATGCGGGGAAAACTCGCCATGGCCACCGCTGTCAGAGACCCCGAGGGAAATATTCAGGTGGAGGCGGAACGCATCACTCCGCCCGAAAAAAAGAGCCGTTTTTCCCGCCTGCCCTTCATTCGGGGCATTTTTAATTTCGTTTCCTCTCTCGTCGTCGGAAACCGCGTTTTAATGCGCAGCGCCGAGGTCGCGGAAGGAGATACGGAACAGCCCTCAAAAGCTGAAAAATGGCTGGCGGAAAAACATAAAATCAACGTCAATTCCCTCTTGAACGGTCTGGCCACCGTTCTCGGAATTGCGCTCGCCATCGTCATTTTCGTCATGCTCCCGCAGTTTCTGACGGGGCTCACGCCTTTCAAGACCACGGGGATAGAGGGACTTTGGTTCAACCTCATCGAGGGGGGAATCCGCATCGCCGTATTTATTTTGTATATTTTGGGGATTTCTCTTTTCCCGTCCCTTCGCCGCGTGTTTATGTACCACGGCGCCGAACATAAGACCATCACCTGTTTCGAGCGGGGACTCCCCCTGACGGTGGAGAACGTGCGCGGCTGTTCCCGCGTACATGACCGCTGCGGCACGACCTTTCTCTTTCTCGTCATGGTGGTGAGTATCCTCGTGTTTTCCCTCGCCAATACGGTCGTGGGCGCGTTCATCTATACGGGGCATAAGACGCTGGATTTCTTTATCCGTTTGATTTTTAAGCTGCTGCTTCTTCCCGTCGTCGCGGGTGTTTCCTATGAAATATTGCGCGCGCTCGCAAAGACGCAGAATAAATTTTTCCTCGTGTTCAAAGCGCCGGGGCTCCTGTTGCAGCGCATTACGACGCGGGATCCGGACGACGGCATGCTGGAATGTGCGATTGCCGCCTTTGAAAAAGTTCTGAAAATGGACGCCGACCCGACGATTCCCGAAACGGTATTCGCGACGGCGTGCAAGATGACGGAGCTCCTTTCCAATACGAAAAAACGTTTCAAAGATAACGGAATAGAGGAGGAAGAAGCCGAGTGGATCTTCTCCATTCTTTTGAATATTCCCAAGAGCGCGGTGAGCGGCGAGGAACATATTCTCAGAATCGCGCAGGTCAAGGAAATTCTCAAAGTCGCGGACGAACGACTCACGGGCCGCCCGCTTTGGTATATCATCGGAGATACGGACTTTTACGGCTATAAAATAAAAGTGGACGAAAGGGTGCTCATCCCCCGTCCCGAAACGGAGGAGCTCGCCCAGCAGGTGATTTCTTCCGCGGAGGAAGGGGACAGTATTCTCGACCTCTGCACGGGGAGCGGCGCGATCGCGATTGCCGTATATAAAGAGCTGGAAAAAAATCGCCGCAGGGTGAGCATGACGGCTTCAGATATCAGTGCGGAGGCATTGGAGCTCGCTAAAGAGAACGCTTTGGAGAACAATGCGGATATCGCTTTCGTGCAGTCCGATCTGTTTTCGCGGATTCGCGGGAGATACAACATCATCGTGAGTAATCCGCCCTATATTCCCACGAAGGAGATAGAGAGTTTACAGCGCGAGGTGCGGGATTTCGAGCCGCGCGGAGCTCTGGACGGAGGCGAGGACGGACTCGATTTCTATCGCCGCATCGCGGAGAGCGCGACGAAATATCTCTCCCGCGGCGGTATGCTCATCATGGAAGTGGGGCTTGGCGAAGCGGAAGAGGTCGTCAAGCTGTTCAAGTACTGCGATTACGCGATGATTCTCAAAGATTTGCAGGGCGTGGACAGATTTGTGAAAATCGTCGTCTGATAAAAAACAAAGAAACGGCGGGATAAAAGGGTATGTTCAAAAAACTCGACGATATTTTGAAAAGATATGAATTTTTGTCCGCACAGCTCTCCGATGCGAACGTCATTTCGGACATGGGCGCTTTTGCGAAAATTTCCAAGGAACGCGCGGATATGCAGGAGACAGCGGAAAAATATATCGAATATCTCGCGTGCGAAAGAGAGATGAAGGAAGCGTTCGCGGGGGCGGAGGAAGAATCCGACCCCGAAATGCGCAAGCTGTTTTCCGATGAAGCCTATGCCTGTAAAGAAAGGCTTTCGGGGATCAAAGAGGAGCTCAAAATATTGCTTCTTCCCAAGGACAAAAACGACGAGCGGAGCTGTATTCTCGAAATCCGCGCGGGTGCGGGAGGGGAGGAGGCGGCGCTGTTCGCCGCGGAGCTTTGCCGCATGTATCAGAATTATTGTGCCGCGCATAGACTCCGCGTGGAGGCGGCGGACGTAAATTCCACGGAACTGGGCGGCGTCAAGGAGGCCGTATACAATGTTTCGGGAAAAGGGGCGTATAAGCTCCTCAAATACGAGAGCGGCGTCCACCGCGTTCAGCGGGTTCCGGAGACGGAGACGCAGGGGCGGATTCATACCTCTACCGCGACGGTGGCGGTGCTTCCCGAAGCGGAGGACGTGGAGGTGGAAATCAACGACAAGGATATTCGGATCGATATTTTCCATTCGGGCGGCGCGGGCGGTCAGAATGTCAATAAGGTGGCGTCGGCGGTCCGAATCACGCATTTCCCTACGGGAATCGTCGTCACCTGTCAGGACGAGCGTTCTCAACTGAAAAATAAGGAGAGGGCGTTCAAAGTCTTGCGTTCGAGGCTGTACGACTACTATAACGGCCGGAGCGAAAGAGAACGGACGGAAAATCGCCGCAGTCTCGTGGGAACGGGGGACAGGAGCGAGCGTATCCGCACCTATAATTTCCCGCAGAGCCGCGTCACCGATCATCGGATAGGACTCAGCCAATACAATCTCGATTCGTTTATCATGGGGGACATCGATTCTATGGTAGAAGCTCTGGCTTTGGCGGACAGAGAAGCGATGCTCGCGAGCGAAAACAGCGCGGAATAAACTCCGCGTTTTTTTGCGTCCGAAAGGCGGGAGGGAAACAAGGGGGCAAATTGAGAAAAGAAAGGGACGGCATAAGAAGAAACGCAAAAAAGCCGTCGAGAGGACGAGGGGCCGCAAATAGGGGAAAAGTCCCGTCGCCGAAAGGGCAAGATGCACGAAAACGGAAGAAGACAGGAAACTTTTAATAAGAGAAAGGAAAAAGCGTGCAAAAAAGCGAAAAATTCTCGCAAAAACAAAAATTTCTTTTCCGAGGCGCGCGATAGGTTGATTTTTTTGCCGAAAACGAGTAAAATAGAAAAAAAGAATATTATGGCCCGTTAAAATCGAAAAAACAATTTTTTATCGGAGAATATATAGTCATGAACAAAAGAATCGCATCGAGAATGTCCGCCATTTCCCCGTCGCTGACCTTGGCCATTACGGCGAAGGCGAAGGCGATGAAGGCGGCGGGCGAACCCGTCGTTTCGTTCGGCGTGGGAGAGCCCGATTTCAACACCCCCGGTCACATCATCGACGCGGCGAAGGCCGCGCTCGACAAGGGCTATACGAAGTATACCCCCTCTTCAGGGCTCGCGCCTTTGAGAAAGGCAGTCTGCGACAAATTTCTCAAAGATAACGGCCTTTCTTACGAGCCCTCCCAAATCATTGTTTCGGACGGCGCAAAGCATTCCATTTTTAACGCCTGTTTTGCAATTTTGGAGGAGGGCGACGAGGTCATCATTCCCGCGCCCTATTGGCTGACCTATCCCGAAGTGGTAAAGGTCTGCGGCGGCGTGCCCGTATACATACAGTGCAAGAAAGAGGAGAAGTTTAAGTTTACCCCCGAAGAGCTCAAAGCCGCGATTACGCCTAAAACGAAAATGCTCATCTTCAATTCCCCGTCCAATCCCACGGGCGCGGTGTATACGGAAGAGGAGGTGCGCGCGATCGCAAAGGTCTGCGAGGAGGCGGAAATCTTCGTCCTTTCCGACGAGATTTACGAAAAGCTCTGCTATAACGGCGTGAAGCCCTTCTCTATTGCGGCTTGTTCCGAGAAGATGAAGGATTTGACGATTACCGTCAACGGCGTTTCCAAGACGTACGCCATGACGGGCTGGCGCGTCGGTTACCTCGCCGCGCCGAAGGACGTCGCAAAGGCGATCGATTCCTTTCAGAGCCACGCGACCTCCAATGCCTGTTCGATTTCGCAATATGCGGCGATAGAGGCGCTCGCATCCCCCGAGAGCGAAGTTCAGAAAATGGTGGAAGTATTCGCTTCGAGACGGGAAAAGATGCTCCGCCTCATCGAGGAGACGGACGGCGTTTCCGCCGTGGAACCGGACGGAGCATTCTACGTGATGCTGGTCGTGAACGGTACGTACGGGAAGTCGTATAAAGGTAAAAAAATAGACGGTTCGATTTCTTTCTCCGACGCGCTTTTGGACGCGGAGAAGGTCGCAGTGGTGCCGGGAATTTCCTTCGGTGCGGACGACTGCGTGAGGCTTTCCTATTCCCTTTCCGAAGAGGACATCGAAGAAGGGATTAAACGAATCGGACGTTTTGTCGCTTCACTTAACTAAAAAGTGAATAAAAACGCAGAAAAAGGAAATAATTCAAAGGATAATTTCCGTACGAAAAAAAATTTTTCCGAAAAAGCAAAAAATTTTCTCAAAAGGTCTTGAAATTAACACGAAAACTTGATAGAATATAGTAAACCGAATAATCTTCGGAAAAAAATATTTTATCGTCAAAAAAATTCGGGAGGATTTTTATATGATCAAAGTAATTTACGGCGCGAAAGGCACGGGAAAAACCAAACAGATGATCGACGCGGCGAACGCGGCGGTCGCCACTGCCAAGGGACATCTTATATTCATCACGGATACGAAGCGCGGCATGTACGACCTCGCGCGCGACGTTCGTTTTATCGACGTCACCGATTTCGACGTGGCGGGAGAAGCGGCGCTGTGCGGCTTCATCAAGGGCGTTATCGCGGGCAATCACGACAACGAGTACGTATACATCGACGGCGTGATGCGCATTGCCGGCAAACCCGTAAATGAGCTCGCCGCATTCTTCTATATGCTCGATAAGGTCGCGGCGGAAAATTCGCTCACCATCACCGTTTCCATTTCCGCGGCAAAGGAAGAACTTCCCGATTTCGTACAGAAATATCTTTAATGCCTTCCCGTAGGGAATTTTTCGGGAAAGAGTTTTAACGATCCGGATACCGGGCGGTTCTTTCCGTCCGGTTTTTTATTCCGCGGGGCAAAAACGACACAAGACGAGAGGTAAACGTTATGTATTTTATCAGCACACGAGGAAATGAAAAAGTGACGGGCGCGCAGGCGATCGTGCAGGGGCTCGCAAAGGACGGGGGCTTGTTCGTTCCCGAAACTTTCCCCGCCGTTTCGCCCGAAGAAATCGGAAAGCTCACCGAAATGAGCTATCCCGAACGCGCCGCTTTCATCATCGGAAAATATCTCGGAGAGTTCGGCGAGGACTTTCTCAAAGACGCCTGCACCAAGGCGTATTCTTCTTTCGAGGGCGACCCCGCTCCGCTTGTCAGAATCGATCAGGGACTCTATATCCTCGAACTTTTCCACGGCCCGACTTGTGCGTTCAAGGATATGGCGCTCACGCTTCTGCCCCTGCTCCTCAAAAAGAGCTTAGAGCTCACCGACACGAAAGGGGAAGTGCTCATTTTGGCGGCGACGAGCGGCGATACGGGCAAAGCGGCGCTCGAAGGGTTCCGAGATGTGACGGGGACAAAGGCAGCGGTACTGTATCCCGACGAGGGCGTGTCCAAGATGCAGAGATTGCAGATGTGCACGCAGGACGGCGGGAACGTATTCGTCGCGGGCGTCAAGGGCAATTTCGACGATTGTCAGCGCGCCGTGAAAAAGCTGTTTGCGTCCGAGGAATTCAACGCGGCGTTAAGGGCAAAGAACGTCCTTTTGTCCAGCGCGAATTCCATCAATTTCGGGCGGCTGGTGCCGCAGATCGCCTATTATTTTTCGGCGTATGCCGACCTGCTTTCCTCCGAACAAATCGAACCGGGCACGGAAGTGGATTTTGCCGTTCCCACGGGAAATTTCGGGGATATTCTCGCGGGTTGGTATGCGAAGAAAATGGGACTGCCCGTGCGCAAGCTGATTTGTGCTTCCAATCGTAACCGTGTTTTGACGGAGTTTTTCTCCAAGGGCGTCTATGACGCGAAGCGCCCCTTCTATCGCACGATGTCGCCGTCTATGGATATTCTCGTTTCCTCCAATCTCGAAAGGCTGTTGTTCGAGGTTTGCGGACGGAATTCGGAATTGACGGCGTCGCGCATGAAGAATTTGGCGGAAAAAGGTACTTATGAAATTTCCGGAGCGGAAAAAGAAATTCTCGCGGAGGACTTTTTCGCCGCGTATGCGAGCGAGGACGACACCGTAGAGGCGATGTACGAAATTTTTGAGGAATACGGCTATCCCATGGACACTCATACGGGCGTGGCGATGCACGCCGCGATGTTCTTCCGCGAAAAGCGGGATAAAAAGGACGAGACGCCGATCGTCGTGCTCTCGACGGCAAATCCTTATAAATTTCCGCAGGATGTCCTGTATGCACTGTCGGGAAACGATGTCAAGGACAGCTTCAAGGGGATAAAAAGACTCAATCTGCTGACCGCCATGAAGCCGCCTAAATGTCTCTTGGATTTGCGATATAAGCCTGTCCGCTTCAAACAGACGATTGCCGCCGACGAGAAAAAATTGGGCTCGGAAATTCTTAAATTCGTCGGAGGAGAGGTGACTCCCGTCCCGTCGGCGCCCAAAAACTGATCTTTTCCGCCTTTTCGATACGGAAAAAAGTTTTCGTTTCACGGGGAACAGAAATTTGATCGGTAAAAGCGATTAATTATTGTTTTTTACGGAAGGAGAGTAACGGTTGCGGAAGAAAACCGATATTCAGTTTGTTAAACGTGTGATAAATTCCGTTATTTATTGTGAAGTGTGCTTTTTGGGTTTGCTTTTTGAACAAAGTCGTGTTATAATAGAAGCAGAAATACGGAAGTGCAAAGCATTTACAAGTATTTCCGCGCCTTGTTGCACATAGCTTTGCTATGTATGACGGAAGCGAAAATGTAAAAGCGCGGGAGTCTACGATTGCCAAAGGATTTGAAGCGCGCGGAGGGATATGTTCGGTTATATTCGTACGGATACGCCATATCTATATATTAAGGACCAAATGCTGTATAAAGCGATGTATTGCGGCGTATGCAAGGGAATATCCGCTTCCTGCGGCCAATGTGCGAGAATGGGGCTCACTTACGACGTCACTTTTCTTTCGGTCATTCTTCACAATATTGCGGGGGTGGACGTCACGATAGAAAAACAGCATTGTCTGACGCATGTCCTGCGTTCCAAGCCCATGGCCTGCGTGGACGATATGACGAAAAAGCTCGGGGCTCTGAATACCGCCCTCGTGTATTATAAATATACGGACGACATCAAGGACGGAGACAGGGGGCGGGGCAAGCGCCTTTGGTTCGTGGGGGGACATAAGCGCGTGGTCAGGGATTATCCCGAAATCGAGCGCATTGTCCGAGATAACCTTGCGGAGCAGGAAAAGACGGAAAAGTCAAAGACGGACAGTCTCGACCGCGCGGCGGACGCTTCCGCGAACATGATGGCGGAATTCAGCGATTATATTTTGAAAGAAGCGCGCACGTCTTTTACGCACAATCTCTTTTATGCGATCGGCAAATGGATTTATCTCATCGATGCGCTGGACGACTACGACAAGGACAAGAAAAAGGGGGCGTATAATCCCTTTGTTCTGGCGTTCGGCTGTGAAGACAAATGCGAGCTTTTGAAGCGGCATAAAGAGGAAGTGGAATATGTGTTCCATTCGCTGTTTTTCGACATCAGGGAAAATTTGTCAAAGATAAAATTTCATTTTAATCGCGATTTGTCGGATAATATATTATTGCGGGGACTTCCTGCGGAGACAAAGCGGATTATGACGGGAACGGCGTGCAAGAGTTGTAAGGACGCTCCGCCGAAGGAAACCGCTTCGGAGAAGAAATAAAAAGGCAACAAGCGTTTTTCCGCAAAAATAGGCGGAAAAAGGAAAGGAGAAATTTTTTTTAGAAATGAACAGGGAATATTACGACCTTCTCGGCTTGAACGAGGATGCGACAGACGAAGAGATCAAAGAGCGCTATGCGGAACTGAAAAAGAAGTATAACGAAGACCGTTGGTTAGACGGGGAAGCGGGAAACGAAGCCGCGCGCATGCTGAACAAGCTGGATGCCGCCTATACGGAAATTATGGCGGAGAGAAGGGAGCGCTCGAAAAATACAGACGGAAAGGACGTTTATCAGGAGATTGCAGAACTTTTGAAGGGCGATAAGCTTGCGGAAGCGCAGTCCCGTCTGGACGATTTCAACGAAAGGGGCGCGGAGTGGCATTATCTTCAAGCCGTAGTGTTTTATAAGAAGAATTGGTCCAATGAGAGCAAGAAACAGCTCGAAATCGCGATGCAGATGGACCCCGGAAACAAGAAATATCAGGAAGCGTACGGAAAGCTCAACGCGAAGAACGATTATGCGCGGCAGTCCGCACAGGCTGCCGATCCTTACGCGGGCGGAAACGGCGCGCCGGTGAACAATCCCGACGCCGATCAGATGGGCGGCAACGTCTGTTCCAACTGCATCTCCTGCTGCTATACCTATCTTTGCGTGGATTGCCTGTTCAGCCTTTGCTGCGGGTGCAGGTAAGGGACGATTTTTCCGCGAATGAAAAAAATTTCCGCCTATGAAATAGCGCTCTCCGCGATCTCCTGCGCGATTGCCGCGATCGCCCTGACCGTCGGGACGCTGTATACGCCGTTGCTCTTTACGGGCTATCTTTTGGCATGCTTCGCGCTGATGATTCCTCTTTCGAAGAATTGCTATTGGGGAGATGTGCTGGCATTTATCGGCGCCGGAATTTTGGCCCTCATGTTCAACGGATTCAATATTTTCGATACGCTTCCGTTCCTCGTGTTTTTCGGTCTGCATCCGTTAGTAAACGCTTTGCAGCTGAAATTCAAAATCAACCGCTGGATTGCGCTCGCCGTCAAAGCGGTTTGGTTCGATGCGGCGATGTACGTCGTATGGCGGTTCACGCTCGACATGAATCTGGGGATAGAATTTCTCGACAAATACATCATTCCCGTTATCCTGATCGGCGGTACGGCGTTCTTCGTCTTTTACGATTACGTGCTGTTCAAATGCCAGATTTCCGCAAATCGGATTATCAATCAGATCATTCGGAAATAATCTCTCGAAGGGAGGTAGGAAGAAGGAACGATGCTTGAAAAAAATCAAGTCATAAGTGCCGTGACGGAAGGCTTGGGAAGTAACGGCGAAGGAATTGTCAGGCACGAAGGAATTACTTTTTTCGTGCCTTATTGTTTACCCGGGGAAAAAATTCGTTTCCGTGTCCTCAAAATTAAGGATAAAATCGGCTACGGCAAGGTGGAGGAGGTCCTCACCCCCGCAGAGGAACGCGTTCGGGAAAAATGTCCCGTCTTTATGCGCTGCGGCGGGTGTCAGCTCCAACATCTTCAATATAAAGAACAATTGCGCTTTAAGGCGAACGTCGTCAAAGACACCTTGCGGAAAATCGCGGGACTATCCGTCGATGTCCCCGTCGCCGTAAAGAGCGAGCTTCCTTACGGTTATCGCAATAAATTACAGCTCCCCGTCGGCGTGGATAAAGAGGGAAAAAACGTCGTGGGCTTTTATGCCGAACGAAGCCACAGAATTATTCCCGTCGATTCCTGTGTCATTCATCCCGATTGGGCAGAAAAAATCATCGCGCTCCTGCATCGGTATATGAAGGAGTGCGCCGTCAAGGGCTATAACGAGGAGACGGGCGGAGGAAGTATTCGGAGAATCGTCGTTCGGGAAATCGGAGGAAAATTTATCGTCGTGCTCGTTTCCGCGACGGAGAAGCTCCCTAATCTTTCCTACCTCGTAGAGCTTTTATCTACCGCTTTGAGGGAATTTTCATTTTGGCTGAACATCAACGACAAGAATACAAATGTCGCTTTCGGTGAAAAATTTACGCTCGTTCACGGCCCCGCCTTCTTTGAAGCGATAGAACAGGGAATACGCTATGAAGCGGGACCCATGACTTTTTTACAGGTGAATGCGGGTGTGCGTTCGAAGTTGTACGATGCCGTACTGCGGTCTGTCGTCGGAACGGGTGGGGAAGTCGTTGTGGACGCCTATTCGGGCGGCGGGCTTCTGACCGCGATTCTGGCGAAAGCCTGCAAGCGCGTTTACGGTATCGAGCTGGAAGCGGAGGCAGTCCGCTGTGCGGACGAACTCATGCGGAAAAATGGACTGAAAAATATGACGAATATCTGCGGCCCCGTGGAAGAAAAGCTGGAAGGCGTTCTCGAACGGGAAAAGGGCGAGGAGATTCGGCTCGTGCTCGACCCGCCCCGCGCGGGAATTGCGCGCAGTGTGTTGAAGGCGATTTTGGCTGCCGAAATTCCCGAAATCGTCGTGGTGAGCTGCAATCCCGCGACTTTGGCTCGCGATGTGGGGATTTTGACGGGCAGTTTGACGGAAAAGGAGGGGAAGCTCGTCAAAAATCCCGATTTTTCCTCCGAGGGATTAGCGGGATATTATCGGATAGATTCCGTTCAGCCCTTCGATATGTTCCCTCAAACAAAAAATATAGAGACCGTGATAAAACTTTCCAAAGTGACCGCAAAATAAATAAAGCGAATGAACTCAGGGGCCGTTCCTAACAGGAACGGCCCCTGAGTTTTTTATAAACCTGTTAACGCTGCTTAAATTTCATGAGAATATCTTGTGGATAATCGCCAAATTCCCGACCGAATAAATTGAGTCCGCCTTGGTGTTCGGCGTCATCTTTAATTCCGATTTTCAATTCCAGTCGATCGCTGGAACTGCCGAGAAAATCGTCTATGGTAACCTCGCCATTTACAGGTTGACTGTTGAGACTGCACCCATTTTTAGAGATAGAAATTTTGTAGAGGAGCCCGTATTGCGTAGCATTGACGGGCCAATAAGCGGGAGAATAATTCCCTGCACGACCGCCGAAATCTCCCGGAGCCGTAAAGGTAACGAGCTCTTTTCCGTTTAGCCAAACCGTAATATCGGAGGGCCATTCATTGCGATAGTAGGGGGCTTCCGAACAACATTCAAAGGAGATTTCTAAGGCATTGTAATAGGGATAAGAGGCGAAGTAATTCGGAAAATTATAGACGACATAGCCATTGGAAAAGCCGAGAATTTGCGCAGTCGTCCGTTCGGGCAAAAAGAGCATGGATACAATCTGATCCTTTTCAAAGAGGTAACGTTCTGTATTTGCGAGATAGCCGCTGTTTTTAATATGGAGGTCTACATAGTTTCCTACCGGCATTTCCACGCTGAGCGTGCGGTGTTTTCTGGAAAAATCCTTATCGAGATAGAGAATATTAATTTCAATGACCGCTTTGTAGCAAAGTTTCATGTGCCCTTTTTTGGCGGGTTGATATTGAATCTTGATGAGATTTGCCTCTTCGAGAACATTGATGTGATTGGAAACAGAAGAGGCCGGAAGGGAGAGCGCCTCTGCAATTTCCAGAACGTTCATGGGCTTTTCGGAAAGAACTCTTAAAATCCTCAGTCTGTCGGGGGAGGAGAGCGCCCTTCCTAATGCGCATACTTTTTCGTCATCTTCCTCGTTCATGAGGGAGAGGGGCATTTTTGCCGATTTATGTAGCATATATGCAACTCCTTTGAAATATTCAGTGATATGATTCAAAAATATTGTATCACAAAATGCCTGTAATGTCAACATATCCGAATACTTTTGCATATTGACAGATGGAGCTTTATCGTATAGAATATAGACACCAGAGGCGAAAAAAATGGAATGGTATGTAATTGTATTATTATTTTTAGTCATTACGACGGCTTCGGGAGGAGCCGGATTCTTTTATAAAAAGATTAGCTCTTTGCATGAAAAGGGAAACGATATTCCCGTCGTTTTATCGTCGGCGCCCATTCCGCTCGTGCTGCTCTTTACGATTTTGGCAAGTATAGCGGGCTGGGAGTTTACTTTGCCAAATATTGTTTGCGGTATTCTGGGCGGACTATGCTTTTCCATAGCGGTGGCAATGCTTCTTCTTTCAGTCTCGAAGGGAAATTATAGCGTTTCGGTTATCATTATCAATCTTTCTTTTTTTATTCCTATTTGTTTGGCATCTGCCTTTTTAGGAGAAAATGCCAAGGTGACACAGCTTATTGGAATTGTGCTCCTCGTATTGGTCATCGTGTTTTCCAATATTCGATTCCGAAGAAAAGAAGCCGAGGGGAAAAGGTCTAATATCTGGCTGATATATGCGCTTTTGTCCTGTCTGTGCAACGGCCTCGTAAATTTCTCTTTGAAGGTACAGCAATATTATAGTCCGGGAACGGGGCAGGATACATTCTATTTCGTCATGTATGCGACGGCATTGGTTTCGGGGCTCGTCCTGCTTTTGTCCTTGAAATCGTCTCGGGTATATAGGGCGCACGCTCTGCGGATTCCTTTGGCCGGTGCGGGACTTGGACTGTGCGTTGCGTTTAATTATTATCCCATGAGCTATCTCGCTCCACATGTCAATTCTGCACTTTTATTCGGCGTTTCGACGGCGGGAGCCATTCTGATGAGCCTGTTGGCGGGTTGGATATTTTTTCGGGAAAAAATTACCGTCCGCAGCATCGTGAGTATGATAAGCTGTATAGCGGCTATCATCTTACAAGTTTTATCCCTTTGAAATTATAAGATAGGAGACTATATGAAAGACATTCACGCAAATCCTCAATTCCGTCGAGAGCACACCCTTTGTTTGAACGGGGAATGGGATTTTGAAATTTTATCTTCGCCGTTCGAGGACGGCCTTTCCGAACGCGAACTCAAAGGAAAAATTATCGTGCCCTATTGTCCCGAGAGTGAATTGTCCGGGATCGGATATACCGATTTTATTTATTATTGCGCCTATGCAAAACGCTTTTCTCTTTCAAAGTCAGATTTGTCGGGGAGAGTTCTTCTGCGTTTCGGCGCGTGCGATTACGAAGCGTTTGTATATGTCAATGGAGAGCGAGTGGGCTCACACAGAGGGGGATACTCCTCCTTCTGCTTCGATGTGACGAGGTTTGTTTCGGAGGGGGAGAACCGCATATTTGTGCTCGTTTATGACGATGTTGCGGACGATTGTCCGTCGGGGAAACAGACGTTCAAAAAACATTCTTACGGTTGTTTTTATACCCGCGTCACGGGAATATGGCAGTCGGTATGGCTGGAATTTGTTCCGAATCACTATATTAAAAACGTGCGTTTTACTCCGAACGTGGAACGCGGAACATTGTCTGTGCGCGCGGATTGTGCGGGCGAGGAAGATTTTTCCGTCGAGGTCTCTTATGAGGGGCGCAGAGTGGGAAGTGCGTCTGCGAGAATTATCCAATACGGGGATTTAGAATGTGAGCTGTCGGAAAAACATCTTTGGGAGCCGGGCAAAGGCAGATTGTACGATGTAAAATTACGCTTTGGAGAGGATGAGGTAGATTCTTATTTCGGATTGCGGGATTGCGGCTTTGAAGGAAAACGATTTATGATCAACGGGAAGTGCGTCTTTCAGCGCTTCGTGCTGGACCAAGGCTATCATCCAAAGGGCTTGTATACCGTTCCGACGGAAGAGGAAATGCGGGAGGAAATCGCGCTGGCGACCGACTTGGGCTTCAATGGAGCTCGCCTGCATCAAAAGGCTTTTGAGCCGCAGTTTCTCTATGAGTGCGATAGGGCGGGCTTCATGGTCTGGGGGGAGCTTCCGAGCTGGGGAATCGACTATACGGACCTTTCTAATGTCGGGGCGGCGCTGGACGAATGGAGGGAGCTCATCGAGCGGGACGGCAATCATCCGAGTATTGTACTCTGGTGTCCGGCGAATGAATTTTGGACGGACGAATTCCGGGGAAACGAATATATTCGCCTTTGCGATTTGCGGTATGTAAAGCTGTTATATGAGTTTACCAAAATTCTCGACCCCACTCGCCCGTGCGTGGATTCGAGCGGAGGCTACCATATTGCGGAGACGGATTTATATGATTTTCATACCTATCAAGGCGCGGAGGATACGAGGATATATCTTTCCAAATTCGAGCGGGAAAAAAAGCTGGATATTCCTCTCCTCATGCCTCCCCGAAAGGAGTGTCGGGCTGCTGAGTTCGGCGGTCAACCGGTGATGGCCAGTGAATTTGGAGGAATATCCTATTGTCCGTCGTCGGAGGGGTGGGGATATTCTGCTGCTTCTTCTTCGGAAGAATTGGCGGAGCGGGTGGCAGAGCTCTGCTCGCTGTATATGGATAGTCCGGAAATTTCGGGAATGTGTTATACGCAGCTTTACGACATCGAGCAGGAAGTCAATGGCCTGTACTATGCGGATAGACGCCCCAAACTCAAAGAAAAGGATAAAGAAATCGTGCGTGCCGTGCTGGCGCGGCGCGCGAAAATAGAGGAGGTACAATGAATGGAAAATGACACTGCGGCAAAGAAAACCGAAGAACGCCCGCATAGAAGCGGGCCTGTCCTGACGATGGCGCGAAGCAGACGAAAGGAGACAATTTTTGTGTGGGCAATGCTGGCTCTGCCCATCGTACACTTTTGTATCTTTTACGTATGGCTGAATTTCAATTCTATCCTCATGTCTTTTCAGGAGGGCTATGAGATGGAGTGGGTGGACGGCTTTCCGTTTTTGACGGGAAATATTCGTTACGGCTTTCAGAATTTTTTATCCATCTTTCAGGATAAAGACGGAATCCTTACGAAAATTCTTCCGAACACGCTCAAATATTTCGGAGTGAATTTGCTGCTCATGCTGCCGCTGTCTTTAATCGTTTCCTATTTTCTTTATAAAAAAGTTCCCGGAAACGTATTTTTCCGCTATGTCTTTTTCCTTCCCGTCATTGTCTCCGGAATCATTTACGTGACCAGCTTTACCGAAATTATCGGCATGTACGGGCCCGTATACAACATTATGGAATCCCTCGGCTTAAAATGGAAAAATTGGCTCATTTATGAGGATACCGCTACGCCGACCATTCTCTTTTATACCGTATGGACGGGATTGGGAACAAATATGCTGCTCTATCAAAGCGCTATGTCGCGAATCCCCGACGAAGTGATGCAAGTGGCAAAATTGGACGGCGTCAGTTGGGGGAGGGAGCTGTTTCAGCTCGTTATTCCCATGATTTGGCCGACGCTCTCCATGACCATTCTTTTGGCCTTTACCGGGATTTTTACGGGCGGCGGCATCGTTCTTCTCTTTGCGACGCAGGGCGGCTCGTCGGGCGGCATAGAGACAATTTATTATTGGTTGTTCTATAAGACGGACAACGAGGGCGCTTCGTCATTGCTCGGAGATGCGGCCGCGGTAGGCCTGTTCTTTACGCTCCTCAGTTTTCCCATTATGTATGCGGCAAAATGGGTGCTGGGAAAACTTGACCCGCAAATCGAATTTTAAGGAGGCAAGCATGGAAACAAAAGAATCGTCAAAAAATAATTCCGTTTCTTGGAAGGTAATAAAATGGATAATGTTTGTAGTATTTGTTCTCTATGCGGCGTCGCTGCTCTTTCCGCTGTTTTTCGCGCTGCTTTCCAGCCTTCGCAGCCGCGAGGCATATAACGCTCAGCATTTTTCCTTTAACGGCATTATCGGTTTCGGAAACTATGTTTCCGCCTTTCGCTATCTGCCCATGGAAACTTCCTCGGGCGAGAAGCTCACGATTTTGTCGCTGATTTGGAACTCGTTATGGTATACGGTCGGCGGCTGCGGATTACAGTTGATTGCGTCGTGTATGACGGCATATATCGTGGCAAAGTATAAGTTCAAGGGAAGAGGCGTCATCTACGCGGTCGCACTCCTTTCGCTCACGCTTCCCATCGTCGGACAGATTCCGTCTCAATATAAAATTTATCGTGCCTTACATATTCTCAATTCGCCCGCGATTCTCATTTCTTTTTTCAACGGCTTTGGGTTCAATTTCCTGATTTTATATAGTTGTTTTAGAAATATTTCTTGGGATTACGCCGAAGCTGCTTTTATCGACGGAGCAGGGCATTTTCGGGTATTTTTACAAATTATTTTACCGCATGCAGTCGCTACCATGGGCGCATTGTTCATGATGACTTGCGTCAACTATTGGAATGACTATCTCGGTCCCATTCTCTTCCTTGGCGACTATCCTACATTGGCGTCGGGCTTGTATGAATACCGCGTGTTGTCCATTCGCAATCAAGCGATGGGCGGAGTCAGTACCCCGATTATGTTCGCGGGGATGCTGGTGAGCCTCGTGCCTATCATGACGCTGTATGCGTTATTCAATAAGAAGATGATAGAATTAAATTTCTCGGGAGGTTTGAAAGGATAATGATGAGTCACTCAAAACAAAAGCGTTATCTTTGCGCGGCGACGGCTATCGCCGTTTTGGCGTCTGCATTCGGGTGTTCACCCGTGCAAGAAGGGGATTCTTCTGCGCCCGCAAAACAAAGTTGGCTGCAAATTGTAAATTCCTATGAGGAAGATAAAACTATGCTCATCGGCGCTCACGGCGAGCCGGAGCCTACTCTCGAAGCCTACCGAACGGCCGCAGAAATGGGGTTGAATTTTACTTTTCTCGTGGAGAACAAGGACAATCCGAGCGTTTACGACCTTGCGGAGCAAGTCGGAATGAAGGTAATCCCAAGTATGGGAAATACGCTTTCCTCGTTCAAAGGCATGGATTGGTCGGACGATTGGTCTCAATATTCTTCGGTTTTTGCGGTGGACTATTTTGACGAACCCAGAGCCGCTCAATTCGATATTATTTCGGAATGGGTGGATATCCATAATGAAAAATATGCGGCGACAAACGGAGAAAAACCTCTGTTTTGGGTGAATATGCTGCCGCTCGATGCGGCGGAGCATATCCGTCCGCAGACGGACGAGAAATTTTTGGCGGAATATTGTGAAAAAGTATTGTCCAAGGTAAACGGAAACGCTATTCTTTCCTATGATTATTATCCCTTGCAGTCAAGCTGGTTAGACGGAAAATTCCGCTTTAACTATCTTGCGGAGGGCTGGCTCCGCACGCTCGAACTCAATGCGAAATACGCGAAGCAATACGGTTTCGACACGCACGCCTATTTACAGACCTGTGGCTTTTATCAACCCTCTGAAACGGGATATAGCTGGACCTGCCACATGTCTGACGAGGACGATTTGAGATTTCAAGCCTATGTCTCTATGGCGTTCGGAATCCGCAATTTTACGCACTTTACTTATAAGACTAGCGAATTATACGGACAGGGATTAGGATATACGCAGGCCTGTGTGAATAAGGACGGTACGATAAACGACCTCTATTACGACGCGCAGGCCGTCAATCGCGAGCTTCTCTCGCTCGATCACGTGTATCTTTCCTACGATTATGTCGGGACGAAATGTTTTGTCGGAACGGAAAACGAATCGGGCAAAAATACGGCGTTCGACAGGTTGGAATACGGACTTCGGGAGCTTGAAGGAATTTCCTCCGTTACCTGCACACAGGATACCGTGATAGGCGCCCTCAAAGACGAAACCGGCCGTCGCGGATTCGTCGTCGTCAATTATACCGAGCCGACGGCAGAAAAATCGGATACCGTCGAAATTACGGTGCCCGAATCTGTCCATTCCTATGCAGTGTATTCCAAGGGGGAATGGAAGGAGGTCAAGGCCGAGCAAGGAAAAATTTCCATTTCCCTCCTGCCGGGGCAGGGCGTGTTTGCTATCGAAATCGAGGAATGAAAAGGGGAATTTTTTCCTGAAACCTCTTTGGCGGTGAAGAAGGTTTTCGAGGCAGAAAAAATTTGTAATACGAAAATTTTGTATGCACGACGCCTCATAAACACGAAATATTGGTAGGCTTTCTCATATTGACAACAGAAAATTCTGTGATACAATAATTTTGAATTAGAAAGAGGATAGAAACAAAGATGATGAAGACGCAAACAATGAAAACAATAACTTGTTTACTGCTCGTCGGAATGATGACTGCGGGGGCGGGCTGCGGAGGAGGAGGGGATACTTCTTCTGCGGTTCAGCCTGTGACGAAAGAGGAGTGGCAGGCGGTCATCGACAGCTATGATTCGGGCAAGCAAATCATGATAGCGGGCTGGGATAATCCCAAGCACTCTTACGAGGCCTATAAGACGGCGGCGGACATGGGATTGACGCATCTGTTTATCTGGCAGGATCGCGGCAATTTTGCTCCCGGAGATAAAGTCGGAGAAGGGTCGGAGGACATGGAGGAAATGCAGACTTGGTTTACCGAGCTGGGCTTGAAGGCCATTTGGCAGACGGGTTCTGCGATGAATTCGACCGAAGCGGGAAAATTTAACGAAAAGCTGCGCAACTATTCCTGCGTGGAAGGAGTGGATATTTTCGACGAGCCGCGCATGAACGCGATGGAAAATTTGCGCACGGCGATGAAGGAATTTGACGCCGAGTACGGCAGCGAGCTCCTTTGTTTTACGAATATTTTACCGCTCAGCAGTAGCCCTACCGATTTACAGGGTACCTATCCCGATTATCTCGAAAAATACAAAGCGGCAGTGAGCGAAATTGAGAAGGGACGCCGGATCGTCAGCGTAGACGTATATCCTCTGCTGGATAGGGACGGCCCCGTTTTGGACGCGACATGGCTTTCAAACATGTATCAGATGCGGACGCTTGCGAACGAATTGGATGCGGAATTCAATATGTTCATTCAGTCGGTAGGCTATACGGGGCATCGAAAGCCCGAGGAAGAGAAAGAAATTCGCTATCAGGTTTGGACGGATTTGTGTTTCGGAATCACGTCGTACACGTATTTCACCTATGCGAACGACCCCAATCCGAATGATGGCTGGCAATATACGGAGACAATTTGCAATTCGGACGGAGTTCCCAATAACGAGAAATTTTACAACGGCTGTAAAAGGGTAAACGAAGAAATATCAAAGCTCGCTTCGACCTATCGTTCCTTCGATTGGGAGGGAGTTCTCGTCTCGTATGGAACGCAATCGGATATGCTCGTAGATGCGGGATTGTTCAATCTCAGCGTATATGCGATGCAGGAAGCGGATTTTATAGAATCCTATCAGAGCCAATACGGAGCTGTTTTGGGCGTTTACGGAGAAGCGCAAGGCGGCAACGCGCTGGTAGTGACAAATTATACTGATCCGGCAGAGAATAAGGGCAATCAAATCGATATACGCTTTAAAGATACAGACACGGTTTTGATGTATCGACAGGGGGAATGGGAGTATTCGAGAGCGGTGAACGGAGAATTTGAAGTTGTGCTGGAAAGCGGGGAAGGCGTCTTTCTCATTCCCTGTAAATTAAGATAAAAGGAGGCAACAATGAAAACAAAAAAATGGATCGCGGGAATGTTGAGCGTTTTGTTCGCTTCGACGTTCGCGTTGGCGGGGTGTACGTCCACCCCGGGCGGCGTATCCACGCCGCCCGCTGGAAATTCTTCCTCGGAAGTTCCCGAAGTGCAGGGAGGGCAACTGAACATCTTTTTGAACGAACAGGGATATGGAAGTGACTGGTTAAGGGCCTTGGGCGCAAAGTTTCAAGAGTTATTCGGAACGCAAGTGCTGGTGGTAGCCGACCCGTCCAATTCTATCGGTACAGATGCGATCGGAAATGAGACTAGCCAATATGACCTCGTATTTTCCGGAGCGGCGATAACCCAATACGTTTCCAAGGGACAGCTTGTCAATATCAATGACGTTTTCAATACCAAGCCGAGCGGAGAGGATAAGACGGTTGCGGAGAAGCTGGCGTCCACGGGTATGGAGGAGCTTTTCCGGTTTGGCTCCAATTACTACATGCTGCCTTGGGAGACCACATTCAGCAGTTTTCATTATAATGTAAACGTGTTGAACAGCGTATTCGGAGAAGGCAAATGGGAGGAGCCGGTCACGACGGACGAACTTCTCGATATGTTAGAGGAACTCAAAGAAATAGAGAGCGCAAAGCCCGCGGATACCCGTGCCTATGGCGTCGTCATTTCTCCGGAGCTCAATTATTGGATGTATGCAGTGGAGACATGGTGGGGGCAATATGAGGGATACGACGATTTTTATAACTATTATTACGGCGAATACTATGACGGGAACACCAAAAAAGTAGCGACCGACCAAGCGGGATATAGAAAATCTCTCGACGTTACGGGGCGGTTGAGAGCGCTGGAAGTTTTGACGGAAATTCTCGATGAGAAAAACGGCCACGTCAATCCGGTTTCGGAGGGCTTGGGCTATGTCGAGCATCAAGAACAGCTCGCGTCGGGCAAATATCAGAGCAATAAAAATCCTTCTGCATTTTTAGTATGCGGAGATTGGTACGAAAAGGAGACCTTTGCCGCGGTTCAGCAGAATGGCGAGCCCGTGCGTTTCATGCGCATGCCGGTCATCAGTTCAATTACCGAGACTTTGGAAGATAAGGACATGAGCGATGAGACTCTCGCGGAGGTAATTCGCGCCGTCGACGCGGGAAAAACGGAATATGCGGGCGTTTCAGCGAATGATTTTGCACGGATCAAAGAGGCCCGCCAAATGATTTCCTGCGGCACGATGAATCATTCGGTAGCTATTCCTAAAAACGCAAAAAATATCGATAATGCGAAAGCGTTTCTCGTATTTATGGTGTCAGACCTCGGTCAGAGCATCTTTGCTCAACAGAACGGCGGACGCACTCAGCCTTACGGCTACGATGCGACGAAGGATTCGAGTATTACGATTTCCAAGTATACACAGAGCATTTTAGATGCCTACGGAAAAGAATTTCTTCCCGTGACGATGGATTACCGTTCTCCGCTGGTAGCGTTTGGCGGACTCACCAATTACGGCAATCAGGCCGCGTTAGATATTACGTTCTGGAAGAATAATTCCACGCCGAAAGCGTATCACGATTATGCAGTGGATTACGAAGCGAAACGGTATGATCAAATCAAGATGTATATTTCGTCTTCGGTGAGAAGCTAAATTGAAAAAAATAAATCATAGGGAGAAAATTGCATGAACCGAAAAATTTTTAATGTTGCTGTCTCTTTTGCTCTGATGTTTTCCATGCTTGGAGCGGTCGCCTGTACCACTGCCGTCGATCAGTCTGAAAAAATCGAGTATACGCTGGACGGTGCAGAGAACCTGACCGCCTCGTTCGGGGAGCCGTATTCCGCTCCGCAGTATAAAATTCTGCGCAACGGCACGGATACCGGATATAAGGCGAAACTTCAATCGGTCACAGACCCCGACGGCGAAGCCGTTACCGTCTCTTATAGTTCTTTCACGCTCGGACAAATAGGGACATATACGATGACGTATTTATCGGTGGGATTGGTCGGAAGCGAATTTACCGATGTCAAAGAGGAGATCTCCTTCGAGGTGGAGCTCGTCTCGGAGGACAAGACGGGACCGACAATCTCCGTTTCCAATACCAGCGAATACTGTATTTGGACGGGGCGGGAAATCGGTGTTCCCGCACATACGGCCGCGGACGCTTCGGGCGTAAAGGGAGAGAGCAAGGTATATGTAGAATTGCCCGACGGAACGCGGGAGGATATTACGGGAAAAGATACTTATACTCCCAAGGTAGCCGGTACGCATTATTGGGTGTTTACGGCTTCCGATATGCTGGATAACATATCGGAAAAGAAACTGAAATTCGAGGTCGTCGGGGCCCCCGTTCCCGAACAGGATGTCATCGCCTATTTTGAACAGGAATTCGGCGCCAATCAGATAGAGGCGTATAACGGAAATCTTTCCTTTGACGCAGACCACATTTGGCCGGACGGTTCCAAGGGAGGAACAGTATTTACGACGACGGTGAAGCAGGACGATTTACCCAGTCAAGTGGCGGGAGAGGATAACGGCTATGCGATAGATTATGTCGGCGCCTTTGAACTGCGTCAACCGTATATCAAGGAAGTGACGAAGAATTACGACACCATCGTTTTGCCCATATATAATCCCAATGATTATTATATTTCTTTCCGCGCTTGGTGGTATTCAGTCGTCACCGTCGGCCCGGGCGAAACGGTATATTATGCGATTCCCAGTGCATTTTTTGAGGTCGGAGATATGGACGCGGGGAACTATACGCCCATCTACGATGTGACGAATATGCTGTTCGCTTTCTGCGACCGTTGGTATAGCTTCGGAAGATACGAGCAGGAGGATGGGAGCATGAACATTTACGATAATTCCTATCATCTCCCCGCCGGAGCGCAGCTCATAATCGGCAATTTGACCGCGATGAATTATGCGGGAAAAAATGTCGAGGGGGAAACATATTATGTGGCGGACTTCGACGGCGAGTATGCCAATTCCCACATAGAGGCCTATGATTATTATCAGACGACTTATCAAAGCGGGCCGGAAATCGAGGACGAGAAGCTCGGGATTACGGGCGCGCTCGTATTGACGGCGGACGTCAATCCTCAGGAGGAATACCTTCAAGACTCCGGCTGTGCGATAACGATTGATTTTACTAAATATTCTTTGGAAGACTTGCAGTCGATGATGTCGCCCAATGATTATGTGTCTTTCTATGCCAAGACGACGTCGAGGAACAAAGCCGATAAACCGCTTTTGGGAATCGACTATCAATCGATTGCTTTGCCTCTTACGGACGAATGGCAGGAGGTGCGCATCTATAAGAGTCAGATTCATCATTTATTCCCCGATGTCGGAATGGGCGACGGAACAAAGAATATCACGATTAACTTATTCACTGCCAACGGCGGCTCGACCGATATAGAGGGGCTGGAAGTTGCGATTACCTCTTTGAAACTGCACATCAATCAGAGCGCCGAAGGAACCTTTGAGTATCGCGACGACGAGGGGAACGACTTTGTATTCTCCTCTCCCGGGGCGCAGATCGTACTCGACGAGGAAAATGTCGCGGGCGATGATACATCTTCCGTCAAGGTCACATTCTCCGAAGAAGCGCCGGGCGATAGCGGAGCGACGGTCTCCACGATTACGATCAAAGGGGAATTTATCCGCAAAGCTCGAGAGACCGCCGACGCATTGATTATTCCCGTCTATAACGGAAATCCCGATACCACGGGAGAAATGTACGTCAGCGGTAACGGCGAATGGGATTATTTTTTACCTGTAAGGGGACAGTCATGGGGGGAATTTGTCGTCAATATTGACGATTGGGACCGCGTGACAAATTCTACTCAGCCGGACGAAATTACAATTTATTTAACCAATTATTATGTCTCGCCCGGAAAAATTTCCGCCAATGTAGGCAATTTGTACTCTGAGACCTATGTCGTCGATCCGGTGGAGGACGAACTCGTGTACTTCGATATCAACGCGGGAGCTCGTCAGGCAGAGGGAATCCGTGCCGATTTGAGCTATGATACAAACGTCAAGTTTGAAAATCAAGCGGGGTCTACGAAAGTTGTCTCTCAGGTGGACGGCACGGGCGGAGAAGCGGATATGCGTTTCGGCGTGCGCTTTAAGAATCCCTATATCAAAGACATCACCGAATACGATTATTTGGAAATTCCCATCTATAATGCCAATGACTACGATATTCAAATGAAATGCTGGTGGTCGAGTCACGTCCTTTTGAAAAAGGGAGAATGGACAAAAGTAATCCTCTCTGCACCTGTGGTTTCGGGCGGTTATTTCAAGGATTTGGACTATGAAAGCGATGCGCCTTGGAATTCGGGAAAATTCTTTATCGCGTTCATCGACGGAGACGGCGGCGCCATTCAGGCAGATTGTACCGTTTATCTCGGCGCCATGATGGGCAAAAAGCTCGCTTTGGAGAATAACCTTATCGACCTTACGAATAGTGCCTCTATTCTCGAAGAGAGCGCATATAATCAAGGAAAGCAAGGGCTTTATGTGTCGAACGGAACGGCGCAGGCGACGGAGGAGGGCTTGAAGGTAACGACGAGCAATGCTGCCTATGTGAAATTCAATCCCGCAGACGGCTTTACGCTTACGGCGACGCAGACGATCGTTCTTACTGTGAAGAATACCTCCTCTACGCGCATGGTCCTGTCCGTAGATGGATACTATCCTGCTGACTGCTACGTAGAGCCGGGAAAGACTGCGACCATACTTATTTACGGCGATGAACTTTGCGGCCGTTATGGCGGAAAGTTCGAAAGTGTGGAAGCGGACATGAAGGGCTTTACTATCAAGTTGTTCAATGCGGAAGATTGGGGGGATACACTCCCTGAGGGCACCTCCTTTGTGGTGACGCAGTTCGGCGTTGTTGACGAACTTGGGGGAAGCTATTGTTATCGGAATTGATAAAACTTATAAATACGGAGCCGCAGTTTTCTGCGACTCCGTATTTTTTGGGAAAAGAGGGTTGTTTTTTTGCAAAAAAGATGATATAATGAAGCGGTATAGGAGAATAAACATAGCTTCGAGCAAGGAATACGTCGATTATATTTTGGAGCAGCTTTCGGGATTAGAGGCGATTTCCTGTCGTTCTATAAAAAAATCGCGGCCTATATCTGTGGCGAACGCTTTTTGGTAAAACCGAACGCCTCCGCGAAAGCGCTGCTTCTCTCCGCGCCGTCGGAACCTCCCTGTGAGGGGGCAAAGGAGATGTTGTTTGTGGAGGACGTGGACGATAAGGAATTGCTTCAAAGGCTGTTCGAGAGCATGTACGACGAGCTCCCTGCCCCGCGGCACAAAGGGAAAAAAGGAGAAAGACAATGACCATACATCACGACAAACTTGCCTATGGAAAGCTGGCGTCGACGAGAGAGGAACTCTCGGAGGATAAACTTCTCGAAATGCTTTCCGAACTCGAATCGGAGGCGGAAATCCGCGAATCGACGGGAGAAGAGGCGACGTTAAGAGATATTCTCGCGCTTTCGGAGGCTTGGGAGCGGGAAAATAGCTGTTACGGATACCGAAAAAACGAAAAGGGCGATATCGAAGGCCGAAGAATTTTTACGGCCGAGCGCGAGGGAAAGACAGTCGGCTATTTGTTCGGCAGGAAGGAATACTTGAAAAATGCCTCATCGGTGGCGCCGGACGGGACGGAATATTTTGAAATCGAAGAGATATACGTAGTTTCCGAGTATCGGAGCATGGGCATAGGACGGGCGCTGTACGAATTTTTGGAGGAGCGCCTGAAAGAGGAAGGGACGGACTATATTTTTTTGAGTACTGCGACAAAGGATTGGCGGAAAATTTTTCATTTTTATATCGAGGAATTGGGCATGGAATTTTGGAGCGCGAGACTGTTCAAAAAATTACGGTAGAGCGCGGGCATAATTTAGGGGAAAGTCGCGGATACTGCGATATATGGAAAACGTAGTCAAGGTGCTGATATTTTCGTTATCGTCGTTCGGGTTTTTATTTATCGTGACGAAAATTCTCGGCAAAAAGCAAATTGCGGAGCTGAGTTTTATCGATTATGTCGTCGGGATTTCCATCGGGTCTATCGCGGCGGAGTGGAGCACGGAGACGGAGGAGCCGTTTTATCATTTTCTCATTGCCATTTCTATCTACTGCGCGCTGAGTCTCCTTCTCGATATAATGGAGCGCAAGCATCCGTTTCGGAAATTTTTGAAGGGAGAGGTTCTGACGATTATCGAGGAAGGGGAATTCAACTATGAAAATCTGAAAAAGTCCAAGTTAGACGTAGAGGATGTTTTAGGTATGGCGCGGGAGAAGAATTTTTTCGATGTGAACGACATCGCGTTCGCGCTGTTTGAGACGACGGGAAAATTGAGCATTCTCCCCAAAAGCAATAAGCGACCTACAGTGCTCGAAGATCTTGGGCAGGAAGAGGATAGCGCGTCTCCGCCCGATTATGTCATCGTCAACGGAAAACCGCAGTATCGGGTAATTCGGGCTTTGGGGCTGTCCATGGAGGAATTGTTCGAACGGCTGAGAATTCGTTCCAAGCGGGAGCTGAACGATATTTTAGTCGCGTCTTACGACGGGGAAAAGGGGGAATATCAAGTCCATAGGAAATAGGGAGGGCGGCCGAAAAGCCGCCCTTCGTATTGTTGACAAGCACGAAAAAAAGTGTTATAATACGGGCAGAAGAAACGGAGTAAGGAGCAAACCGGTATGGAAAATCAAATTATATGCAATTGTAAGCAGGTTTCGGTGGCGGATATAGAGAAAGCGTTACATACGCATGCGCGTTTCGACGACGTGGATAAAGAATTTGAAGAGGTACAGCGTCTGACGAAATGCTCGACGGGTTGCGGTGGCTGTCACGACAAAATTTTAGACGTCATTTCTCAGTTGATGAGCGAATAAAAAACGACCGGGCTTAACTTAACATGATTCCGATAGGAATTTAGCGTGGCGAAAGAAGTATAACGATTATACCTTGCAAGATGTTATGCGTTTGGTTATTTTACTTTTTAAGCCGCTTGTAATACGATGGCGGCAGGATAAACGATAATTTAGCAAAGGAATCGGAATATTTATATGCTTGATACTATACCTAATGCAGAAGAAATGATGGTTTTGGTTGGGAAACCTTTATACGCAGTATGGAATAATTTGTGTGCTTTGATTGACGATAAGTATGATATGGATTGCTTATGGGATAAAGGCGGCAAAGCGTGGAAATACGAATATAAATATCGTAAGGGCGGCAAAACGCTTTGTGCCTTGTATGCAAGAGAAAATTGCATAGGATTTATGATTATTTTGGGTAAAGACGAGCGATTAAAGTTTGAAACCGAAAAGGAAACCTATTCAAAAGAAGTCCAAGAAATATATGACAATACTCATACTTACCACGATGGAAAATGGATAATGTTTGAGCCGACGGACACTTCCTTGTTTAATGATTTTATTAGGCTGTTGAGTATTAAAAGAAAGCCGAATAGGAAGTAATGATCAATTTCAATTTATAGAGTAACTGAAAAGAGCGAAGATTTCTAAAAATC
>CAKXBD010000003.1:31994-41318 GCA_934871445.1 uncultured bacterium | reverse complement strand
AACTATAAGGGCGTAAACGGCGGCAGCGGCTATGTCGTCGCGGGCGGCGAGGACAAGGAAGTCAACGGCTATGAATATGCCGGTCTCATCAACAAGAAGTATGCGGCAAACTATCGCGCCGAATATAACAAAGGCAATGCGGATTACTGGCTGAACAAGCTCGCGGCTGCGGCGAATGTCACGATTGACGATCAGGACAAATGGTGGAACAAATTGTTCGGAACCGCGACGCAGCCCCTCCTCGTCTATAACGATGCGGAAAAGGCTTACGGATATATCGGCTCCTCGCAGACGATTTCTTCGGGTTCCTATGCCACCGTTTCGGTAAAGGTAAAGGTAAGCAAGGGCGCCAAAGCGTATATCTACCTCGTCGATACGACGGATAAGAAATACAGCGATACCCTTTCGCTCACTACGCCGAAATACAGCTACTGGTACGACGACGACGGAAATATCTGCGCAAAGGACCCCTCCGACAAGAAATTCGACAAAAAGACGGACATCGCGTTCTATCTTAATGAGGACAACGGTCTGTATGAAGCGAATACCCGCTGGTCGGGCTATACGTCGGACATGAGCGGAAAATTCTATGCAAACCTCTCCAACTACGAAAAGGACGACGAAGGCAACCTCATCGTCGCGGACGGCGGAGTTTCCTACAACTACGATGATTCCAAGTGGAAAGGTCAGGGCAAAGACGGCATCGCGTTCTATCATAAAGACGGCAAATACTACGCTTACAAGAATTATACCACGGGAAATCTCTCGACCGAGGTATTCGACCTCGCTACGATAGACGGGCTCGCCCGCTATACGGAAACGCCGGAGCGCAAGCTCATGATGACCGTAGACGGAGACGAGACGAACGGCGAATGGGTAACCTGCACCTTCTATATCCACACCGGAAACGAAGAAAAGAATTACCGCCTCGAAGTATGGAGCGGCGACCGCACGGGAGAAACGAAGAGCGCCGAAGGCAGCTACGTCGTATTCGACGCGAATACGCCCGACGCGGTAGACGACAAGTATTCCTCCCTCGTCGATGAGACAATCGAAAGAATCAAGAACGACAACGGCTGGACGACGGACGAAGAATTCAAGGAAGGCTGCAACGACGTCACCTATTACACCTATTCCTTCTATGACAGTCCTCTGTTTTTGAGATACGATTCGACGCTCGATAAAGACGAGGTCGGCAACAAGTATACTTCCTATACGCAATCCTCCTATACCGAGGGCGTCGCGTATCTGTATTACGAAGATTCCGAGACGGCAAAAGATAATCCTCTCTATACGATGTTTGTCGATTACAGCTATACCGAAGTTTCCGTGACCGCGGATTCGACGGATACGGACGACAGCACCGACGACACGACGGACGATACGAACGATATGAACATGTGGCTGCTGATCAGCTCTCTCGTCATCGCCATCGCGCTGTTCATCGCAATGATCGGATTGTTGGTACAGAAGCTCGTCAAGAAGTTCCACCTCAAAAAGGCACGCGAGGGTGCGAGCAATGCGGCTTCGTCGAATGCGGCCAAGCGCCGTTACTCCAAGAAACCCGTTGAAGCCCCGGCAAAACAGCCCGAGGAAAAACCGGAAAACAAGGACGATAACGACCCTTATAACGATTGATGTCGAATTTCCCCGCCCTTTAACGGGCAGCATGTAAACACAAAACCCCCGCTTCTTCGGAAGCGGGGGTTTTCCATTGAACGATTGCAATATCATTGATCAGAAAATACGGTATCCCTCAAAAAAACACCGTCTCAATTAATATTACAACCTTACTCAGACAAAAAATTTTACCGTATCCCTGTAAGGTAACGTCCGCAAACAAAAATACAGGTATTCCTGCCGTCGGCGGAAATACCTGTATTTTCTCTAGTATGATTATTGGCCTTATTTAGGAAAGTTTTCTCAGTCCTTTCGGAATATGATTTTTTATCGTTCCGTTTACGGCCTTTCCGAGCCCCACGGGATAACCGTCTATGCAGACGATGCACCAGCCGTTTTTGCACTCTTCCGCATCGACGGTCTCTCCGCGCAGGAATTTGTCCGCCCGCAGGTCGTCAGACGGAATCGAAACGACGTTTCTGCACTCTTTTCGAGCCACGCACATCGCCAGCGAATGAGACGGCTCGAAACGGCCGTTTTTCATTTCTCCGAGTCGAACGCCCGCCCGCAGGACGTTGAGCTTTCCGAAATCGAAGCATCCTTTCGGAAGGGAATACAGAAAGTTTCCCGCTTCGTGCAGCATTTCCGCAAATGGTCGGAAGAAAAAATCCCGCTCGAATTCCCGATACGCCTTTTCCGCCGTTTTAGAAACGCGGGGGACGAGCGTCCGCGGCGGTCTCGCGCCCGCGACGGCGGAAGAATATCTTTGTACCCGCGCACCGTCGCCGCTTTTCCCGCCGCCCTGAAAACAACCGCGCCCGATTGTATCTTCGCCTTTCGCGTATTCCTCCCGCACTTCCTTTTCAAACAGTGTAGAACAGTGATTTTTCCCGTCCGTGCGTTCCTGTGCGCCCTTTTCAAACAGTAGCGCAAAATGGCTTTCCTCGTCCGCGTATTCCTCCCGCCCTCCTTTTTCAAACAGCGCCGCGAAATGTCCTTCCCCTGCCTCCTTGTGCGGGTACAGCTTTTTTTGCGCGAGAAGGCGCATTTCCGCATGCGAGGAGAGGAAATTTTCCGTCTGCTCCTCGTCCTCTGCCTCTGAAAACGTACAGGTGGAATAGACGAGCTTTCCGCCCGCTTTCAGCATCCGAAAGGCATAATCCAAAATTTCTTTCTGCCGCGCGGCGCACATGGCGACGTTTTCTTCGCTCCATTCGGAAAGCGCCTCCTCCGCGTTCTTGCGGAACATTCCTTCGCCCGAACAGGGCGCGTCCACTAAAATTTTATCAAAATATTCGGGAAAGTATTCCGCCAGCGTTTCAGGGTATTCGCTCAGGACTACGGCATTTTTCACGCCCAGCCGCTCGACGTTTCGGGAGAGAATCTGTGCACGGGAAAAGACGGGCTCGTTCAGGACGAGAATCCCTTCTCCCTTCATCGCCGCCGCGAGCTGAGTCCCCTTTCCGCCCGGTGCCGAGCAAAGATCCAAAATCCTCTCCCCCGATTTTGCGGCGAGGAGGGGCGCGGCGCACATGGCGGAGGGCTCCTGAGAATAATACAATCCCGCAAAGTGATAGGCGTGCGCGCCCGTCTTTTCCCCGTCCGTATAAAAGCCGTTTTCCTCCCAAGGCACGGGGCGCAAGGGAAAGGGGGAAATCTTTTCAAACTCCGCCGCGGAAATCTTTAAGACATTCACGCGCAGCCCTTTATGCGGCGGACGGGCATAGACGGCAAAAAAAGCCTCCCATTCGTCCTCGGGAAGCTGTTTTTTCATGTTTTCGATAAATTTTTCGGGCAAATCGTTCATGTCCTCTCCTTGCGTCGGCTATTTTATCCCCGCACTGAGTCCCGCTCCGTGAGAGCGGCAAACTCTTCGTTTGTGAGGATACGGGCGCCGCGGGACGCGGCGGATTTTATTCTCGGTCCCCCCTCGCACTCGAAACAGACGTAATAATCGCACTCCTCCGCGCGGAAGCCGTAAAATCCGCCGGCCGCAAACAGGGCGGCAGCCAAAGGCTTGCTGACGGAAAGCGACTCCTCCAAGGGATGGGAAAAGCACACCGTCTTATTTTTGAGTATGCCTTCCTTTTTGCGGCGGCGTTTTTCGCGGTCAATGAAATTATGAAACTCGACGCGCGCTTTTTCCCGTTCCTCTTTTCGCCTCTGCGCCTCCGCGACATACGCCGCATAGGCAGAGGAGGTATTCTGGCGCACCTCGTAATTTTCGATATGCCCTGCGGTAATCTCGTACTTTTTCAGGAGTGCGGAAAAATCCAGCCCTTCTTCCCTGCATATCGCCTCGGCGATTTTCATCGTCGCATAGGCGTCGTCCGCCGCGCGGTGGGGCGTAAATTCCACCCCCAGAGCCTCCGCGATCGAACCGAGACCGAATTGGCGGTTGAACACGCCGATTTTGTTCATGTATACGAACTGCGTATCCAAAAAGTCAAAACGGAACGAGCGCAGGGAAAAGCGTTTCGTTTCCAAATTGAGATACTTGACGTCGTTCATGGTCGCATGCCCCGCCACCAGCGTGTCGGAATCCTCCAAAAGCGCGTAGATGCGGGGGACAATTCGGGAAAGGTCGGATAATTCTTGAATTCCTTGTACTCGTAGGGCAGAACGAGTCCCTGCGCGCCTTTTCGGTCGGTCAGATGAAACCCGCCCTGCGGGTTGACGAGAATATCCTCTTTTTTCAGAATATGAAATTGTTCGTCCGTAAGACAATAGCCGAATGCGCAAATCTTCGCGGTATTTTTGAACACGCTGGCACATTCAATGTCAAAAAAGAGATATTTCATTATTTATTGGGGGTAATGACCTTTTTTCCGCCCATATACGGCTGCAACACAGCGGGAATCGTCACGCTGCCGTCCGCCTGCAAGTGGTTCTCCACAAACGCGATCAGCATGCGGGGAGGCGCCACCACGGTATTGTTGAGCGTATGCGCCAGCTTCGTCTTTCCGTCCGAATCCTTATAGCGGATCGCGAGCCGCCGCGCCTGTGCGTCCGTGAGGTTGGAGCAGGAACCCACTTCAAAATATTTCTTTTGTCTAGGGCTCCATGCCTCGACGTCACAGCTCTTGTATTTGAGGTCGGCGAGATCTCCCGAACAGCAGCCGAGCTGTCTTACCGGAATTTCCATGGAGCGGAAGAGCTCTACCGTGTAGTTCCAAAGTTTTTCATACCATTCGTCGCTCTCCTCGGGGCGGCAGACGACGATCATTTCCTGCTTTTCAAATTGGTGAATCCGATAGATTCCCCTCTCCTCTATCCCGTGCGCGCCTTTCTCCTTGCGGAAGCAGGGCGAATAGCTCGTGAACGTCAGGGGGAGCTTGTTCCCGTCGATGATCTGTCCCATGAAGCGGCCGATCATGGAGTGTTCGGACGTACCGATGAGATAGAGGTCCTCTCCCTCTATCTTATACATCATATTTTCCATTTCGTCGAAGCTCATGACGCCCGAAACGACGTCGCCGTGAATCATAAAGGGCGGAATGACGTAAGTGAAGCCCTTATCGATCATAAAATCGCGCGCATAGGTCAAAACGGCGGAATGTAATCTTGCGATGTCGCCCGTCAGATAATAAAATCCCTGTCCCGAGGTACGGCGAGCGGAATCGACGTCGATGCCGTCCAGCTTTTCGAGAATGTCGAGGTGATAGGGAATTTCAAAGTCGGGCACAATCGGTTCCCCGAAGCGTTTGAGTTCGACATTTTCCGAATCGTCCTTTCCGACGGGTACATCGGGGGCGACGATATTGGGAATGGCCATCATGTCCTTTTTGAGCTTTTCCTCGATTTCCTCCGATTCCTTTTCGATGGCGGCGAGGCGTTCCGCGTCCGCGACGACCTGCGCCTTTATCTTTTCCGCCTCGTCTCTGTTCCCCTGTTTCATGAGCATGCCCACCTGCTTGGAGAGAGAATTTCTCGCCGCGCGGAGGGAGTCTCCCTCCGCAATCAAAGCGCGGCGCTTTAAGTCGAGTTCGATGACCTCGTCCACGAGGGGGAGCTTTTTATCCTGAAATTTTTTTCTGATGTTTTCTCTGACCAATTCGGGATTGGTTCTGACGAGATTGATGTCTATCATAAACTGTGCCTCCGGGCGGAAATATTTTCATTTTCGATAAATATTATACTACTTTTATGGGGCAAAAGCAATTAAATGTAACGAAACTGACGCAAATTCCTCAAAAAACTTGTATTTTGCGGGAAGCTATGCTATAATAGAAACAGAACTTTCGACTTTCGGAGCAAACAAACGCCATGAAAAAGAAAAAACAGCAAAAACCGGAATATACTTCCGAAGAAGAAAAGCGGGAAAAAAGGTTCCAATCCCTTTTTCCGAAGGAAAAACCCGCTCGCAAAAAAAATAAAAAGGGCGCGCTCCCTTCGGACGTGCCGCGCTTCAACGCCGACGCCGAGGAGGGACTTTCCAAGAGTCAGGTGGAGGAACGGCAGGAGCAGGGGCTCGTCAACCGCGCACAGAAAAAATACTCCAAGACCTACAAGAGCATTTTTATCAGCAATATCTGTACCTTCTTCAACTTGCTGTGTCTCTTGGCGGCTCTGGCGCTTTTATCCGCGCACGCGCCCGTTACGCAGTTTACTTTCGTGCTCATTTTCCTCTGCAACATCTGCATGGGGATCATTCAGGAAATCCGCGCGAAAAAGAAGATAGATAAATTATCTATTTTATCCTCCCCTACCGCCCGCGTAATCCGCGACAAGAAAAAGAGGGAAATCCCCATTTCCGAAATCGTCCTCGACGACATTCTCCTGCTCGGAGCGGGACAGCAGGTACCCGCCGACTGCATTATGCTCGACGGCGCGGCCGAGCTCAACGAGTCCCTTTTAACGGGCGAATCGGTACCCGTCAAAAAGGAGAACGGCGAGACGCTCTATGCGGGCTCGTTCGTCGCGAGCGGACACTGCGCCGTGCGCGTGGATAAAATCGGAGAGGATACCTATATCAGCAAGCTCACCGCGCGGGCGAAAAAGTACAAGCAGCCGAACTCGGAAATCATGAACTCCATAAACCTCTTTATCAAGGTCATCGGATTCATCATCGTTCCTATCGCGATTTTCATGTTCCTCACCAATTTCAAAAATCTCGGCGGGAGCTGGGCGGATATTCGCGCGGGCGGAGGCTTTTTCGCCACTCTGTTTTCCAATAACCCCACGCTCAACGACACGATACAAAAGACCTGTTCCGTCGTCATCGGCATGATTCCGTCGGGACTCCTGCTTCTGACGACCGTGGCTCTGTCCGTGGGTATGATACGGCTCGCGAAATACAACACCCTCGTTCAGGACATGTATTCCCTCGAAATGCTCGCGCGCGTCAACGTGCTCTGCCTCGACAAGACGGGCACGATTACGGACGGGCGCATGAAGGTGAGCGACTGCGTCCTGCTCAACAACGCCACGGACTATTCGGTGGACGATATTCTCGGGTCCATGCTGGCGTCCCTGAAAGACAACAATCAGACCTCTATCGCGCTCTATGAGCGGTTCGGACATTCCTCCGCCCTGCAAGCGAGTGCCATTCTGCCCTTCTCGTCGGCGAGAAAGCTGTCCGCCGTCACTTTCGGAGAAGCGGGGACGTTTGCCATGGGCGCGCCCGAATTCGTCTTAAAGCCCATGCCCATACGCGTGGAAAAAATCGTCAAACAATACGCGCAGATGGGGCTTCGGGTGCTGGTGCTGGCGCACTCCCCCGCGCAGATTCAGGGCGATAAGCTGCCCACTGTATTCCGTCCGATCGCGATCATTACTCTTTCAGACAACATTCGTCCCGATGCAATAGAGACGATCAAGTGGTTCCGCGAAAACGACGTGGCGGTAAAGGTCATTTCGGGCGACAATCCCGTGACCGTCTCGGAAGTGGCCCGCCGCGCGGGAATAAAGAACGCTTCGCAGTTCCTTTCCCTCGAAGGGCTTTCCGATATAGAAGTGGAAAACGCCGCAAATCAATACACCGTTTTCGGACGGGTTACGCCCGAACAGAAGGCAATTCTTATCCGCTCCATTAAAAAGGCGGGCAATACCGTCGCTATGACGGGCGACGGCGTGAACGATATTCTCGCCATGAAGGAGGCCGACTGCGCCGTGTCCGTCGCTTCGGGCAGCGACGCCGCAAGAAACGTCTCTAACCTCGTCTTGCAGGACAACAATTTCGGCTCCATGCCGAAAATCGTCAACGAGGGACGCCGCGTAAGCAACAACATCAAGGATTCCGCCTCCCTCTATATCATGAAGACTCTGCTTACCATGCTTTTGGCGCTCGTCTGTATCTTTACGGGAAGCGCGTACTTCTTCACGACGAACAACATGCTCATGTTTGAAGTGCTCATCAGCGCGATCCCCTCTTTCGTGCTCTCTTTGCAGCCGAATACGAACCGCGTCAAAGGGAAATTTATCCCCTTCGTCGTCAGCCGCGCCATGCCGGGAGCTTTCACCATGGCTTTCGGAATTCTCGCCCTTTATATCATCAATCAGACTTCCCTCTCCTCCCTCTTTGAATTTACGAATGCCGCGGGAGAAACGGAAACCGTTTACAACGCCATGCTGATGATGTCTTTGACGTTTACGGGACTCGTGATGCTGTTCCGCATCTGTCAGCCGCTCAATCTCATTCGCACGACACTATTCTTTTGCATGACTGCTCTGTGCGTCACCGTATTGGCTGTTCCCGTACTCGGAAATATCGTCTACGAGGGCTGGGACGCCCTGAAATTCAACCTCACGCAGATTTTGCTGCTCGTCGTCATCGTTCAGGCCGCAGTACCCGTTTCCAGTATATTGATTAAATTCTTCGACATGTTTAACCCCGCCGACGAATAAACAAAAGGACAGAGATCCGTCGTTTATTTATCGAAAACGCACGTTGCCTTTTATTCAAAAAATGACAGCGCGTTGTACCATTAAAAAGCACATACGGAGGAAATCCGTATGTGCTTTTTTCCGATTTATGCGGCATATTAAAGAAAAAACCGCATCCGAATATCGGATGCGGTTTTCCTTATCGTTATTCTTTACGATTTTTCTTTCTTTATTTTTCGTCGGGAGAATCGTCCTCCGTATCTTCCGCGCCTTCTTCGGTTTCAATATCGCCTTCTTCGTCCGTTTCGGAAACATCGTCCTCCTCGACCGTTTCGGCACCCTCCGCGAGTTCCTCGGGCGAGAGGTCGGCAGCCGTTTCTTCGGGCGCTGCCGTTTCCGCTTCGTCGTCGCGCTCGGTGACGTCCACCGTCGCCACGAGGCTGTCCTTGACGTTCATGACGCGGACGCCGCGGGTCGCGCGGCCGATACGGCTGATAGAATCCGCATGCATGCGGATGATCGTGCCGCCCGTCGTGATGATCATGATGTCGTTATCGTCGGAAACGAGCTTCATATTGACGAGCCAGCCCGTCTTTTCGTTGAACACGCCCGCCTTGATTCCCTTTCCGCCGCGGCTCTGTATGCGGTAATCCTCGACGGAGGTACGCTTGCCGTAACCGTTTGAAGTCAGCGTAAAGATATCCATTTCGGGATTGACGACCAGCATATCCACCAGCTCGTCGTCGCCCGCCAGCTTCATCGCACGCACGCCCGTGGCGGTCCTTCCCATCGCGCGCACGCCCGTTTCGGAGAAGCGGATACATTTGCCGAATCGGGAAGCGATTAAAAGCTCGTTTTCGCCCGTCGTGAGCTGCACGG
>CAKXBD010000003.1:7827-31984 GCA_934871445.1 uncultured bacterium | reverse complement strand
CTCGTCGCCCTCGGGGAGCTTGATCGCGATTTTGCCGTTCTTGGGAATACGTTCGTATTCCTTCGTGGAGGTCTTTTTGATAATTCCCTTTTTGGTCGCGATGACGATATAGCCGCCGTCCCCTTCCTTGAAGGGAAGGACGGACTCTATCTTTTCTCCCTGATCAAGCCGCACGATATTGACGACGGCGCGGCCTCTCGCGGTGCGGTTGGCTTCGGGAATTTCATAGCCCTTGACGGAATATACCTTTCCGAAGGAGGAGAACAGCAAAATATCGTCGTGTGTGGAGGAAATGAACATCTTTTCCACATAGTCCTCTTCCTTGGGTTTATGTCCCGTGATGCCCATGCCGCCGCGGTTTTGCGCCTTGTATTCCGAGACGGGAAGGCGCTTGATATACCCCGTATGCGTCAGGGAAATGACCACGTCCTCCCTGTCGATGAGATCCGCCTCCTCGATGGAGCCGTAATCGACGGAAATTTCCGTGCGGCGGGGAGAAGGATAGCGGTTTTTGATATCGATGAGATCACCCCGAATAATCGCCATTACGCGGCTTTCGTGGGCGAGAATGTCTTTGAGGTCGGCAATCGTCGCTTCCAGAGCCGCCAGCTCTTCCCTGAGCTTTTCCACTTCCAGAGACGTCAATCTTTGCAGGCGCATTTCGAGAATGGCGTTTGCCTGTTTTTCGTCCAGCTCGAACGTTTCCGTCAGCTTTGCAATCGCGACGAATTTATCCGCGGATTCCTTGATGATCTTGATGACTTCGTCGATGTTCGCCAAAGCGAGCACGAGTCCCGCGACGATATGCGCGCGTTCCTCCGTCTTGTTGAGGTCGTAGCGGGTGCGGCGGGTGATGACGTCTTTCTGATGTTCGAGATAATAGTAGAGAATATCCCTTAAATTGAGCGTCTTGGGCTCCGTTCCGTTCTCGACGAGCGCCAGCATGATAATGCCGTCGGAGACCTGCAAGTTCGTGCGCTTATAGAGGGTATTCAAAACCACCTGCGCGTTTGCGTCCTTTTTGCACTCGATGACGATGCGCATGCCGTCGCGGTCGGATTCCTCGCGGATGTCGGAAATGCCTTCGAGGCGCTTATCCTTGACCATGTCTGCAATCGTCTTGATGAGCATGGCTTTATTCACCTGATAGGGAATCTCGGTGACGACGATTCTCTGACGGGCGTTCCCGCCCGTGCCGTAGTCCTCTATCTCGCATTTGGAACGAATGACGATTTTCCCCTGTCCCGTGCGGTAGGCGTTGCGGATGCCGCTCCGTCCCATGATGATGCCGCCCGTGGGAAAATCGGGCGCGGGAATATACTCCATGAGCTCGTCCACGGTAATGTCGGGATTGTCGATCATGGCTACCGTACCGTCGATGACCTCCGCGAGGTTATGGGGCGGAATATTCGTCGCCATGCCGACCGCGATGCCGTCCGAACCGTTCACCAAAAGGTTGGGGAAGCGGGAGGGCAGGACGGTGGGTTCCGATTCGTTGCCGTCGAAATTGGGGATAAAGTCCACCGTTTCCTTGTCGAGGTCTTTGAGCATTTCGGCCGCCAGCTTTGAAAGCCTCGCTTCCGTGTAACGCATGGCCGCGGCGGGATCGCCGTCCACGCTGCCGAAGTTGCCGTGACCGTCCACGAGCGGGAAATTGATGGTGAAATCCTGCGCGAGGCGCACCAATGCGTCGTATACGGAGCTGTCGCCGTGAGGGTGATATTTACCGAGCGTGTCGCCGACGATTCTGGCGCACTTGCGGTAGGATTTGTCGTTATACAGCCCCATTTCGTGCATGGAGAACAAAATTCTCCTGTGCACGGGTTTGAGACCGTCGCGCACGTCGGGGATCGCCCTCGACTTGTTGACCGCCATGGCGTAGGCGATAAACGAGCGTTTGAGCTCGTTATCCACCTCCACGTCCAGCATTTTCGTCATGGCGAGCGTTTTCTTAAATTCCTCGGTTAATTCGGGGCTGGTTTCTTTCTTAGCCATTTTTCACTCCCTTAAATATCCAGATCGGTCACGAGGGACGCGTTCTCTTCGATAAATTTTCTTCTCAGTTCGGGATTTTCGCCCATCAGCATGGAGAACATCTGATCGGCCTCTGCGGCGTCCTTCATCGTCACGCGCACCAGTGTCCGCGTCGCGGGGTTCATCGTCGTATCCCAAAGCTGTTCCTTGCTCATTTCTCCGAGACCTTTATATCGCTGATATTCGACCTTTCCCGTCGCCTGTGCGTCGTAAGCAATCTTTTCTTCTTCCGAATAGAGGTATTCCTCCTTGCCCTTACTGCTCGCCTTATAGAGGGGCGGCAGAGCCGAATACACATGCCCGTGCTCGATTAAGGGGCGCATGAAACGGAACAGGAAGGTAAAGAGCAGTATGCGGATATGCGCGCCGTCCACGTCGGCATCGGTCATGGAGATAATGCGGTCGTAACGGAGCTTGCTCTCGTCGAAATCGTCCAAAATCCCGCAGCCGAACGCCGTGATCATGGACTTGATTTCCTCGTTTTCGAGCACGCGGTTGAGCCGCACCTTCTCGACGTTGAGGATTTTGCCGCGCAGGGGCAGAATGGCCTGAAACCGCCTGTCCCGTCCCTGTTTCGCCGTGCCGCCCGCCGAGTCGCCCTCTACGATATAGATTTCGCAGAGCTCGCTTCTCCTGTCCGAGCAGTCCGCCAGCTTTCCGGGCAGCGTGGTGCTTTCGAGGATGCCCTTGCGCCGCGTCAGATCGCGCGCGTTGCGTGCGGCGTCCCGCGCCTTCTGCGCGGTGATACAGCGGAGCACGAGTTCCCGCGCGACCGCGGGATTTTCTTCGAGGAAGGTACCCATGTGCTCGGTCACACACTTATTGACGAACGCGCGGATGGAGCTGTTGTTCAGCTTGTCCTTGGTCTGGGACTCGAACTGCGCGTTGACGAGCTTGACGGATACGACCGCCGTAATCCCCTCGCGCACGTCCTCGCCCGTGAGCTTGTCGTTCTCTTTGAGGACGTTGAGCTTCCTGCCCGCGTCGTTGATGACCTTGGTCAGCGCCATTTTCAGCCCCTCGACGTGCGTCCCGCCGTCGATGGTGTTGACGTTGTTCGCGTAGCTGTATATGACTTCGTTATAGCTCTCGTTGTACTGTATCGCCACTTCGCAGACGGTGTCCCCGTCCGCTTCCTCAAAATATACGGGCTGGGGGAAAAGCAGCTCCTCGCGGCTCTTGTTGAGCTCCTCGACGAAGGAACGGATTCCGCCCTCGTAGCAGAAGGAATCCCGCTTTTCCTGACCGGGACGCTTGTCCTCCAAGGAAATCCTGAGCCCCTTGTTGAGATAGGCGAGCTCGCGGAGCCGCCCCTTCAAAGCGTCGTAATTAAAGACGGTCGTCTCGAAAATTTCGTCGTCGGGCATGAAAGTGACCTTCGTGCCCGTGATTTGAGTATCCCCGACGATGGCGACCGAACGCTGCGGCACACCGCGGTTATAGACCTGTTTATAGATGTGGCCGTTCTGATACACTTCCGCTTCCAGCCATTCGGAGAGGGCGTTTACGGCCTTGACGCCGACGCCGTGCAGACCGCTCGACACCTTATAGCCCGAATCGCCGCCGAATTTGCCGCCCGCGTTGACCTTGGTAAAGACGACTTCCAGCGTGGAAATCCCCTCTTTGGGGTGAATGTCCGTGGGAATCCCGCGGCCGTTGTCCGAAACGCTGCAACTGCCGTCCGCGTTCAGAACGACCTCGATATGCGTGCAATATCCCGCAAGCGCCTCGTCTATGGAGTTATCCACCACCTCGTGCACGAGGTGGTGAAGTCCCTTCGCATCCGTGGACGAAATATACATGCCGGGACGCTTTCTGATGTGTTCCAGACCGTCCAGAACCTGAATTTGTTCGGCGCCGTATTCGCCCTCAACTCTTTCCGCCATTTTTTAAGCTCCTGTTCGCTTTTCTTAAAGAAAAGCGGGTTATTTTACCCTCTTATTATACCACAATCGAAAAGAAAAGTACAGCGTTTTACCCGTTTTTTTCTATCTTTCTTTTCCGCATAGCCCTTTTAGCCCGTTTTTTTGCGTTCAGGCGCGTTTTTCAATCGTCTTTGATAAAGTATACGTCCCCCGACACGACTCCTTTCTGCGACGATTTTTTCCGCCTTTAACGAAAGGTGGCGGGCGGGAATTTTTTTCTCGGAAATTGCGGATACTTATATCCGAAAAGCGAAACAAAAAAACGACCGCGAAAAAAAGCGCGGCGAAAGCAAAGAAACGAAAACAGTAAAAATACGGGAGGCAAAATATGAGCATCGACGAAAGAACGACCGCCTGTCAGGGTTGCAGGAAAGAAATCGAAACGGGAAAGGCCTTTTTTTGTCCCGACTGCGGAGAGATCGTCTGCCCCGACTGCGCGAAAAAGAACGGCGGCATGTGCCGGCGCTGTTTTTCTCCGCTCGAAAGGTTCAGTTGAAGCGAATTTTCCGAGCTGAAAAAATTTTGCGCGAAAAAAGCGCCTTCGGATACGGCGTTTGTCCGTATTCGGGGGCGTTTTTTGCCGAAAAGGAGAAAACTTCCCATAAGAATAGACAAAATCCCACGCCGATTGGGTTTTCTTTTTGTCTCTTTTCCTGTATAATAGGCTCATCAAATCATAAAAGGAGCCGTTAAAAAAATGGATACGCAAAAGACGGGAGAATTTCTTCGGGCTCTGCGGAAAGCAAAAGGACTTACGCAGGAGGAGGTCGCAGAGCAATTGTTTCTTTCCCCGAAAACCGTTTCGAGGTGGGAAAGCGGCGCGGGACTTCCCGACATCAATATCATTTCGGGCGTGGCGGCCCTCTACGGCGTCACGGTGGACGAAATCCTGCAAGGCGAAAGAAAGACGGACAGATCGGAAAACCTGACCGAACAGACAAAAAGGCTGAAAAACGACGGCAGAGCGAGAATGATACGGGAAAATCTGCTTAAAAAATATAATGTATTCTTTATCGTCGCCGTCTCCGTACTCGGATTTTTTCTGCTTCTCGAAATCCTTTTGGGATTTCTCGTCGATAAACTCGCGGCGCTCGTGCTCATGCCGCTCGGCATGGCGGCGGGGCTGCTCGTCGAAGTGTACGGAAATTCCGAAATCAAACGGATCTCTTCGGAAAACGAAGACGACGCTCTCGCGGCGGGCATAGAGAAAGCGAAAAAGACGATCGGAAGAAAAAATCTCCTGTTCGCCGATATTTTCGCGGGCGTTCTGCTCATCTCCCTCGCCCTCGTCGGAATCATGTTTCCCGCAAACGGAGAAGACATCCGCTCTTTCTCTCTTTACTGCGGAACGTTTACCTTTTACGTCTTTCTCGTTTGTCTTTTGGCAGGTTATCTGATTCTCCGCTCCTTTTTCTCGAAATACAGGATACGGGAAAACCGAACCCTCTTTTCCAAAAAACTCTATGTGACGGCGCTCGTCCTGTCCGTCTTTTCCGCCCTTTTCGCCGTGACGGCCCTCGTTTCCGTCTTTGAATACAACGAGGCGGGAGAAGTATTGACCGAAACAACCCGAACGGCGGAAAGCTGGATTTTTCTTCTCTTTTTCGGAGCGAGAGAGAGCTTTCTCTGTCGGGGCATCGCCATAGGATTTTTTGCCGCCGCCTCGGCACTCTTTGCCGTCGGGTGCATAATCAAAAAGCAAAAGGCAGTGTTTTTGCTGTGCGGAACGGCTTTCGGACTGAGTGCCCCGTTTATTTCCCTTTCGGACTTTTTCAGCTATGCCGCGCTCAATCCCTCGGCGATTTTTGCCGCGCTCGGGAGCGTCGTCTGCGCGATTCTTCTAATCGTCAACGAGCGGCGCCTGCGCAAACAAAGCGAGAACGAAAAAAGTGACGCGCAGTGATGTTTTTTCCGTCCGACGGAACGCAAAAGAGAGAAATTTTCCCTGCGGCTGCAAACCGCGGCGGCCTTTTTCAGAAGCCGCCGCGGTTTTTTAGTCGGTTAATTTGAAAAACCGTTAAAATTTTCTTCTTTCAAAAGGTTTGCGAAAAATTTATACAAGTCAGCCTTTCTTATGGTCTGAAAAATATTCTTCCAAGACTTTTATGCTCTCTTCCCGCAGGACGCCCGAAGTAACCCGTGGCCGCCAAAAGGAATTCTTGAATACCGTTTCACAGCAGCCGTTTCCTTCGTTTCCGAGAATGTGTTCCAGATCCGCGTTGCCCGCGCCGTATACCAGACGCCCCAGCTTTACCCAGACGAGCGCGCCGCTGCACATAAAGCACGGCTCACAGCTGGAATACAGCGTATATTCTTTGAGGTCCGCGATCCCCGTCTTCGCGCAGAAATCCCGAATCAGTCCCATTTCGGCGTGAAAAGTGGGGTCGTGCTCCGTGTAAATCCGATTTTCGCTCTCGAAAACGATCTCTCCGCCTTTGACGAGCACTGCGCCGAACGGTTCGTTTCCGCGGCGCACCGCCGAACGGGAAAGCTCTATCGCCCGTTTCATAAAAATTTCGTCTTGTATCGTCATTTCTTCTTCCATTTGTTTTGCGTTTATCCTTTGCAGGCTTTCGCCCGTCTTTATGATTTTCTCCGCCTTTCCGCCGTTATCCCGCGTTTGATTTTTCGCCTTCTCATTACCGCGGAAAAATTTCCCGCACGACGGAAAGCACTTCCTCGGGAGAAGCGCAGGAAAACAGGCGTTCCTTATACGTCGCCGCGCCGCGTATTCCCTTGATGTAAAACACGACCATTTTCCGCATGAACACTGTCGTGAAACGCTCGTCGAAAACCTTTCTCATCTCCGACATCTGCCCTTCGATCATTTCGCGTTTATCCTCCGGAGGTCTTCCCGTAAAGGCACAGAAAATCTGCGGGTCGGACAGCGCCGCACGCGCGATCATGATTCCGTCCGCGCCCGTCTCGTCCATGAGCTTTTCCCCGTCGGAAAGGGAAAATACCCCGCCGTTGGCGATGACGGGAATTTTCACGGCCGATTTCGCCGCGGCGATCTCCTTAAAATTCACTTCGCCCGAATAATATTTATCCCGCGTGCGGCCGTGGACGGTCAAAAGCGCGGCTCCCGCGCCCTCCATGCGCTTTGCGAACTCCGAGGAAATTAATTTTTCCCCCGTCACCCCGATACGGAATTTTACCGTCACCGCCTTGCCGCTCTTTACGCATTCCGAGACGATCTTTTCCGCTATCGACGGATTTTCCAAAAGCGCGCTGCCCTCCCCGTTCTTATAAATTTTCGGCACCGGACAGCCCATGTTGATATCGACCACGGGAAAGGGCGCGAGCTCCTCGCTCTCGCAAGCCGCGCGCAGAACGTCGGGCTCGCTCCCGAAAAGCTGCACCGCGCGCGGCGTTTCGAGCTCGGTCGTATACAGCAGTTCCTTCGTGTTCTCGCTGCCGTATTTCAAGCCCTTCGCGCTGACCATTTCGGTGAACGCAAACCCCGCCCCGTATTTCTTGCACAGCATGCGGAAAGGATAATTCGTATACCCCGCCAGCGGAGCTAGAAAGACGTTATTTTCCGTCTCCACGGGGCCAATTTTGATTCTTTTCAGCCTCATTCCCCCTTCTCCTCCGCCGCTTTCATCGCCCTGTAATAAGCCTCTTTCTCCTCGTCCGAAAGGGCGTTGACGTCCTTTCCGTCCGCAAGCACCGCGCTTTCGTATGCCGTAAATCTCCTTTTGATTTTCTTCACCGTATCGAGGAGCGCTTCCTCGCAGTCCGCCCCGACTTCGCGCCCGAGATTGACGGCGCTCATCAACACGTCGCCGAGTTCCGAAGCGATTTCCTTCTTATCGCCCGCAGCCCGCGCCGCTTTCAGTTCGGAAATTTCCTCGAACAGTTTTTGTTCGGCGCTTTCGTAATCCGCATATCCCCAACCGCCCTTTTCCACGCGCTTGGCCACCTTCTGCGCCTGCATCAGCGCGGGAAAGACCTTCGGCACGTCGTTGACTGCGTCCGAAAACGTATCCTGATGCTTTTCCTTCATCTTGTTCTTTTCCCACACGGACAGCGCACCCGCCTCTCCGTCCGCCTTGTCCTTGCCGAAAATGTGCGTGTGACGGGTAATCAGCTTTTCGCACACTCCCGTCGTGACGTCCGCGAGGTCGAACGAACCGATCTCCTCTTTCATCACCGCGTGAAAGACCGCTTGCAGCAAGATGTCCCCCGTTTCTTCCAAAACTTTGTCGTCGTCGCCCGATTCGATGGCGTCCATCAGCTCGTACGCCTCCTCGACGGCGTTCATTTTTATGCTCTCGGGCGTCTGCACCCTGTCCCAAGGACAGCCGTCGGGGCGGCGGAGCCGCTCGACGAGCTCTTTGAGGTCGGAAAGCGTAAACCGCTTCTTTTCGAGCAGGGGAATACGCTCCACCGCCACCGCTGAATCGTAACCGTAAGCGCTTTGGCGATCGAGCTCGAACAATTTGATTTTCTTTGTTTTGCCTTCGCTTATGTAAAGCGCCTGCGTCTCCTCCCCGAATACGTCGGAAAGCCGCAGCTTGACGTCGCCCGCCAAAGCTCTGTCGTCCATGTCGTACACGACGAGCGGCGCGGGGAGCTCGGACATTTCCGCCAGCTCGTACGCAGAAACCGCCGTATAGGAGCACTCTGCAAACCCCGCCGCCCGCACCAGCGCCGACACGCGGGAAACGCCGTCGATAATTCTGAGCTTTCCCCTCAGCCGACTTTTCAGCGCGCGCACCGAATTGTCTTCGGACGCAGCCCCGTCCACGCAGTACACCGTTCCGTCGCCCGATTTCGCCACTTCCGCCGCCAGATTCTTATTCAGCGTGGAAAAACTGCGGCTGCGCTTATACACTTCGTCGAGGCAGGTATGCTCCACGCCCAGCGCAGCCAGATTCCGATACGAACGGGTGAGCGCCGTCCGCGCAATCACCCGTTTCGCCCCTAAAATCGCCCGTTTTCCGTTCTCCGTCAAATCGCCTTCTTCCGCTCCCAAGCCGACTACCGTAATCATGAAATCCTTTCTCCTTCTCCTCGGTTCCGAAATTCTCCGTCCGAACGGGAACGCTCGCGCGGCCTAGCCCGACGCTCTATTCTCCTTTCGGCGAAGCGGGCGCAGACAACGCTGCTCCCTGCCCTTTCTTACGTCTCGTAACGAATAAATTATACATCAAATCGAGCGCAAATGCAACCAAATAGCAGACGTCCGCGGCGATTGCCGCTCCGAAAACGGAAATTTGCGGACGGGAAACGAGCAAAAAATTCAGGGCCGTTTTGACGGCGACCGCGATTCCCATGGACAGCGCCGCGAATTTCGGCTTTCCCATGCCCGTAAGGCAGGCGGAGAGCGTCTGCGTACAGGAGAGCGTCACCGCGCTGACGGAAAAGACCTTCACCAATTTCACGAGCGTAGCCGTCTCCTCCGCGGAGAGCGCGCGGAAAATGACGCGGACGGCGGGAGAGGCGAGAAGGAAGAGTCCCACGGCGCAGGGAACGGAAACCGCCAAGGTGACGAGGAGCGCATAGACCATGCGACGGCGCGCGCCGTTCTTCCCCCCGACGATTTCCGAAGCGGAGGAAGCCGACACGGCGGGAACGCTGGCCGCCGCGATTCCGTAACAGACGGATACGGGGAGATTGATAATCGTCACGGCGCCGCCGGAAAACAGTCCGTAGAGTGCGACGGCGTCCTCGGTATACCGTTTGAGCAGCCGCACGATGATTACGCTGTCCAAGAGCGAGGAGAGCGGCAGGAGCGCCGCCGACAGCGTGACGGGAATACTCAATCTGAGGACGGACTTCATTGAAACCCTGTCCCCTTCCTTCAAGTCTGAAAAGGGCGCGGGGACACGGCGGAACAGAAAGGCCATCAGCGCGAGCGCGCACGCTTCGGAAACGGATACGGACAGGAGGATATAAGTCACCGCTTTTTCGACGTCCGAACGGAACAGGTAAGCGAACAGTAACCCGAAGCCCACCTTTACGACCTGTTCGGTCACCTCGGAAAGCGCCGTCGGAAACATGTTGTTTTCCCCCTGAAACCAACCGCGGAATACCGAAATCGCGGAGACGAGCAGGACGGAGGGCGCGAGGGCCAGATAGCCGTTTTTGACTTCGGGGCAGTCCTGTGCGCGGGAAAGGAGAGGTGAAAGCGCCATCATCAACAGCGTTCCCAACGCGCCGATCGAGAGAAAGAGGACAAAGGAGCTTTTGAGAAGGGATTTGGAGGATATACCCCGCGCGCGCTTTTCCGCTACCATTTTGGCGATGGATGAAGGGATTCCCGTCGCGGAAACGGTGAGCAGGAGGCAGTAAAAGGGATAGACCATCTGATAGAGCCCCATGCCGTAGCCGCCAATGATGTTCGTGAGAGGAATACGATAGAGTGCGCCGATGAGTTTTGCGATAAATCCGCCTATGGCGATGGTCGCCGCCCCCTTCAAAAACGATTGCTTTTTCATCTTCCCGTCCTTCTTCCGCAAGCCTGCGAAAAATGTGCGGGGATTTTCCCCGCCAACGTTATTTTTCGCAATCGTGGCCCCTTTTATGCCCAAAGCTCGGCATGCGGAAAAGGAGAAAACAAATCGGAAGCAGAACACAGGCTTCAAAAGAGAAAATCGAAGTCCGATCATGAAAAAAATTTTTTCAGAAAATTCTCAGCGGCTCGGAAATTATAATTCATCCATATCTAGTCCAATCAATAAGGTATATACTCCGTCGAGCAAATGAGCGTTCGGAACAAATATGATAAATCCGTCGCGTCCGCGCGTCAATAACACCCTATAACTGTTTATTCGATATATATTTTCGTCACTGTCGGCCGATTGGAATTTTTGGTATAGATTCCACGAATTTCCGTTCCATATCATATCCGGCCCCCAACACACAATAGGCATATCCAATTCTAAACCCTGACAGCCAAATTCCGTCACTACTTTTTCGAGATTGCAACAAGAACAGCCACTACGAGCGTCGGTATTGAACCATTTACCGATATTTACATGACTGGTCGCCGCATATCCGTTATCGACTCCGTATTTCTTCATAAAGCTATCTTTTTTTGAAGAAGCAATCAAACCATAACGTTTTGTACGCTGGCCCGCATACCTCGTTTTACAATATTCCTTCGCCTTTTCAAGGTCGCGGGTGACTAACATGGAAAATCCCGCAGACTTAATCTTTTTTACATATTCCGATGCCCTATCTATTTTTCCTTCAATTAGGTTGTTTACAAAATTGCTTACATCGCCTGCAAGATGAGTGCGTAGCGTTACCGTTAAATCTAATTTATTCCGAGAGGCGTCACCGATTACTTTTTGAGTGCCTTCAAATATCGTCGCGAGCTTATTCGGACACAAAACCTCCCATTCCACAGAGGAGGCCTTCAAGGCATCATTCCATTGGCCGATTCCGGCGTTCTCCCCGCTATTAATCTCTTGCCCCTCGCCCACTAAAATGAGCAACACACACCATTCTAAACGCTCTTCGGCCATGCGAATTAGAATATTCGGCTCCGAAGCATTTGAAGCTCTATATCGTTTTTCCATTCTCTCCTTGTCCCAAGCCCGTTGCCCTTCATCGAAAACAATGACATTATTAGAAAAATCCTTTGCTTCGTTTTTCAAGTATTCTTCAACAATTTTATGCAGATTTTTGACAAATACACCGCTTTTCAAAGCGTCCGTCAATACGCTCACCAATGAAGCGTTTCCCGATAAATAAACAGAGCTCGCTCTATCTTCCCCCCTTCCTACATCATAGACAAATTGCAGTCCCAAAAATGTTTTTCCTGAACCCGGAACTCCTGTCACTAACGCGAGAATATGCTTCTTTTGCTCTCTTGCATAATTTGTAATAGTTGTTAAGTATTTTATGGCCTCCGGTATTCCCGTACTGTTTACCCGTCGGATATGCGGAAGCTCTTCCCTTTCCATAATCATTCTTGCCGCTTCTACAATCGTCGGCAAGGGCTCGTAATTCGATTGGAGCCACGTTTCTATTTTACACGCCGTTACTTCCCCTTGCACAGCCTTACAAAGCGCCTTAAAAAGCATATCCCCCGAACAAATATGTACGCCATTTTCAGATATGGTCTCTATTTCTTGCATTTTTGTTACAACTAAATATGGCAAAACTCTTTTATTTCTCGATTCATAGTGGTATTCCTGAATATCTCTACAATATGCCGCTACTTGGTCTATATCCGCCCGTAATACTTTTTCCTTTTTCTTAAATTCAAGTATCAATACATACTCATTGCTGATGAGAAGAACGTCGGGCCTACGACCGGCTTCATAAGGAAGATTATATTCAAATACAATATGAAAAGCTCTATATATCTCGTTGAATGGGGTTAACTCCGATTTCAGTACATGATAGCAATCTATCCACGCATCGATCTGTAATTTCCCTAAAAATAAAAGATGGGCCTCTGAAAAGCTACTTTTCATTTCTTGTAGCCAAGTATCGCACGAAGTTTGAAGAAAATCAGTCACCGTCCCCATATAACAGTATCGTTTCCTCATCTCTGCTCCCTTTGGCTCCAACGGCTCAAAAATTTTAGATGTATTCTTTCGATCTAACTCTTCGTATATGGCCCTTGCCAATTTTTTCGCTTCATCGGTATTTCTATTATTCCAGCACTTTTTTACAGGACTCCACCACCAGCCACTTTTATGCAAACGGCTCCTAATATTTTCCGGCGGTTTTTGATCAAAATATAATTCAATTCTATTATATTTTTCGTGTTCTTCATAGTGCATCATTCTTTCCCTCCTGCAATTCCTTCAAGAATGATTATAACATATATTTCCAAAAAGTACAACACCATTAAAAATATTTCTATCCCTTTCTTGCGTATAAAATAGTTGCTCCAATTCAATTCTATACGATACGCCGTTCGATTGATCGCAAATTTATTGTAAAAAAGAAAAAGCCCCAAAAAGGGGCTTTTTTTCGTGGAGCAGGTGACGAGAGTCGAACTCGCCGGAATCAGCTTGGGAAGCTGACGCCATACCGCTAGGCGACACCTGCATTCAAGTGTTTTCATTATATGCTATTTGCGCTCAAATGTCAACACTTTTTACCGATAACAAACAAAAAATTTTCTTTATCCTTTTTTTCTGTCCGACAAAAGATTATTGATCGCCGCACAGAGTGCGTTCACCGAAGCGGTCGTACCGTCGTCGTGAATCCCCGCGCCCCAATACGATTTCCCGCCGTTCTCTATGCTCAGGTAAGTAATCGCTTTGGACGAGCTTCCCTCGGAAAGCGCATGCTGCTCATATCCGTTCATGAGATACGGGATTCCCAGATAATTTTTCAGCGCATTGGACACGGCGTCGAGTCGGCCGTTTCCCTCCGCGCAAATCTCTCGGCTTTTTCCCTCTGCGTCGAGTATCGAAACGGTCGCCGTAATTTTTTCCTGTTGACGAAAACGAACCTGTGAAACGTCTAAACGGGAAGTGTTCTCTACAAAATGCTCTACGAACAGCCGATAAATTTCCGACGGCTTCAATTCCTTATGCTCCGAGTCCGAAATGCTCTTGACGATTTCCGAAAACGCCTCCTTCAACCGAGCGGGCAGGTGCATTTCATACGCGCTCTCCAAAATATATCCCACTCCCCCTTTCCCCGATTGGCTGTTGATGCGAATGACGTCCTTTTCATACTCCCGACCGATGTCCCGAGGATCTATGGGCAAATAGGGAACGTTCCAAATTTTTGCGTCCGTTTTTTCTCGATACCTCATTCCCTTTGCGATCGCGTCCTGATGTGACCCCGAAAAGGCCGCGAACACCAATTCCCCCGCATAGGGCTGGCGGGGCGGAATTTTCATTCCCGTCAAATACGTATATCTCGCCGCCGCATACGGCAAATTTTCAAAATTGAGCCTCGGGTCCACTCCGTGCGAATAGAGATTGAGCGCGAGCGTGACGATGTCTACGTTTCCCGTCCGCTCGCCGTTGCCGAACAGCGTCCCTTCCACGCGCTCCGCACCCGCCAGCAAAGCTGATTCCGTCGCCGCTACGCTGCTTCCGCGGTCGTTGTGAGGGTGCACGGACAAAATCACCCCGTCGCCGTAAACGAGATGTTTCCGCATATATTCCACCTGCTGCGCAAATACGTGCGGCAAGGCCGTCTCCACCGTCGCCGGAAGATTGATGATCGCCTTCTTCTCCGCCGTCGGCTTCCAAAGCTCCAATACCGCGTTGCAGACTTCGAGGGAAAATTCCGGCTCCGTCGCGGTGAAACTTTCGGGAGAGTATTCGAGCCTTACGTTCTCTTGTTTCGAAAGCTCCTCGGCCAATGCCGCTCCGTCCAGAGCAATCTTCTTCACCTCTGCCCTGCCGCCGTGAAATACCTGTTCCCGCTGTGCGGGTGAAATGGAATTATAAATATGTATAATCGCGCTTTTCGCACCGCGCACCGCCTCGAAGGTACGACGGATAATGCGTTCCCGCGCTTGCGTCAATACCTGAATCGTCACTCCGTCGGGAACGAGATTTTCTTCGATCAAAGTACGGACAAAGGAATATTCCGTTTCCGACGCAGCCGGAAAGCCTACCTCAATTTCCTTGAAACCCAATTCCACCAGCATGAGAAAAAACTCTATTTTCGTATGCAGGTCCATAGGCTCTACAAGCGCCTGATTTCCGTCGCGCAAATCTACGCTGCACCAATCGGGCGCCTTATCGGGAGCGTCTTTCGCTATCCAATCCAGACAGGTTTCCTGCGGCAAAAAATACTGCTTCGCGTATTTTTGAAAATTTTTCATGAAACCTCCTCCCGTTCGCTCGTCGTGCACTTTTATCATACCATAATTTTCCGGAAAAATCAAGTCTTTCGCAACTCTACCGCTTTCTATGACTCTCTGATTTACCAAAAAACGGGAGAGCACCTTTCGGTCTCTCCCGCTTCACCTCTTCTATCTTCTTGCGGCTCTTTCAGGAATACAGGAACGCCACGACCCCCAAAGCAATCACCAATAAACAACCGGCTAATGTCAAAACAATGGCCGCTCCTCTCTTCATTCCCGTCCCTCCTTCCGCAGTTTTCCTTATTGTACCATAAAAAACTACATCTGTCAACGATTGTAATGAAAAACTATGATATTTTAAGATAATTTTTCCGCCGCGCCCTCTTGTTTCAGACAATCGGGGCAGGTGCCGAGAAATTCTATGCTGAAATCTTCGAGCCGGAAGCCGCAGCAATCCTGCACAGACTCCTTGACGGGAAAATCCGCGGGCATGAGAATATCCGCCACCCGTCCGCATTTACGGCAATGCACGTGATAGTGCCTACTGACGTTATAATCGTATCGGACATCGCTTCCGGCCATTCTCAGCTCCGCCGCACGGCCGCTGCAAGTAAATCCGTTCAATACCCGAAACACCGTGGCACGGCTCACCGTAGGATGTCTTTCGTGTACGTACCCGTAAACCTCCGTCGCCGTCGGATGGTCTAACGACTTCAACGCATCGTAAATTATCCGTTTTTGTTTCGTCTGCCTCTCCTGCATGATAACTCCTTTTATTGAGATTTGATATTAATTATATCATATTTTTTTAGGAGAGTCAAGAATTTTCCGCAAAATATGCGCAAAAACATTATTTTCCATATCAGGGAATCCCTATAACAAAAGGCACTCCCGCCGCTTCATTTCGAGCAGCGAAAGTGCCTTCTATTTTAGAATATTTTTTAGAGCTTGTTTCTTTTTCCCGCGCTCAATTTATATCAAGATTCTGCCCTGCTTAGAATTGAGCACGTTGAGAATACGGACTTCGTTGCCCGTGTTGGCATCTACATAGATGAAATAGGTGTCCTCTTCCTTATAGGTGCACACAAACTCGTAAGCGGCAACTTCTTTTCCGTCTACGGGTATGACCGTAAGGCGGGACGCTTCCACGTTCAGGTTTTTATTGAGCTTTTCGCGGGCTTCGCCGAGGGAAATCTTCGTGTTCGGCGCAGACCTGTTGCGGTGATTTTTCAGGAACGCGACGGCGTCGAAACCGACGACTTTGCCCTTTGTCTCGCAGACTTTTACCTTGACCATATCGGGATAGTATACCGCGCCCGACTGTTCATAGGCGAAATTGAACGTGACCTGCGTTCCGCTCTCGTTTACCCATACGGCCGTCATATTTTCATAGCCGAGGCCCGAAAGATATTCTTCCGCAATCGCCTTGGAGCGTTCGAGGTCGAAATTCTTTTCGGTGCAATCTTCATAGAAATCGAAGGATATTAACGCACCGCCGTTTTTGGCGATCTGCGCAAAGAGCTGTCTTTCATGGTCGTCTTGCAGGAAGAAGTTATATGCCTGCATATTCCCGGAAATCGTTTCTCCCGCATAGCCCGTGCTGACGATCGAATAATCCTTGAAATATTCGAGACAGAGCTCTTCTGCACGCGAGGAAGAAATTTCTTCCTGCTTTTCCTGTTCTGCACTGTCTTTATTTTCCGTGGATTGTTCCGCGAAAGGTCCCGATTCTTCTTTATTCTCTTCGAGAGTTGCGTTTTCCAGCGTCTGGAAGCTCTCAAATACGCGGTTGCCCTTCTTCTCCTTCATGAAGGCCTGCATGTCTTTATCCGTCATTTCCATGGCCAAACGGTTGAGCTCTTCCCTCACTTTATGATTGGTCTGGTAAAGCTTTTCCAAGCGCGCAATATCCGATTCCGTCAGTCTTTCGCCGTTCCCGAGCTTATTGAGAAGCGTCTGGGAAGCATCAGCCGTGCGGTTGATGAAAGACGTGACGTTCGCATCCGAATGGCTGTCGATGGGGAAACGTTCGAGGCTGCTTTCTGCAAGTCTCGTCTGCACGAGAAGGTCGGTGAGCAACCGGCTCTGCTGCACGGGGCTCGCGGAAACGCGGACTTTATTGAGATCCGTGTCTACGTTTTCCATAATCCCGACCAGCTCGTACAGCGTTCCGCGATAAGAGCCCGCCATTGTACCGTTCATTTCCGACATATTGATGGCTCCCAGCGTAACGACCGCCGTCATCGCCAGCGTGACCACGCCGAGGGAAATCACCGCCGCCAGCCACCCGCCGAAACCGGGCGTCCGACGGGTTTCTCTTCTATGCTGCTTATCCCGAAGCTTCTGCTCGCGCTTTTTCAGGCGGGCGTCCCGCTTTTCCAATTTCAGATTATACGCTTGTTCGCGCTTCTGTTTTTTGAGCGCAAGCTTTTCCGCGCGCTCCTTCTCTATCCTCTCTATCCGCTGGGCCGCCGTTTCGCTGCGCAAAAGTTCGCGGCGGGCAAGGCGCTCCGCTTTCGCCTGCGCGCGCTTTTCCTTCATTTTTGCGCGATGCTCCTCGCGCTTCGCTTTCATTTGAAGGCGTTTTTCTTCCTGCTTCGCCTTTCTCGCGGCTTTCAGCTCCGCCTTTTTTGCTTTGCGCTGTTCTTTGGCGATCGCCGCGTCCACGCGCTTCTTTGCGGCGGCTTTTTCTTTCTCTTCCTTGCTTCTCGCCGCTTTCTTTTCCTTCTTTCCGCTCTTTTTTACCGTCACCGTCTCCTTCTTGGTCACGACTGCCTTGGGCAGCTTTCTCCCATAGTTTCTGCCTTTACCTGAGCGCGCTCGGAAATGTTCTCCACTTTCTCCGCTCCCGAAGACGTGTTTTTCGCAATATTGTTTTCTTTCTTTTCCATGCTTTTAACTCCTTTTTATGGTCCGACTCAGATAGCGAAAACGTGTTTACCGATAACGGTAATCGTTTCGCGAGTGAAAATCCAAGAACTCGTCGCAATGGCGGGATTATAATAATACAACGCCCCGCCCGTAGGGTCCCAGCCGTCTACGGCGTCCTGTGCCGCGCGCATTGCCTTCTCATTGGGCGTTAAGTTGATCTGACCGTCCGATACCGCCGTGAAAGCATGCTTTTGATAAACGACTCCGGAAATCGTGTTGGGAAATTCCGGACTTCTGACGCGGTTGAGTATGACCGCTCCGATGGCTACCTGTCCCGTATACGGCTCCCCTCTCCCCTCGGCATAAATTGTCTTTGCAAGGAGATACAGATCGGAGCTGGTAAACTCGGAAGGCTTAGAATTCTGCGTCTGGTTCATGAGTACGTTATACGAATCGTTCATGCCCAGCGCGCGGAAGGTCGCCGCGCCTACAATACCGTCGGCGGTGAGTCCGTTCTTTTTCTGGAACGCGATAACCGCAGCCTTGGTACCGGCGCCGAAAATCCCGTCGGGTTCTCCTTTATAATATCCCCACTGTTTCAGACGGCGCTGGACTTCCTTTACCTCGCCTCCTTTGGAGCCGGGTTTGAGCACGGCCGCCCATTCGGCGCCGCCGAATGCGTTATTATCTGCCTCGACGAGCGCGGAGTTTCCCGCCGCTGTCTCCCACACCGATCTATCGGCGCGAGGACTCGCGGGCAGAGCCGCGGCAATGGCGGATATTGTTCCCGTCAACAGTATCGCGGCAGTCAAAGCACCCGTTTTAATAAACTTCTTCATGATAAATCCTCCTGTTTATGTAGGGCGCCTGAAAGAACGGCGGGCGGGGTTGAGCGGTTTCGCTTTCGGGACATCAATTTAATGCTTTGCCTTCGGCTGAGCGGCTCAATTCAATCGTTTTTCAGCTTAACGGCCGGCTTTCCAGCGATCGATGATTTCCTTTATTTTGCTTTTATAGATGATGTTGTCGCCCGGCTGTCCCGCAAAGCAGAGCGGCGGATAGACGACGCACCACCAATTATCGCCCGTCCCTGTGCCGAGGGCAAGAATAAGAGCCTGATAGACGCCCGCTTCCAGCGTATATTCTCCATAGACGCGGGTGGGGAACTCCTCTTCCGTCAAACGCGCTTTCGCGCCGTAGAAAAAGCCGTGAGCCCTTAAAACCTCGTCGGCGCAGCGTTCTATGCCGGAAAGATTTTCGTTCATGAGGGATATGGCCTCCTCCTTCGTTTCGGCTTCCGCAACCAGCGGAGTGAGAAATTCCACGACCGCGTCCCGAACGACATATTTAACGGCCTGATCCTCTCCCGAATTGGAATTTGCGCGGATATGAATTCGCAAATATTCCGTATTCGCAGAAGCCGAGACTCCGAAGCCTCCCATACACAATCCGATTGCCGACAAAATTATTATGCCTGACATTAAAAAAGTTATGCAAAATTTTTTCATAAAAAAATAACCTCCGCTTTTCAAAGGGCGGAAAACTCGTCCGCGCCTTTCTTTATACGGAAGTTATTGACGGCTTTGAAATAATTTATACCTTCACGAATACATTTTATTTTTCTGCCTCTGTCCAACGATGCTCGTGAAGCTCCCCTTTGTCCGTAAGCCCGCGATAATCCGTCTGACGAAGCGCCTCGTATACCGCTACGGCCACCGAATTGCTCAAATTCAATGAACGGGCCTCGGAAAACATCGGAATCCTCAGACATTCGTCGGGATGTCTTAAAAGCAGCTCCTCGGGAAGTCCTTTCGTCTCCTTGCCGAATACGAGAAAATCTCCGTCGCGGAAAGAGGCGTCGCTATGGCGAGTCCGCCCCTTGGTCGTGAAATAGAAAAAGCGGGAGTTCGGAAATTTCGCCTCCAATTCCGCAAAGCTGTCATAGTAAAAAATTTCCAAAAGGTGCCAATAATCCAGCCCCGCACGCTTTAAGTATCTATCCGAGATCTCAAATCCCAAAGGGCGCACAAGGTGCAGTCTACAACCCGTCGCCGCACACGTACGGGCAATATTTCCCGTATTCTGCGGAATTTCGGGCTCTACCAAAACGATGTTGAACATAATCGATTACCTCTGATTGAATCTATTTTACCGAAAAATCGCAGGTATTTAAGACCGCGCGTTCTAAGTTTCGGCACCTTTTATTATCCTTATATATTTTACTCCGATTTCTCGAATTTGGCAAGCATTGGAAGGAACTTTCGAGCATGAAAGAAAAAATGCGGGACATACTGAATAACGAAGGCGGTGCCTTCGGGAGATTAAATAACATGCAATTTGAACAGACAGAAACTTTCAAAAATCTTGCCCGCAGTTTTGCGGGAGAAAGTCAGGCAGGTATGCGCTATCAGCTCACGGCGAAACTTGCCATGCAAGAAAAATTGAAAACCCTTTCCGATGCGATCAAAACGATAGCGAAAAATGAAACGTATCACGCGAAACGCTTTTTTGAAATGCTTCAAGAAAAAGCAGGCAGCAAAGACAATATCGTTTTGGACGCCGGATACCCTTTCCATGCGGGAAGTTTAATTGACGGACTTCGTTTTGCCGCGATTGACGAAAAAAGCGAATCCACGGAGATTTATCCGAAATTTGCCGAAACGGCTGAAAAAGAAGGCTTTAAGGACGTCGCGGCTCTCTACCGTATGGTCGCCGAAGTGGAAAAACAGCACAATATCATTTTCAACTATCTCTATGAGGCAGTAAAAAATGATACGCTCTATAAAAACGATTCACCCATTCTCTGGGTGTGCAGCGAATGTGGCTATATGCACGTAGGTACAGAGGCCTGGAAAATTTGTCCCTTATGCAAGGCAGACCAGGGTCACGTAGAGTTGCATTTGCCCTTTGAAGGCGTAAGACTCTGATTTCGATAAGCAGAAACACCGCTTTCGTAAAAAATCAAAATAAAAAAGGAGATTAAAAAATCATGAAAAACAAAAACAACAATCAGAACAAAAACTACAACAATTCCCAGAACCAGAACAAAAATTGCGGCAACAAAAACTGCAATAAGAACAAGAACAACAATGAAACCCAAAACTGCGACTAAACGGAAAAGCTCGCATTTTGCGCCCACCAAGAAGGCTACGGCTCTTACCGATATGCATTCGGATACGGACGTAAACGGCAGTTATACGGGAACGCCCAAAAACTCGCGGGAAATTCCCGTTCAGGACGCGGACGACCTGTAAAATTACAAAAAGAGCTCTTCAAATGATTTTCTTTTCGTTCTTCCGCGATGGAAAAATGAAAAGAAAGCGAAAAAACAGAGGTATAGCCTTTCGGCTATACCTCTGTTCTTTAAGGCGCTCAGAAATCATCGTCGCGGCGCTTCTTTTTGCCGCCCGACTTCGGCGTGGGAGCATCGTCGTCATCGAACGGATCTTCCTCGTCGTCATCGTCTTCGTCATCGTCGTCGGGATAATAGTCGTCCGCCGATACATATTCGAAATCGTCGTCCTCCCGTTTCCCTTCTTCGCTGTCGTCGTACTCGTCGTCTTCGTCATCTTCCTCATCGTCTTCAAATTCTTCGTCGGAAAGCGGTATCCCCAAATCCTCTACGTCGTCATCGAGATAGCTCCTCCACGCATCGTCCTTATCCGGATCGTCCGTCTCCTCTTCCTCGTACTCCGTCTTCTTCTTGCACTCGTCGCACATCGTCTCTCCGACGCGCATGTAGTTCTCGCCGCAGATGGGGCAGAGTTCCGTTTCTTCCGTCTCCTCCACCTCTTCCAAATCGTCCGCAAAAGTCTTTGCCCCCTGCATTTCTTTCACGCATACGTCGCAATACTCCTGCGTTTCCGCGTCGATAAAATTTAACTCGCATCTAGGGCATAATACGTATCTTGCCATAAAGTCCTTCCCTCATTTCGTTTATTTTTTATCGGCTCCTTCGCCGCGATTTTGCTATATTATATTAAGAATTTCAGAGTTTGTAAACTGTTTTTCACGCATTTTTGAATATTTCGGAAAAAAAATTTTTTTTCGGCGCAAAAAGGAGCCGCTTCCCCTCGAAACGGCTCCTTTTATCTTTTGCATTATTCGTCTTTTTTATCCGCTTCCGACGGTTCGGAAACTTCCGCTTCATCAATTTCCGAGGACGTTTCTTCCGTTTCGACGCTGTCAGAATCCGCGGGCGCTTTTTCCGCTTCGCTTCCGACGGCGTTCTCCGCCGCATCGTCTGCGTATACGTCGATAGATTTATCGTCCGTCGTGTCGATTACGGGCTTCTTCACCTTCGTCGCTTCTCTGTCCGCTTCGGCCTTCCGCTTCTTCCTGACGTGGAAGATTACCGGAATCGCAATCGCCGCCGCCACAATCAGAACGCCTGCCGCAATCCCTACGCCCAACAAAACTTTCTGCCATGTCGCCCAGCCTTCTTCGGTCTCCTCGGGAATATTCTTCAAGGAGTCCTTCCATGCCTCGTTGATGGCTTCCTCGTCCGATTCCTTTAATTTCCCGACCATGTTCATGAAATAGCTCTCTACGCCGTAGTAAGCGTCGCCTTTATCGGCGTCGAACATGGTGCTATAATCGTTTGCACCTTTATTGGTGCTCAATCTTTTCTCGGTGAACGCACCGAATTCCTCGATGGCGTATTTGCTGTAAAGATAGTAATCGTTATACTTCGCCTCTCTCGCTTCATCTAAGTTTTCATAGAAATATTTCGTCTCGCCCGTGCGGAAATAATATTTGAGCGCCGTTTGAAGGTCGGCGTTATTCGACGAGAACTCGTCGATATACTCCGTCACTTCCTCGTATTTATCGTTGAACGCTTTGAGTTCCTCCGCGTTCATGATTCCGTTCTCGCCTGCAAGGCTGACGACATAAATATAATTATACGACGTAGAACCGAAGGACTGCGCGTTCGAGAAGAACAGGTCGGTGCCGATAAATTCGGGCTTGTACCACGAAGAATTCCAATCGACATCCAAAATTTTCGCGGGTTTATACTCCTCCGTCAAAAGCAGGGGATTATAGTCCTCCTCCGTACCTTTATAGTTGATTCTCGAAAGATTATTGCCGTTCGTGCCCGTTGCATAATAATAGAGATAATCGCCCTCTGTTTTCCAAAGCGTAGGCGCGCTTTCCGCCTTCGGAATCATCAGCAGGCTTTCAGCCACCGTTCCGTCGTCATTCGCTTTGTTTCTGTAAACCTTCGTGTCGGAAGCATAAATATAATAATGCGTTCCGTTTTCGATATAGAAAAGCGCGGAAGTCGAAGCATTCGTGGTATTCAAAGCGACCGTGTCGATTTCCTCGCCCTGATTGCCGGCGATCGTCTTCCAATCCGCCGCGGACACCGCTTCGTCCGAAAGATAATAGAGCTTGCTGTTCTCGCCGTCCGAAGAGGTCTTATTGACGTTGGTACGGGTGAAATATATCCCGTCGTTCTGATAGCTCTGAATCGTGTAGGTATAGCCGTCGGGCGTGGCGGGCGTGCTCGTATCGTCGTTGAACTGCGTCTGTTTCTGAGCAGTCGAAGAACCTTTTCCGTCCAGCACCAATTCACCTAAATTGACATAGGGATAAGTCGTATAATCCGAAGCGTCGAAGCCGTCGAGATTATCCTCGAGATAGGCGCGGTCGAAAGAATAGGTCTTTCCTCCCTTAATCGTATAGGAAGCATTGGAGGCGTCCACCTTTTCTACCTGCGCATCTGCGCGGACGCTGTAAAGTTGAGTATAGGGAACGGTAAAGGACGAGGCCGAATCGACGTCCTGCGTCACGCCCATCGTATAATAGACCGTGGGATTTTCGGGATCGGAGCTATCGAAAAAGAACTCGGAGCCCGCCCCCGAGACAAGCACCGTATCCGTCCTCGTCTGCGTATTATAGGAATAGAGCGTGCTGTCGTCCACATACAGGCAATAAACGACGTCGTCCACCTCGACAAAACGATAGTCGAGCGCATTATCGTCCGAACGGAAGTAGTAATCCTTCATCGCTTCGCTGCCGTCGAGCTTTGCTCTCTTGAAGCTGATCCAATCGTTCTGCACGTTGCCGTCCTGATCCTTTTCGGTCGTGGGAGAGGCATAATACACATAATCGCCGTAAATATAAATGCCTGCATCGAAATTCTGCGCGACGAACAGCGAAGGAACTACCGTCACCGCATTGTCGTAATTCTTGTTCTCAAGATCCGACTTGGAAAGGCGCATCAGCGCCCCTTTGACAACTTCGCCGTATTTATTCGACGCCGTATATTCTTCCGCCCCGTTGATGAAGTAAACGTAATTGCCCTTCTCGACGACAAAGCCGCCGTTGGATACAACCTCTCCTTCAAAAATATCGTCTCCGGGAACTTTGGTCGAATAGTTATCCGAACAGCCCGCAAACGAGACCACCGTAGCGCAGAGCGCCGCCGCGGCAATCATACTTGTCAACTTCTTGAATTTATCCCGCATTGTAAAGGACTCCTTAAAAATAATGTCGGCCGGAAAAAAAGAACGTGCATTTCCCGACAATATCAACGCATATTCTATTATATATCAATTCGTCAATTAAAGCAAACAAAAAC
>CAKXBD010000003.1:0-7817 GCA_934871445.1 uncultured bacterium | reverse complement strand
ATATAACTTTCATTTCCAGACAAAAAAACGCAATATTATATTATTTTTAAATTCGACATTTAACCAAACAAAACACGCCTCGCTTTTGCCGCTATTTTCGGTGAAAATTGTGAAATTAAAGGATTTTTTTCGGGTATGGAAAGTTTTGGATTATTCAATTTTCTCAAAAACGCCTTTTTTCCGTCCGCGCCGTCGGACGAAAATACTTCCCAAAACGAAAAGGTCGGTTCGCCCATGGAAAACAACGATTCCGGAGCGGCTCCTTTGAGCTCCCCTATCTCCTTGCTCGGGAATCTTTTCTCCCCGTCCCAAGGGAAAAGCGAATCCCCCTCGGCCGACTCCCCGCGGCAGAGTGCGCACGTCGCAGAACCGACAAACAACGCCGAAGAGAATAACCCCTTCCTCGCATTGATGGAACGCCATGAAAAAGCGGTTCGCGATATAGACCGAAAAAAGCCGAGACGCTGAATGAACGGTCTCCCGCCGAGCAGAGCCTCCGCGATATAGACCGAAAAGCAAAAAAGACCAAAGGGACGACGCTCGCCGAACAAATACGCCGACTGCGGACAAGTTCTCCGTGCCGAAGGAGGGAAAACAAAGAGGCGGCGATATTCCGAACTCCGAAAAAAAATTATCAAAAAGCCCGACCGAAATGCGGTCGGGCTTTTTTCCGTCGAAAGACGGGAAATTATCTCTTGGAGAACTGAGGCGCACGACGAGCCTTTTTGAGGCCGTACTTCTTTCTTTCCTTTGCGCGGGGGTCTCTCGTGAGGAAGCCTTCCTTTTTAAGTGCGGGACGGCTGTCGGGTTCCGCTTCGAGAAGCGCCCGAGCTACGCCCAGACGGATAGCACCCGCCTGACCGGTATATCCGCCGCCGATGACGTTGACGAATACGTCGTATTTGTTCTCCGCCTCTAACAGGACAAGGGGCTGTTTGACGATGTATTGAAGCGTACCCTGAGGGAAATAATCCTCAAAGGCGCGGTCGTTGATGACGATGGTGCCGCTCCCGGCAGGAATGAGACGAACGCGGGCAATCGCCTTCTTCCGTCTACCCGTTCCCCAGAACTGAAGCTTCTTTTTCAAATTCACTTTAGCCATATTTCTTCCTCTCCTTAGTCTGCTTTGAGTTCTTCGGGCTTCTGTGCGGCGTGGTTATGTTCCGCCCCCTTATAAACTCTGAGTTTTTTCAGCATCGCTCTGCCCAAGCTGTTTTTGGGAAGCATGCCCTTCACGGCTTCATAGACAGCGAGATCGCTCTTTTCGGCCAAAAGTTTCTTATAAGAAATTTCTTTCAGGCCGCCGATGTAGCCGGTGTGATACCGATAGAATTTATCTTCCGTCTTTTTTCCCGTCAGGACCACTTTATCGGTGTTGACGACGATGACGAAATCGCCCGTATCGACGTTGGGGGTAAAGGTGGGTTTATTTTTTCCGCGGAGCACGGACGCTACGCGGGATGCGAGACGGCCGAGCGGAACTCCCGCGGCATCTACGACATACCACTTTCTTTCAACCGTTTGGGCGTTTGCCATATAGGTTTTCATATCATGTTACTCCTTATTCGTGTGTATTTTCTTGCGATAAAAAATCCTGTGTGAATATCGAGCGGTCCGCTTTTCAACTTACGGGGCTAAAAGGGGCGGACAGACGCCGTTTCTTCAACTTGCCCTCTAATTGTATTATTAATCGAAAATTCTGTCAAGCTGTTTTGCGTCGTGTTTTTCAATTTTTTTAGGAATTTTTTTTATTTTCCCTTTTTTCGTCACTTCCGTGGGTGTTTTCACGGATTTTGCCCAAAAAAGAAAAACCCGTCCGTCTCTAAACGGTCGGGTTCCTTTTCTCGACGCTCTTTCAAATTTGAGTTTTCATCAATTACAGAAAAAATCTCCGCTCGGTGCCGCGTTGGGGCAACGTCCCACCGAAGTATTGTCCGTGCGCCTGTCGCGCAGCTCGGGAACGGGATTCGGCGCCGTCTGATAGCGATAATCCTTGCCATGACGCCGAATATAGGATTTGATTATCCGATGCGAAGGGACAATGTCCGTCGAAGGATTGACGATTTCCTGATAACGGAAAAAATCCGCGTCGCGGGGAAGCTCTTTGAGCAGGAAATAATCCTCTTTGAGCGAAGTGAACTGTACGGTATTCCCTAGTACCGAACGGACATAATCGACGTTTTCGTGCAGGGAGAGCGGTTCGGGAAATCTCCCGTCTCCCACGACTTCCTGCCAATCCTTCCCCTCATACTTTTTCAAAAGCTCCGCCGCCTTATGAAGATGCGAAACTTCGATCAGGAAATTCTGTTCCCACAGCTCCCGGATACAGCGGTCGGTCTCCGTCATATAACACGACCAATAGAGATAACATTCCGAGTATTCGTGCCAAAGAAGCATTTCCAGCCAGCTCGAACGGGGATCCATGAGATCTTCGTACTGCGTGACGTGTTCTTCCTCGACCAAAGCGATTTCTTCATAGAGGCTGCGCCCCGCGTCCGACATGGCAAAATTCGTCACATTCATATAATAATTCATCGTCTGCTGCTCCGCGGCCGTGATGATCATGGAGCCCAAAACCGTCCTCACATCCGCCGTTCGGGAATCGATGGAACGCCTGACGTTATCGACGGGATAGCGATGGTGAGAAATCGTCGGACGGCCGGGCATGATTTCCGTATATCGGCCCACCAGCTTTTCCGCATATATCCCCTGTTCCGCCTCCAAGAGATTTGCATAGCGATAAAGATGATCGAAATCCTCCAAAAGTGCAAAATCCAGCGTCTTTTTTACATAGCAATCCTTTTCATGCCGCGCGAGCTCCGCCGTCAAATCCACCGCCAGCTGCTCGTAGGAAATCGTGTGTTCGAGAATACTCTCGTTGGACGGCTTCAACAGGGATATTTTGATTTGCTGCTGCTTCTCGATAAATCGAGTCAGCGCAAGTTCCCGCCGCAAATCGTTGTCGTCGATATGACGGGAAAACTGATGGGAAAACCAATTTGCCTCAAACTCCGCCCCGTTGGCGAGAATGACGCGCGTCTTGGTATAGGGATCGACTTCGCGCTTGTTATACGGCCGAGGATAGAGCTGCTGCCAATTTTCAAGCGCCTTGTCTATGGGACACGACTTTTCACAAAATGGATTCATACGCACTCCTTAAAAAATTATTCAATCATTTATATGATTTCGGAGTGCCGATGGTTACAATATTTTCGGGTTTTCGTTTCCCGATGAAAAAACGGGAATGTCTCAAAGACGTTCCCGTTTCTTTCGCATTTACTGCCAATCCACCACTTCAACCCAACGGCGGAGCAGCTCCTTTTCCTTTTCGGTGCTTCTCGCCGTCTGCGTCGCCGCCACGATGGGCAGAATCCGTTCCACATAGGCGCGGGCGGTGCCCGTCTTTTCACAATACAGGCGCAAATAGGTCTCCGCCCGCGAAGCCTCGCCGCAGAGGCGGAATATCAGATACGTCCTCGCGGCGTCCGCCGCCGCGTTTCCCTGCGTGGCATGTGCCCAATCCACGATATAAAATGTCCCGTCGCCCCCGACAATGACGTTACTCGGACGAAAATCCCCGTGACAAAGTTTATAGTGTTTGGGGAGCCCGTCCAGACGGGTCTGCAAGTCGTATTTCACCGTGTCGGAATATTCGCTCGCTGAAATTTTTTCATACATCTTATCTTTGAGCCGAGGGAGCAGCGGCACCCTCTGCGCGCTGATTTCCGTTTGAAGCTCTGCGAGCATTCCGAGGTATTCTTCCTCCTTGGAAGGATTCTTTTTCATCAGGGCGGCGAGGGTCTCCCCTTCGATATATTCCATTACGATGGCCCATTTCCCTTCTACCGAAGTCACCGCCTCTATGCGCGGAATATGCAGAGACGTCCTCTCTACGCGCGCTTGGTTGAGCGCTTCATTGAGAATGTTTTCCTTGGGATAGCTCCCCTCGAATAATTTTATCAGCTTATTCCCGTCGCGATAAAATACCTTATCCTTTTTGCGATAAATTTCCGTCATGTTTTTCAGTTCCATGATTTGTTCCTCCTCATCTTTATTATAACACGTCTCTTTCGATTTTTCAACGGTCTTTTTCATTATTTTCCGGAGTTTCTTTCCGATTTATTCCCCACGGCCCGAAAAAGCGGCGAAAACAAAGCCCTTAAAGCAGCCCTTCTATCAGGAGCTTCACCCCGATGCCGACCAGCACGATTCCGCCGATGAGCTCCGCTTTATCCGCCAATTTATCCCCGATGAGTTTTCCGATATACACGGCCAGAATACTGAACGAAAAGGTCACCGCGCCGATAATGAGCGCCGACCACCCGACGGGCGGAAACAGTCCCTCGGGCGAAATGGACGCCATCTGCAAGGTAACGCCGATCGCCAAGGCGTCTATCGAAGTCGCCACGGCCTGCAAGGCGAGCTTTCCCACGGAAAATTCGGAAGCGGGGAGCTCCGCCTCCTCTCCGCGCGCTTTGGCGCGCATTTCCTTTATGCAGTCGAAAATCATTTTTCCGCCGATCAGCGCCAGCAAAACGAACGAAACCCACGATGAAGCCGCTTCAAACACGTCGAGAAAAGCGCCCGCGATGAGTCCCGTCAAGGCATATCCAATCAGGGGCATCACCGCCTGAAACGCACCGAAAAATCCGCCGATCGAGAGCACCCGCTTCAAGGGCATTTTCGGATCCGTCATGCCGTGCGTCATTCCCACGGCGGCCGCGTCCATGGAAAGCGCCACGGCCAAGAGAAGTATATCCAAAATATCCATTTTTTTCTCCTCGAAAAAGGATTTTTTCCCGAAAAAAAACGAGCCCTCATGCGCGCTTCTTCTTTCGCCTCGCATAAGTCTCGCCGTTTCATGTCAAACCCGGAAGGACATCCTTCCATTATGTGGACTTGACCGCTCTTTGATTCAAGAGCCGTGCTACTCCCTTATTTCTTATATCTTATCACAATCCGCTTTACTTGTCAACGATTATATGCTATAATTTCCCTGTTAATTTTTTCTGCGCCAAGGAAATAAACGACATGCCGTATACGATTTATCTCAAAAAAAATGAAGAAAAACGCCTGCTTGCCGGACACAGCTGGGTATACGCAAACGAGGTATCGTGCATAGAGGGAAAGGACAAAAACGGTTCCCTCGCCTGCGTCTGTTCCGCCGACGGACGATTCATCGGCAAAGGCTATATCAACCACGCCTCGAAAATCCTCGTCCGCCTGTTCATCCGCGGAAACGAGGAGGACGGAGAAACACTCTACGAAAAGCGTATTTCCGCCGCTTGGGAATACCGCAAACGCCTCGGATACGAAAATTGCTGCCGCGTCGTGTTTGCGGAGGCCGACGAGCTCCCCGCGCTCATCGTCGATAAATACGCCGATATTCTCGTCGTTCAATTCCTCTCGCTCGGCGTACATCAAAGGAAAAAGCTCATCTGCCGCGTACTTGAAAAACTTTTCTCTCCCCGCGGAATTTACGAGCGTTCCGACGTCGCCGTGCGGGCGAAGGAGGGACTCCCCTTGGAAAAAGGCCTCCTGTTCGGAGAGGTTCCCGACGAGGTCGTCATCGAGGAAAACGGGCTCAAAATGGCCGTGGACGTCAAAAACGGCCAAAAGACAGGATACTTCCTCGACCAAAAAGAAAATCGCTTCGCCGTCCGCCGCTACGCGAAGGGCGGGCGCGTTTTGGACTGCTTTTCAAACAGCGGCGGCTTTGCCCTGAACGCGGCTCTGACCGCGGACCGCGTCATCGCCGCGGATATTTCGCCGCTCGCGCTCGAAAATGTCGAAAAAAACGCTCGGCTCAACGGCATTTCTAACCTCGAAACCAAATGCGGCGACGTGTTTCAGCTCCTTCGGGAATACAGAAAAACAGGAGAAAAGTTTTCCCTCATCGTCCTCGATCCCCCCGCGTTCTGCAAGAGCGCCGACGAGGTCAAAGACGCTTTCCGCGGCTATAAGGACATCAATATTCTCGGAATGAAGCTCGTACAGAGCGGCGGGTTTTTAGTCACGTGTTCCTGCTCCCATTACATGACCCTGCCTCTGTTTGAACGCATGCTCTCCGAAGCCGCGAAAGAGAGCGGACGGAGAGTACGGACCGTGGAGGTCAGGACGCAGGCTCCCGACCATCCCGCGCTTTTATGCGAGGAAGAAACGCAGTATCTCAAATTCTTCGTCTTGCAGGTTTTATGAATTTTCTTTGGTTTTTTTCGATATTTTATGGATAAGAGGGGAAAAATAATGTATATGCAGAATATTTTCTAAAAAATACTTTACAACTTTTTCCGAACATGTTATAATACTTGGAGAATGAAAAAGTCGAATTTTGCCGAATTTTCCCGACAAAAGTTTCGCAAACCCTATACAATATATCTATCAGCATAAGGAGAAAAATATGCAAGAAGAAATGCAGACCGAAGACGAGCTCAGTCTATCCGACATTTTCCGAGCTATTTGGTCGAGAATCTGGGCCATTGTCGCGGCTCTCGTCATCGGTGCGGCCGCCGGCATGGGTATCGCTTTTTTGAAGTACCATGACATCCATTATTACGGAACGACGATCGATTATTACATTGCACCTATCGCGCAATCGTCAGCGGACAATGAAGAAACGGTAGGCGGGGGAAGAGTTTATCCGGACAATCTTATCGATGCGCTGATACAGCTCATCGATTCCGATGAGTTTGACCGACAGCTTATGGAAGGTCTCCCCGAGGCGGCAGGAATTGAGAAGGACAGTAAAGAAGAATTAGAATTTTTCAAACTTAGAAAAAAGACTGTTTCCTACTCGTATAAGGGAGGAAATGTCTTATCTGTAAAAATTTCTGCTCTCAATGCCCCCGAATTTGCCGAACATCTTCAAGAACAATTTGAGAAAATACTGTCACCTTACATCGAAAGCGTTATGAGCGATATAGATTCGACAAGGGCAAAATGTAAAATAATCAATAATCGCCCTTCCGACCTTTTGAACGAAGGACAGACAGTCAAAGAAATGATTAAATTCGGCCTCATTATCGGTCTCGTTTCCTTTATCGTCGCTTGTATCGTTGTCGTTATCGTCGACAGAGCAGATACTCGTCTGCGCGATTATGAAGAACTCCCCCGCAAATTCAATGTGCCCGTTTTGGGCGTCATTCCGAGGATCGAAACGATTCCCGACGACAGACACGACGTTAAGCATACGGAGGAGAGAAAATGAAATCGTTAAATAATTTTTTCAGCAATCTTCGACGCAATAAACAAAAACGGCGCTATGAGGAACGGACGAACGCTTCCCTCCGCGGTACCTATCTCATCGACGAAAACACCCCCTTCAACGTCGTCGAAGCCTTTCGCAACCTCAAAGCCTCCATCTCTGTCGCCCTTCCGAAAAAGGAGGACGGCAGCGCGATCAGCTTATTATTTACCTCCAACTATCCCGAGGAGGGAAAAACGACGATTACCGTCAATCTGGCTCTTATGTTCGCTATCTCCAATGTGAAAGTAGTCCTGATTGACGCCGATATTCGGAAAGGACGCATTTCCAAATACTTTAAGGAACAGCCCGTCCCGGGACTGAGCGATTATCTCTCCGGGCAGGCCACCTTTGAGGAGATTCTCCGCCCCTCCAAAGAAAACGAAAACCTTTATGTCATTTATCAGGGAACTCCTTCCCCCCGCCCTTACGAACTCCTCGAAAGCCGCGCCATGAAGGAACTCTCTGAAAGGCTCAAAAAAGAATTCAACTATATTATTTACGATACGCCGCCCATTAAATTGGTCTCCGACGCGCTCGCACTCGTTCCCGCCACGGACGGAGCCTTGCTCGT
>CAKXBD010000002.1:15826-56961 GCA_934871445.1 uncultured bacterium | reverse complement strand
GGTATATGCAGCATACTTTGGAAACGATGTTGGCGAAAAATATTCTCGCAAACGACTATTCCGCCGGCGATCATATTCAGGTGGACGCCGATGCAAACGGACTGTTTGCTAAAAAGATTCAATAAATTGAATCTCCCGAAAAATTTTTCGGGAGATTTTTTTTCTTCAAAAAACAGCGCGGAATAAAAGCCGGCCGCATTTTTATGCGGCCGGCTTTTGTCACTCTACTTCCTTTAAGGTCAATTCGTAAAATTTCCCTGCCTCTGTCAAAATCATAAAGGCATTTTTTTTCTTACGATTGTACGTGACGTCCTCCACTCCGTCTACTTCCGTCAAAATCGCTTCTCCGATTTGATACAACAGCTCATCATCTTCCATAAAATACCCCTCCTTGGTATAGTCCCATACATCGTATGGCATATATATTATAACTCCGTTGTCGGCAAATGACAAGTAAATTTCGCCAATGACGGAGATAATATTTTTACAAGGAGTTAAAATTAATGTTTAATATGGCGAAATTTTCGGACAGACTGGGAGACATTATGTTCGACAAAGACACGTCGACGGCGGCTTTGAGCAAAGCGGTCGGCGTGTCTAAATCTACGATTTATCGGTATCTGAAAGGGCAAAGAGTCCCTGAAACGGAAATTTTAATCCGTATCGCCGATTATTTTCATTGTACAATTGATTTCCTGCTCGGCTTGGAGGAAAACGATTACGCGGGACCTCCGCGCACTTGTCCTCCGTTTTCCGAACGCTTTGTTTTTCTTTTGAAAAAGTTCCATTATACGAAATATCGGCTCTCCGTCAAGGCTAAAATCCCTGAATCTGTCCTCTATACTTGGCAAAAGGGAGAATGTTCGCCTGAATTGGAAAGTCTGTTGAAATTGGCCCGACTGTTCGACTGTTCAGTCGATTATGTCCTCGGCAGGGGCGATTATTAATTTATTTCTCGCCACCCTACACAAAAAAGGAGACATCAAATTGACCGCATCTTTTTAGGCGCGGTCGTTTTTTTTATCCTTTTTCATTTCCGTCGGGCAGGGCAGCGATGACCTCTCTATACAAAAGAAAAATTTCCCAAATTATCCTTTTTCCCTTATTTTTCAAGCGATACAGCTATAAAAAACAAGTATATGGATTATATGATAATCAACTGAAATTTCTTTTCAAAAATAACATAATAGATTAATAAAATAAATACGAAGGAGGATAAGCTGTTATGGGAAAGCTGGGGACCTTTGGGGAAAGACTTACTGAACTGATGGCCGAAACAGAATTGACGGCGAAAGGTTTGGCCGAACGGCTCGGCGTGAGCTCTTCTACCGTCTATCGCTGGAAAAATGACGCTTGCAGCATACGGCTTTCCAATTTGACCGCGGTCTCCGATTTTTTTGAGGCTACCTTTGATTTCCTTCTCGGTCGCTGCGACGACAATCAATTTTCTAAACCCTCCGCTTCGCCTCGCCGTTTCGATCTCTGCGTGCGACATATCATGAAAGAAGTCAAAATGTCCATTTATAAAATGAAACAACTCTCTCGCTATGACGGCAAGTCCTTGGAAAAATGGCGGAAATCCGATCCTACCGCTTATACCCTCGAAACTCTCGCGGATCTGTTCGATTGCTCCATCGATCACCTCCTTGGCAGAGATTGATTTCCTGCTACCGTTTTGGAAGTTGTCGGGATTAAAAATTACCGATATGGTAATATTTAATCGGAAGAGGAAGAGCGATGAAAATCATTTTGGGACAACGATTAAAAGAGTTGAGGGAGGAAAAAGGGCTGACGCAAAAAGAGATTGCGGAAAAATTTCAAATCCACAGCGTGACTTATTTGCATTACGAAAAAGCTCAAAGGGAGCCGCCCCTCTCGCTTCTTGCAGACTTTGCGGTATTTTTCGGCGTAAGCGTCGATTATCTTTTAGGCTTGGAAAATTAAAGGCGTCCGAGAGAATTATTCGTCGGAGGTCTTTTCTTTTTTCAGGGATAAAAGATAGCGGGTATTATCTCGTAAAATGATGAAAAATTTGTCGTTTACATTTTCTATGTATCGGACATCTTGTATTTTTTCTATCTCCGTTATGAGCGTTTCTCCGATTTCATATAATAATTCTTCTGTCATTGTTTACCTATGAAACTACCATTTTGTTGAAATTGAAAATATTATACTACCAAAATGTTATTATGTCAAGTAGGGAGAGGCGTTTTTGGAAATAATTTTAGGACAAAGGCTAAAAGAGTTACGGACGGAAAGAAATTTAACGCAGAGACAAGTTGCAGAGCCGTTAAATATTTCTGTCGCGGCATATTCTCATTATGAAAAGTCCGAGAGGGAACCGCCGCTTTCCCTCTTGGCGGATTTTTCCGCGTTTTTCGAGGTGAGCGTCGATTATCTTTTAGGATTGAAAGAGGACGATTTTTAAGGCGGGATTCGGGTAGGGGAAATATAACAGGGGATTCATTCGGGTTCGTCCGCGTATTTGTCGAGAAGTGTCCACAGTACTTTTTTGTCGCTGTCGCTCGCTCGTAAATATCGGGCGAGCAATTTTTTTACTTCTTCGGGCAAAGAACCTTTTCGATAAGGATTGTTCGTGAGCCCTAAAAGATAATCGGTCGAAACCTCTAAAAATCGCGCTATCGACGCTAAAATTTCAAAGTTTTCGGGATTTCGCGCTCCGCTCAGATATCGGGAGACGGTCGCTTCCGTGGCGGCTGTTCCCTCCGCCAGCTGTCGGCCGTTTATGCCTTTTCTCTCCATTGCCTCTTTCAGCCTGAGGGGAAAATTTCCGTTTGTCAAACCTTTCTCCTTTTCTTACCGCGCTCCTTGCCGTGCGGTAAGTTTTTTCTTTTATTTTACTTGATTTCCGAGCGCTTTTTTTGTCTGTTTTTGTCACAAAATGAAAGTTTTGTGAAATGATAAATTACCCCTTCCAAACGCTTGACTTTATGTAGCATGCTTCATATAATAAGTATACTGTTTTGAAACTGCGGCGGAAAAGAATCGTCCGGCAAAATTATATTGCGGCTGAGAATGATTTTCGGGCAGAGAGGTATTGTGTCCCAAAACGGGGCGGCGATAAAACGAGGAACGCTATGGAAACGCATATAGGATTGCTCCTGAAAAAAATCAGTGAAAAGATGGAACGGAGGGCGAACGATAAACGCGAGGAAAGCGGGGTGACCTTTTCCCAAGGAAAGGTGCTCTGGTATCTTCACACTTATGGCAAAAAGGAACCGGTCACGCTTCGGGATATAGAAAGATATTTCGATGTTTCCCACGCTACCGTTTCGGGACTCGTCTCTCGGCTGGAAGAAAAGGGGTTTGTGCGTGCCGAGTCGGACAAAAACGACCGCAGGGCAAAAAATGTGTCCATTACGGAAACCGCAGAGGAAATGTTCAGGCAAATGAAGGCTCAGCAGCGCGAGACGGAGGAAACTCTCCTGAGAGGATTTTCCGACGAGGAAAGGCGCGTTTTTAAGGGATACCTTCAAAGGATCTATGCGAATTTGGAGTAAACTTCGTTGAAAAAAGATTCAAAAAAGGCAGAGGAACGGATTCGGGCAAGAACGGGAAAACCTCGGATCGGTTTTCAAAGAAAGCCGGAGGCTTTATAAGTCCGCGAACGGCGGCACATCAAAAAGGAAAAACATTTTTTGGAGGATATAAGTTCGGTATGGTAAAGACATTGGTCAAAAGCATGCGGGAATATAAAAAATACGCGATATTTACTCCCGTATGCATGATACTCGAAGTCGTGTGCGAATGTCTGATTCCGTTGTTCATGACGACCATGATGGATTATGTCGGCGATATGCCGCGACTGCTCGCATACGGCGGAATACTTATTCTTATGGCGGCTCTGTCTTTGACGGGCGGCGTTCTGGCGGGAAAATTTGCCGCGACGGCGAGCTGTGGTTTCGCTAAAAATTTGAGACAGGATTTATTTTATTCCGTTCAACAGTTCTCTTTCAAGGACGTGGATAAGTTTTCCTCCTCCTCTCTTGTCACGAGGCTGACCACGGACGTTTCTAACGTTCAGATGGCGTTTCAGATGTGTATCCGCATCGCAGTGCGCGTGCCTTTGATGTTCATTTTCTCTTTCATCATGGGCTTTACGATCAATCATACTCTGGCGCTCATTTATCTCGCGATTCTGCCCATTCTCTTGGTAGTGATGGTCCTTATCGTAGTGTACGTCATGCCTTTCTTCCGCCGTATTTTCAAAAAATACGACGCAATGAATAATTCCGTTCAGGAAAACGTCGGCGGGATCCGTGTCGTCAAATCCTTTGTGCGCGAAGACTATGAAAAGGAAAAGTTCGCCAAGATTTCGGGAGAAGTCAAGGCCGACTTCACAAAAGCAGAAAAAATGATGGCGCTCGTTTCGCCCGTCATGATGTTCTGCATGTATCTCGCTTCCCTGCTCGTTTCCTGGTTCGGAGCCAAAATCATTATCTCTGCGGGCGGTTCGTCCATGGAACCGCAGGATCTTTCCGCCATGATTACTTACGGCGTTCAGATTCTTTCGTCGCTCATGATGTTGGCCATGGTTTTCGCAATGATCACGATGTCGGGAGAATCCGCTCGTCGTATCGTGGAGGTCCTCGAACAGAAATCTGACCTCGTCAGCCCCGAAAACGGCATTAAGGAAATGAAGGACGGCGGTATCCGTTTCGATAACGTCAGCTTCAAATATTCCGCAAAGGCGGAGAAATACGCTCTGTCCGACATTAATCTCGACATTCACCCCGGCGAGACGGTCGGCATTCTCGGCGGCACGGGCGCGTCGAAAACATCGCTCATTCAGCTGATTCCCCGTCTCTACGACACCACCGAGGGCGCCGTATATGTCGGAGGCGTCAATGTCAAGGATTACGACCTCGACTTCCTTCGCACCGAAGTCGCCGTCGTCCTGCAAAAAAACGTCCTCTTCTCCGGAACGATCAAGGAAAATCTCCGCTGGGGAAATCCGAACGCTTCCGACGAGGAGCTTGAAAGAGTATGCAAATTGGCTCAGGCAGATGAATTCGTTCGCTCCTTCCCCGATGGCTACGATACGTATATCGAACAGGGTGGGACTAATGTCTCCGGCGGACAGAAGCAGAGGCTCTGTATCGCCCGCGCCCTTTTGAGAAAACCCAAAGTGCTCATTCTCGACGATTCGACTTCGGCGGTCGATACCAAGACGGACGCTCTGATTCGAAAGGCGTTCGCGGAAGAAATTCCCGATACCACGAAAATCATCATCGCTCAGCGCGTCGCGTCCGTGGAAAGCGCCGACAAAATCCTCGTCATGGACGGCGGAAAAATCATCGCTTCCGGCACGCATGAAGAACTCATGCAGTCGAGCGAAATTTACCGCGAAATCTACGAGGAGCAGACCAAGGGAAAAACGCCCGAAAACGAGGAGACTCAAAGGGCGGAATCCGAAGCGGCGGCCGCTCTCAAAGCGACCGACAAAGGAGGTAACGACTGATGGCAGCAGCGAACAGTGCTTCCCGCCCCATGAAAATGCGCGGCGGCAGGGGTATGGCAGTTCCCGCGGGAACTGTCAAGAAGGGTACCCTGAAACGATTGTTAAAATATATCTTCAAATATTACAAGAGCGCGTTGATCGCCGTTTTCGTCTGTTTGATTTTGAGCGCGGCCGGCGGACTCATTTCCACCGTGTTTATGCAGCAGCTCATCGATAACGTCATTACGCCCGGTATCAAAGACGGATTCGATTCCGTAAAGAGTTTGTTGGTAACCCTCATCGCCTTAATGGGCTCTCTGTACGTCGTCGCCGTCGTCGCATCCTTCCTGTATACGCAGATCATGGCCGTCGTCACGCAGGGCATTCTGTGCCATTTCCGCGAGGATATGTTCAACAGAATGGAATCCCTTCCCATTAAATATTTCGATACGCATGCGCACGGCGATATTATGAGTACCTATACTAACGACACCGACGCCATGCGTCAGCTCGTCGGGCAGAGCCTTCCTACGCTCTTTTCCGCCGGTCTGACTGTGACTATCTGTATTTGTACCATGCTTTGGTACAGCCTTTGGCTCACTCTGGTCGTAGGGCTTTGTTCCGTCGTCATGTTCTCTGTCGTCAAGAGAGTGGGCGGAAACAGCTCCAAATACATGGTTGCACAGCAGCGTTCGCTCGCGGCGGAGGAGGGCTTTATCGAAGAAATCATGAAAGGGCAGAAGGTCGTAAAAGTATTTACGCACGAGGAAGCCGCAAAACGCGATTTCGATAAACTCAACGGACAGCTCTTTCATGACAGCGAAAAGGCGCATATCTTCGGTAACGTCTTAGGGCCTATTCTCGGCAATATCGGCAATTTCACTTATGTCCTTCTCGCCATCGTCGGCGGACTGTTACTGACGATCGACGCTCCGAATATCGGTATCAGCAGTATTACCTCCGGACTTATCCCCATTTCTTCGGGTATCGTGCTCGCTTTCCTCGGCATGTCCCGACAGTTTACGCAGACCGTCAACCAAGCCTCTCAACAGGTCTCCATGATCGCCATGGGACTCGCGGGCGTCGGGCGTATCTTCGAGCTTTTGGACGAAGAGCCCGAACACGACGAGGGGTACGTCACGCTCGTAAACGCAAAGAGGGACGAAAACGGCAATCTCGTCGAAACTCCCGAACGTACCAATCTCTGGGCTTGGAGACATTTCCACAAGGCGGACGGCACGGTTACGTATACCGAGCTCAAAGGGGATATCGTCATGGAGCATGTCGATTTCGGCTATGTGCCTGAAAAACAGGTATTGATCGACGTCTCTCTCTATGCGAAACCCGGTCAGAAAATCGCATTTGTAGGTGCGACGGGCGCGGGAAAAACGACCATTACAAACCTCATCAATCGCTTCTACGACATCGCGGACGGCAAGATCCGTTACGACGGTATCAATATCAACAAAATCAACAAGAAGGATTTGCGCCGCTCCTTAGGTATCGTCTTGCAGGACACCAACCTGTTTACGGGAACGGTCATGGACAATATCCGCTACGGCCGTCTCGACGCGACGGACGAAGAATGTATCGCGGCCGCGAAGCTCGCGAATGCGGACGACTTTATCCGCCGTCTGCCCGAAGGATACAATACCATGCTTACCAACAACGGCGCGAATCTGTCGCAGGGACAGAGACAGCTTTTGTCCATCGCCCGCGCCGCCGTGGCGGATACGCCTGCCATGATTCTCGACGAGGCGACTTCCTCCATCGATACGCATACCGAAGCGCTCGTACAGGACGGTATGGATAAACTCATGGAGGGTCGTACGGTATTCGTCATCGCGCACCGACTCTCCACCGTGCGCAACTCCAATGCCATCATGGTCCTCGACCACGGCCGCATTATCGAACGCGGTACGCACGAACAGCTCATCGAGCAGAAGGGCGTTTATTATCAGCTCTATACGGGCGCGTTCGAACTCGAATGATTTTACGCGTTCTTTCCTCCGGAGAAATCCGGAGGATTTTTTTGTTCGTCCGCGGTGAAAAATTGCTTTTCGCAAACAAATATGGTATAATGTCGATAATGTCGGAAAATATCGGATACGGATATCATACAATATCGAAACCGATTTAATATACGCGCGGGCGCCGTGCGCCGAAAAGAAAGGCCTCCGCGCACTACAAACCGCAGACGGGAAAAACGCATACACGGCTGACCGCATGTACGGGAAAAACGCATACACGGCTGACCGCATGTACGGGAAAAACGCATGTGCGGCGCAATGAAAAGAGGAACTCATGAACAACGAATTTTTTTCTTTTGAACTGATTAAAACCGATCCCGATACGGGGGCGAGGGCGGGGGTTTTGCATACCCCTCACGGCGATATCGAAACGCCCGTTTATATGCCCGTCGGAACGCAGGCGACCGTCAAGGGCGTATTTCCGCGCGATTTGAAGGAGGCGGGCTCTCAAATCATCCTCGCAAATACCTATCACCTATACATGCGCCCCGGCGACGATATCGTAAAAAAAGCGGGCGGACTTCATTCCTTCATGAACTGGGACAGGCCCATTCTGACGGACAGCGGCGGGTTTCAGGTCTTTTCTCTCGCAAAGCTCAATAAAATTACCGATGCGGGCGTGGAATTTTCCTCCAATATCGACGGAAGCAAACATTTCTTTACCCCCGAAAAGGCCATGGAAGTGGAGGAAAATCTCGGCGCCGATATTATCATGGCTTTCGACGAGTGCAGCGAATACGGCTTTACGCACGCTCAGGCAAGGGACGCCATGATTCGCACGGGAAACTGGCTGGAACGCTGCTTTAAGCACCACGAGGCGCAAAATCGCCCTTGGCAGGCACTGTTCCCCATCGTTCAGGGCAACCTCTATAAGGATTTGCGCGCGGAAAGTCTCGAAAGGTGCCGTCCCTTCGTAAAACACGGCATCGCTATCGGGGGACTTTCCGTCGGAGAACCTAAACCGCTCATGTACGAGATTCTCGATTCACTCAAAGAAAAGCTCCCCACGGACGTGCCCAGGTATTTGATGGGCGTCGGTTCGCCCGATTGTCTCATTGAAGGAACTCTGCGCGGCGTGGATATGTTCGACTGCGTACTCGCGACCAGAATCGCGAGAAACGGCACCGCTTTGACCTCCCGCGGACGGGTGGTCGTGCGAAACGGGCGCTACAAGGAGGATTTTACGCCCTTGGACGAGGAGTGCGATTGCTATTGCTGTAAGCATTATACGAAGGCCTACCTTCGCCATCTCGTCAACGTGGGGGAGATGTACGGCGCCATGCTTTTGAGTTTACACAACATTACCTTTCTGCACAAACTCATGAAGGGGCTTCGCGGAGCCATTCTCGGCGGCTATGTCCGCGATTACGCAAAGGAATTTTACGGGAAATACGGCGGCGAAGGGAAGTGGTGAGCCGCCGGAAAAGACGGGAATAAGCAGCGGCAGTCCCTGTAAAATCCGAAACGGTAACGGGAAATTTTTCCGTGGCGGGGAGAAGAAAAAATCCGTCGGGAATTGTGGCCGAGAAAAAGGAAGGACAGAACAAACGTGTCGATAAATTTTTCGCTTAACAAATGAAAAATGGGTGAAAAATGAAAAAATGTCATAATCCGACAGAGAAATACTTGCCAAAAACGCGAAAAAAGGGTATCATATAAAATATAAAACTTTGAAACAATCATAAGGAGAAAAATTATGCTGTTTAATTTATTGGATTCGGCGACTTCTTCAAGCCCGACGAGCGGCGGCGGAGGGGGCTGGATGTCTTGGGTGCTGATTATCGGCCTCGTCCTCGTTATCGTCGTTTTCATGGTGCTCAACAGCCGTTCGGCCAAAAAGAGACAGAAAGAAACGCAGGAAATGCTGGATGCCATTCAACCCGGCAATAAAGTAAAGACGATCGGCGGCATCTGCGGTATCGTCGTGGAGGTCAATCCCGAAGACAATACGTTCATTCTCGAAACGGGTACGGAGGCGACCGGAAAATCTTACCTCAAATTCGACAAACAGGCCGTCTATCAGACGGACGCGACGGCGAAAAAGACCGAAAAGGCCGAGCTCCCTCCCGAACAGTCCGAAGAAACTGCTCAACAGCCCGCACAGGTCGATGACGGCTCTGCGGAAATCGTCGAGGAAAAGACCGAAGCGCCCGAAAATCAGGAGACGGAAAACAAAGACTGAGTCGGGAAAACAAAAATCGGCTTGCGTCAACAAACATGGATTTGCGTTTTTTGAAATTGCTTCTAAAACGAATATGCCTCCGCATAGGATAATACCGAAATATCCTATGCGGAGGTGTCTTTTTTATCATGCAATCGGAAAATTCTTTTGCCGCTCATTTGGTGCAAATCGCCAAGGCCGTCCTGCTCTCTGTCCTTTTCTGCCTTGCGGCCGTGCTCATCTTCTCTCTCGTTCTCAAATTCGCGTCCCTCTCCGAGTCCGTCATTAAACCCGTCAATCAGTGCATCAAAGCGCTCGCCATCCTCTTTGGCTGTTTCTTCGCACTCCGCGGCGAAAAAGGCTGGCTCAAAGGTTTGGCGGCGGGGATTCTCACCGTCATGCTCACTTATCTCGTGTTCGCTATGGTCGGCGGGGACTTCTCTCTCTCCTGGCTGATTTTGGCAGAACTCGCCTTCGGCGCCGTCGCCGGCGTTTTGAGCGGCATCGTCGCCGTGAATGTGCATCACAATTAAAACATAAAATTTTTAACGAAAAACATTAAAAAATAGTTGACATACATAAAATTCTATGCTATACTGTACCCACAAAACGAAATCGGGAGACAGTTTAAGTTTATGGAAGAAGTAAAAAAGATTCAAAAGATAGGCAAGGTCGTGAAAATCGTCACCTTGATTTTGGGGATTTTGACGATCGTCGGTTGTGGAGTCGGATTTTTCGGCGCGTTGATTCTCGCCGTCGTGCCGGGAGATTGGCTGCAAATTTCCGTCGAACTGAACGGAAGCGTAGGAATATCCAGTTCTTTATCCGTATTTGAAAGGCTCGTGCAAAGTATTGCGGAGGATCTGCCCGGCGGCGTGGTGACGGGGGAGGGAAATTCTCTTCTCGTCGAATTCGGGTCGGGCGAGATGAAAAATATTCCGCTGACGAAATTGCTCGCGCTCGCCGTCTTTGTCGGGGCTCTGACCGCGGCGGTTTACGGGGTCGTGTTCCTGCTCATTTCCAAATTCGGGAAAATGCTCGAAAAGAACAGCTCGCCGTTCTGTAAGCCCTGTATCCGCTATTTGAAGGTCACGGCGTTCCTGCTCCTCGCTTGGTCGGTTTTGTCCGTTCTCACGGGAAAGGCGGCGCTCGGAATACTGTTCGGGAGTTTTATGCTCGGGGTTTCGTGGAATGCGGGCGGTATATTCGTCTCTCTCGTGCTCCTTTTGGTCGCGTATATTTTTGAATACGGCGCAAAATTGCAGAAGGACGCGGACGAAACGCTGTAATCGTTTCAGAAAACAGGACGAAACGTTGCGAGGATTTAAGGTGGCGGCAAGATTGTAATTATTTAAGGAAACGGGCAAAAGAGATGATTATTTTACGATTGGACAGGGTTATGGCGGACAGGAAAATGTCTTTGAACGAGCTTTCGGAAAAGGTCGGCGTGGCGAACGTCAATTTGTCGAAAATCAAGACGGGAAAAATCAGCGCTATTCGATTTTCGACGCTGGACGCTATCTGCAAGGCGCTTGACTGCCAGCCGGGAGATATTCTCGAATATCGGGAAGAAGAGAGCCCGGCGCGCGAAAAATAAAAAAACATGGCAGAAACTGCTTGCAATTTGCGCCCGTGTGTATTATAATAATAGCATAAAAACCGAATTCGGGCCTTTTGGAAGGGATAGAGTCGGATTCGGGATTCAATTTGGAGGAGAACGGCTATGATTAAAACGATTGCGAAACCCGCGGAAAGAAAAGTAACCGGCTGCGGCGAGTGCAGAAGCACCTGTCAGTCCGCCTGCAAAACGAGCTGCACGGTGGGAAATCAGTCCTGCGAAAGGATTACCCGCGAAGAAAAAATCGAACGCAAGTAATTTCGGTAAAAAATATCCGGCGTAAAAGGCGCGTATACTTACGCGCCCTTTTTGCCGTCAAAAAGGATTTTATGATACACGTTTTCAACTATCGAGATAAAAACTATATCTACGACGTGGGCAGCGGCTCCCTGCACGAATGCGACAAGACCACCGCGGATTATCTCCGCGCCAAAGAGGAGGGACAGCCCGTCGATATTACTTATATCACCGACGAGGAAATCAAAAATATCCTCGCGGACGTGGAGGGACTCAAAGAACAGGGGCTTTTGTTCAAGGAAGAAGTAAAGACCTATCCCATGAAGAGCGACGAGATAAAGGCGCTCTGTATCCATATCTGCCACGACTGCAATTTCCGTTGCCGCTACTGCTTCGCGGACGAGGGGGCGTATCACTCCGCCCGCGAGTTCATGAGCGAGGAGACCGCAAAGGCTGCGGTGGATTTCCTTATCGCAAACAGCGGAAAGCGCAAGGTCCTCGAAATGGACTTTTTCGGCGGCGAACCGCTCATGAATCTTTCCGTGCTCAAAAAGACCGTCTATTACGCCAAGGAGCAGGCCGCCAAGGTCGGAAAGAAATTCCTGTTCACGACTACGACCAACGCGCTCCTTCTGAACGACGAGACGATTAAATTTTTCAACGAGGAAATGGAAAACGTCGTCCTCTCCCTCGACGGAAGAAAAGAGGTACACGACGCTATCAGAAAGACGGTGAACGGGAAGGGAAGTTTCGATTACGTCATCGGCAACATCAAAAAGTTCGTCTCCCTGCGCGGGAACAAGAGCTATTATGTCCGCGGAACCTTTACGGCAAAGAATCTCGATTTTTCAAAAGACGTGCTCTTCATCGCGGATCAGGGCCTCGATTCCATTTCCATGGAGCCCGTCGTTACCGATTTGCCCGATTTAGAGATAAAGGAAGAACACCTTCCCGCAATAGAACGGGAGTATGAAAATCTCTGCGACGAATATTTGAAGCGCTACGCGGAGGGGAAGGGTTTCAACTTCTTCCATTTCAATATCGATCTCGAAGGCGGGCCTTGCCTTTCCAAACGGGTCTCCGCCTGCGGGGCCGGAAACGAATACTTTTCCGTCGTTCCGAACGGCGATCTCTATCCCTGTCACCAATTCGCGGGGGACAAGGATTTCTATATGGGAAACGTGCGCGACGGGATCACTCGGCCGGAGATTCGGGAAAAATTCAAAAATTCCTGTCTGTTCACCCGCAAAAAGTGCGGGGACTGTTTCGCAAAATTCATTTGTTCGGGCGGCTGCAACGCCAACAATTATCACTTCAACGGCGATATAAACGAGCCGTATGAAATGACCTGTGCGATGATGAAAAAGCGTATCGAATGCGCCATGCACATTCTCGCCGAGAAAAAAGTTCTCGCGGCCGCGGGAAAAGAGGCAGGGCAAAGCGGGAAGTAAACCGTGTGAAAAGGGCTCGGCGGGGCGGCCGTCAAAAATTTGAACGCGCGGAAGATGTTTCCCAAAAACGCAGGTGCGCGAAAGGGCGAGGTTCCTCAAAGGCACGCTGTGCAAAAGGAGATAAAGCCTGCGCAGAGGACGAAAACGCGCTTTTGAGTCCCTCAGATTTGTCCACAATGCGCATTTTTGTGAAAAACGGCAAAAAATTCGCGTTAAGCCGCCTTTATGACTTGACGGGCGGCGGAAGATAAGATATAATAAAACGGTATCAGTGTAAAATTCGGGCGCGTGCCCGAAAATCATCAGGAGGCTATTCAATGGGCAAGAAGAAATCGGTGGTATTGTTGACTTTGCTTACCATCGTAATCGTCGCGTTGTGCGCGATGATCGTGGTTCCTTCTTTCGAGCTCCCGTTCCTGTGGAACGGCGCCGTCAGCAACTGGAACCCCGTCGTCAAGACGTACGACCTCGACGCAAACCTCGGCGGGGGATATTATACCTATTACTACCCCGAAGGAGTTATTTCCGAGGTCGAATATCAGAAAGAATATGAATCCCGCTCGGAGGACAAGCAGGAGGAATATGCAGATTCTTATACTCCGTATAAAGGACTGTATCTGAGCACCGATTCCGACGACGGCGTCGTAGAGGAAACGGAGAACGGATACGTCGTCACCGATTCCTTCAAGGAGTCCTTTGAAGCGGCAAAAAAAGAAATTTCCTCCCGCTATGAAAAGAGAGGGGATTCCTCTTTCCGCGTGTCCGTCGTGGACGATTACGCTCTTAGAATAGAACTTCCCGTCTCCGATACGGCGGCGGGTACCGCGTTCAGCTATTTCTCCTATACGGGGGAATTTACGCTGCACGACGGCACAAAAACCGTTCTCGAAGCGTCGAAGGACGAGTCTCCCAAGGATTATATCAAGGGTTTTTCGCCCAAAAAGAACGGCGACAGTACCTATATTGAGGTCAAACTCACCGATGAGGGCCAAGAACTTATTAAAGATGTGACGACGTCTTTGGCTTCCTCGTCCTCCTCCGACGACGGATCCACTTCGTCGGGCGGTACGCTTTCCTTCAAAGTGGGCGACGAGTCGATTATTCAACTTTCGGTAACCACGGCAATCGACCAAAAGACGCTCTATATTGGAGGAGAAGGTACCTATACGGACGAAACGGCAGAGGTCGTTGCGATCCTTCTCAATTCCGCGCTCAATGCGGGGGATCTCGGCCTCGGCTTCGAAGTGGAAGAAGCGAGAACGTTCGGGCCCGTTTACGGCTCCAATGCACTCACGCTGCTCTATATCGCATTGGCGATCGTGCTCGTTGCCTCCATTGTCTGGCCCTTCATTAAATACAAGGGCTTCGGCGGCGCCTGCGCCTATTCCACGCTGTCCTATCTCATCGTTACCGCTATCTGCTTCGCTTTCATTTCGAGCGGCGTGTTCGAGGTGACCTTGGGAACCGTTGCGATTTTCCTCTTCGGTCTGCTCCTCACCAATCTCTTCAATGCGCGCGTCTACGGCGCTATAAAATCGGAATTCGATACGGGCAAAACGGTGGATTCCTCCGTCAAAGCGGGTTATAAAAAAACTTTGGCGGGCATGATCGACGTCTATGCGGTGCTCGTCCTCGCTTCCGTCGCCCTCCTGATCGGTGCCGCAGGATTGCACACGCTGGCTCTGCAAGCGCTTATCTGTTTCGTTACGGGCGCTTTCTGCAACCTCCTGTGGACGCGCTTTATCAACTGCATGCTGGTGTCTTCGTCGAAAGATAAATATAAATATTTCGGCTTTGTAAGGGAGGATGACGACGATGAGTAAGATGAATAAAACGGTCGGAAAGTTCAAACTTTGGGCCATTCTCAGCGCGCTCGTCATCGCCGCGGGAATCGTGATTTTGGCCGTCTTCGGCTTTAATCCCGATACCACGGTTTCCGATGTAAAGACGCTGAGCGTCGAGCTGGAATCCTATGTCGAAATTTCCGACGCGAGGGTGGAGAGCGTCAAAGAAATCTGCGAATCGGAATTCGATAAGGCAGGATTGAAAGACGCTTATACGGTCAAGGCGGACATGTCGAACGGAGGGGAACTTCTCTATGTGTTCGACAAGAATACCGACGACGCTAAATTAAATGAAGTAAAAGACGCAATCGGCGCCGCTCTGAAAGCGGCTTCCGAGGCGGAGGGCAACCTCAACGGGGCATTCTTCTATGTCACGACGGGGAGCGAGAACGCGATAGCGGTCATCCCTTCGGGATATATCTGGCGCGGGGCGCTGGCGGGAGCTGTGATTCTCCTCGTGATTTTTGTGTATGTCTCTGTTCGCTATAAGCTGAACATGGGCATCGCAGGCGCGGTTTCCTGCCTCGTAGGGACGCTTCTGACGTTGGCTGTCGTGGCGCTGGTGCGTATTCCCGTGACTACGTCCGTCGCTTATGTCGGTGCGTTTGCGCTTCTCTTTACGGCGCTCACCTCCATGCTGACTTTCAACAAAATGCGCGAAAATTTCAAGACGGACGAATATAAAGCGATGTCTGCCGAGGAAGCCGTTTCTTCCTCCGTTCAGACAAAATCGGTTTTGTTCTTCGCTCTTTTGAGCATTATAGCTCTCGTTCTGGTAGGGGCGATTGCCGTGACTTCGGTCAGGTGGTTCGCGGTTGCCGCGTTGGTTGCGGTCGTTATGGGAACTTTCTCGTCTTTGATCTTTATGCCTGCTATGTATCTTCCCATGAAGAAGATTTCCGACAAACGGGCGGCGGAGCGTGCGAGATACGACTATAAAAAGGGCGCAAGGTCTGTAAAGGCAGGAGCGAAGGTGGACGTTAAGACGAACGCGAAAGCGGAAACGCAATCTGCGGCGAACTCGGAAGAAAAAACTGCGGACAAAAATGCAGAATAATGACATGCGCTTCATGGAAAAATAAGGACAAATAAGGCCGGATTTTGGCGGCGGCGAAGGACCGGAGACGGTCCTTTTGCGGCTATTGTGCAAAGTGATGGGCGGGAGGGCTTTATTCCCGCCCGCTCTTTTCTTTGATAAAGGCAGAGAAAATCTGTCCTTGCAAAAGAGCGAAATCGATAACTTCGGAGTGGCAGCGAACAAGAAAACAAAAGCCCCAAGGAGCAGAAGCAAACGGATAAAACGGATCGATAGAAGCCGAAAGCGAGAAGTAAACGAATAAAACGGAACAACAGAATCCGGAAGCGAGAAGTAAGCGGATAAAACGGCTCGACAGAACCCGAAAACGAGAAGTAAGCGGATAAAACGGCCCGATAGAATCCGAAGAACAGGAAATAAACGGGTAAAACGGCCTGACAGGAGCCGAGAACGGGAAGCGAACGGACAAAATGAGAATCCGAAAGCGCGAACGTATACGGAGTCAAAGAATAAGGAATAAAGATGAAAAAAATCGTTCCCGAATATGTATTTTCGGAGGAACAACTCAATAAAATCGCCAAACTTTCCGAGGAGACGGGATTGACGGAACATATCGTGCGTATTCTCTACGCGCGGGGTGTGGACGACGCGGAGAAAATTTATAAATTCATGCACCCTTCCCGCCTCAACTTTCTTTCCCCCATGCTCATGAAGGGGATGAAAGAGGCGGTGGATATGCTCGTTTCCGCGAGAGAAGAGGGAAAGACGGTCGCGGTGTTCGGCGACTACGACGCGGACGGAATTTGTGCCTCCGCCATTATGTATCATGCCTTGAAAGAATTCGGCATAGAAGCGCATATTTACGTTCCCGAACGTGCGGACGGATACGGGTTGAGTATAGAAGCGGTGGACAGAATTTTCGACGATTGTCAGCCGGAATTGTTTATTACCGTGGACTGCGGTATTTCCTGCGCGAAAGAAACGCAATATATTTACGAGCTGGGAGCGGATGTAATCGTCACGGATCATCATGAATTGCCGGAAATTTTGCCCGATTGCGTCGTCATCAATCCCAAATTGCAGGACGATTATCCCTACGACAATCTCTGCGGAGCGGGTGTTGCGTTTAAGCTGGCCTGCGCCCTGATCGGCGAGAATGCGTACAAATTATTGGATTTTGCCGCTTTGGCGACCGTCGCGGACAGCGTTCCTCTCCTCGGAGAAAATCGGGATATAGTGACCGAGGGGCTCAAATTGTTCAATACTCCGCGCCCGCGAAGCTGTTTTTCCGCTTTAATGGGAAAAACTTATGACGCCGTGACCGCGCAAAATCTAGCATTTACGATCGCTCCGCGCATCAATGCCGCGGGGCGAATGGGAGACGCTCGCGCCGCCTTTCAGTTATTCGTTTCCGAGGATGAGAGCGAAATTCTGCACCTTGCGGCGAAGCTGTGCGCCTATAACACCGAACGTCAGAAATGCTGCGACGAGCTGTACGCCTCCGCAAAGGCAAAGCTTGCAAAAAAGGGCGCTTACGGTTACGTCATCATGCTTTCCGATGAGAGCTGGAATTCCGGATTCGTCGGGATCGTCGCGGCGAGAATCGCCGAAGAATACAACCGCCCTACGCTCCTGTTCGTGCATCACGGCAATATGTTGAAGGGAAGTGCTCGCAGTATCGAAAACGTCAATATTTTCAATGCGCTCAAAAATTGCTCGGAATATATTTCCGAGTTCGGCGGACACGCGCAAGCGGCGGGCATCAATCTCGCGGAAGAGAATTTCGATAAGCTGGAAGCGGCTTTGAACGAAGAAATCAGGCGTTCGTACACCGAGGAGGATTTCGAACAGCGTATTTACGTCAGCGAAGAAATTTCCGAGCCCTTCCCCGAGAAATTCGCGCGGGAATTGAACGCCATGGAGCCTTACGGCGTAGGGCACCGCAGACCGCTCTTTTCCATTTGCGCGGGGGCGTGTTCTGCTCGACAGCTGAAATATATGTCTCCGCACCTTTCCGTCAAGAGCGATTATATAGAGCTTATGTATTTTTCGGGGGCGAAAAATCTGAAATTGGTGGAGAGTGACGTCGAGAAGAAATTCGTCTTTGAAATCAATATCTCCAAATTCAAGGGACGGGAATACATCAAGGGTTTTATCCGCGAGCTCGTTTACGACGGGAGAACGGGACGGGGCGCGGCGGAGAGCATTTTCGCCAATTCGGTGGCGCGTTCCTATGCGCCGTCCGTCGCGGTGAACCCCGTATTCCTTACGACGGCGGAGACGGAAAAGCTGATAGATGAAAAAAGGGCCGAATGTGCTTACGGGCTCTGTCTCGTCGCTTCGGACAGGCGGACGCTGAAATTTTATAAAAATCTCGAAGGATTCGGGTGCGACCTGTTTTATCCTTCTTCGAAAAATCTCGCGAATAATCTTATCGTTTCTCCTTCCGCCGATGCGGATATAGGCGGATTTCGGGATTTTATCTTCCTCGACACTCCCTCCGATTTCAATATCGCCGCTTTGGAGGGCAGAAAAGTATACGTTAATCGGGAAATCTGCGGCTATAAAATGTTTTCGGGCTTGGATACGCGGCGGGAAAGCCTTTTGGAAATTTTCTCGGCGCTTCGGCGGCAGGTCAATTCTTTGAGCGGGGAAACCGCGGAAGAACTCGCATTCGCCTGCGGAGCGCTGGGATTCGACAAGAGAGAGTTCATTTTCGCCCTGAACGTATTCGAGGAATTGGGCCTCGTAGCATTCGGAGAAGGAAAGCTCATCGTGTATCGCGGCGTCAAAGCAGATTTGAACGATTCCGCGATTTATAGAAAAATCTGTATTCTGCAAGAGGAATAACGGCCGTTATGTAAAAGTCGAAACGGCGGAGGAAATACAAAGGGGTAAGATATGATCACGACCTGGAATAAAATAAACGAGTTATATGGCGGAAAGGATAAAGAAATGCTCCTGAAAGCCTACGACTACGCCAAAGAGGCTCATGCCAATCAAAAGCGGGCTTCGGGCGAGCCGTACTTTATCCACCCTTGCGCCGTCGCGCTCATTCTCATGGAGCTGGGGCTCGACGCACCCACGGTCGCGGCCGCTCTTTTGCACGACGCCATAGAGGATACGCCCGTCACCGAAGATGACATCAAACGCGAATTCGGAGACGAGATTTTGGAGCTTGTTAGCGGAGTCACCAAGCTCGATAAAATCGTGTTCGAGTCCCAGGAACAGGAAGAGGCGGAAAATTTTCGGAAAATTTTCGTCGCCATGGCGAAAGATATTCGCGTCATCATCATCAAATTGGCCGACAGGCTTCACAATATGCGTTCCCTCAATTTCCTCTCGCCCGAAAGACAGCAGAAAATGGCGAAGGAAACACTGGATATTTACACGCCGCTCGCAGGGCGTTTGGGTATTTCGCAGATCAAGTGCGAGTTAGAGGATTTATGCCTCAAATATCTCGATCCCGAAGCCTATGAATATCTCGTCGTTCACATCAACGAGAAACTTTCCGAACGGCGGGAGTTCGTCAATAATATCGTCAAGGAAATCAAGGAACTGATGGCCGCCGACGGGATTACGGGCGAGGTGTTCGGGCGTCCCAAGCACTTCTATTCCATCTATAAAAAGATGAAGAATAAGGGAAAATCCCTCGACCAGATTTACGACCTTACCGCCGTCCGCGTCATCGTCAAGGACGTCAGGGAATGTTATACCGTACTCGGGGAAATTCACGAGCGCTGGAAGCCTTTCCCCGGCCGAATCAAAGACTATATCGCAAACCCGAAACCTAACAAATATCAGTCTCTGCATACCACGGTCATGACGAGATTCGGTCAGCCTTTTGAAATTCAGATTCGGACCGAGGAAATGCACCGTATCGCCGAATTCGGTATCGCGGCGCACTGGAAGTATAAAGAGGGGCGCTCGGAGGACGAAAATACCAATTTCGAAAACAAACTCACATGGCTCAGGGAAGTCATGGAATGGCAGGGCGCCGTCAAAGATTCCCGCGAGTTCCTCGACGCCCTCAAAACCGAACTTTACAGCGACGAGCTGCTCGTCTTTACACCGCGCGGAAAGGTCATTTCCCTGCCTCCCGGTGCGACTCCCGTCGATTTTGCCTATGCCATTCACTCGGAGGTCGGAAACCGCTGCACGGGCGCGCGCGTCAATTCCAAAATCGTTCCTCTGTCCACCACTCTGGAAGTGGGAGACGTGGTCGAGATTATTACCTCTCCCAATTCAAAAGGCCCTTCCCGCGACTGGCTGAAATTCATTAAATCGTCCAGCGCAAAGGCCAAAATCAAACAGTTCTATAAAAACGAGCTCAAAGAGGACAATATCCGCATCGGGCAGGCAAGATTGGAAGAAGAAGCCAAAAAAAGAGGATATACCCTCTCCGCTCTCCTTACGGACGAGAGCTTCAAGCGCATTTCCGAACGCTATTCCTTCGGTTCCCGCGACGAAATGTTCGCGGCCGTGGGGTACGGCTCCGTATCCGTCAATCAGGTGCTGTTCAAGCTGATAGACTTCTATAAGCGGGAAATGCCCAAGCCGTTCGAGGTACATGCGGGGGACGGCGGAGGCCGCACGCCGGGTGGCGTGCTCGTAAACGGACAGTCCGGACTTCTCGTTCGGTTCGCAGGCTGTTGTTCTCCCGTTCCCGGCGATAAAATCGTCGGCTATACCTCCCGCGGCCGCGGCGTCGTCATTCACCGCGCCGACTGTCCTAACATTCACGGCGTGGACGAAGGGAGACTTCTCCCCGCCGCGTGGAATAAAGAAGTACACGACAAGCATCGCTATAACGCGAATATTATGATTCGCGCCACCGATCAGGGCGCCGCTCTGTCCGTTTTATCCGGCGTCGTCTCGGATATGAAATTGTCGATTACCGCCGTCAACGGGCGCATAGACAAGAACAAGGACGCCGTTTTGGAGGCCTCTGTCAGTCTGACCGACGTCGCCGACGTGGATATGCTGCTTAAAAAATTGCGCGCGGATAAACGCATTTACGACGTACACCGCATCACTTCTTTGTCATAGAGAATTTTATGAAAGTAGAAAAAATTTATCCGAAAGGATTTGCCGCTAATTCCTATATCGTGACCTGCGACGCCTGTGCAGGGCTTGCCGTCGTCGTAGATCCCGCTCAGCCGAGAATCGCCGAAGAATTGAAGAAACGTTCTCTTACCCCCGTCTGCGTGCTTTTGACGCACGCACATTTCGACCATGTGGGCGGCGCCGCCGCCCTCCAAGCGATGGGCGCGAAAATTTTTTGTTCGGAAAAGGAAAAAGCGCTCGTCGGGACGGGAGCGGATTTATTCGACATGGCCGGTATTTCCCGTGTTCCGTTTACGGTGGACGGAACGCTGCGGGACGAGGAAATTCTGAACGTCTGCGGCCTTTCCGTTCGGGCGATTTCCACGCCCGGACATACGGCGGGGGGAATGTGCTATCTTATACGGGATGAGGGAATGGCACGAGAGACGAAGGAAAAAGCCGCTCTGTTTACGGGAGATACGCTCTTTGCGGGCAGCGTCGGTCGGACGGATTTCCCGACGGGGAATGTCGGGGAGCTTCGGGAAAGTCTGAAAAAGCTTTCCGCCCTCGACGGGGATTATCCCGTGTTTCCCGGTCACGAGGAAGATACCGCATTGGACGAAGAACGGCGGAAAAATCCTTTTTTGAAAGACGCATAAGGGAGCGCGCGGGAAAGGCATGGAAACGATACTCAAAACCGATTGCAAGTTTTTGGAAAACGAGCTCATGGACGTCGTGCGGCTGTTTGAAGCACGACCCGAGAACGTCGCACATTCCTTTGTCTATCGAGACGGCGTATTTTATAACCGTTTCTCCGTGGACGGAAAAGAGTATTCCTTTGAGGACGAGGAACAGGTAAGCGGCGAGATAGAATATAAACGCATGGAACGGCGCTTCGGAAAGCTGGGACTGTATGCGATTTTAAGCGACTTATATCAAGAAAAGATGCCTTGGGGAGCTTTGACGGGGATCAGGCCCACGAAGCTCGCGTATATGGAAAGAGAGTCGGGGAGGGATTTTCGAGCGCTCTTTGAAAAAATGCGGGTGAGCGAGGAAAATATTTCTCTCGTGGAGGAAGTATTGAGAGCGCAGGAGGGAATATACGAAAAGAAGGACGGAAACACCGATTTTTTCGTTTCGATTCCCTTTTGTCCCACGAAGTGTTCCTACTGTTCCTTTATCACGGCGCCCATCGATAAAACGCGGCAGTTTCTGCCCTCCTATCTCGATTGTCTCGAAAGGGAAATCGCCGCTTGCAGACCGCTCGTCGGAAAGCTCCGCAGCGTGTATATCGGCGGCGGAACTCCTTTGGTTTTGGAAGCGGATGACCTCGAAAGAGTCTTGAAGGCCGTGGAAAAGGTGCGCGATTCGACTTGCGAATACACGGTGGAGGCGGGACGACCCGACGTATTCACCGAGGAAAAATTGGCACTGTTGAAAAATTACGGGGTTACGAGAATCTGCGTCAATCCGCAGAGCTTTTCGGATAAGACGCTCGAACGCATCGGGCGCAGGCATACGGCCGCCGACCTCTATCGCGCCTTCGATATGGCGGCGAAATTCGGTTTTGAAATCAATGCCGATCTCATCGCGGGATTGACGGACGAGAGCTTCGAGGAATTTTCGTTCAGTGTTCGGGAAGCGGTGAAAACGGGCGCGGACAACATCACCGTGCACTGCCTTTGTCTCAAATCGGGAGCCAAACTCAAAGAGGAGTGCTCCTATCTCGAAAATCCCGTCGTTTCGGATATGATCGCCGCGTCGAGAAAAATTCTGCGGGAGGCGGGATATGTTCCGTATTATATGTACCGACAGAAATATCAGGCGGGCAATAACGAGAACGTGGGCTGGACCAAGCCCGGGAAAGCCTGCGTATATAACATAGACATCATGGAGGAGACGGCGGACAATCTCGCCGCGGGCGCGAACGCCGTTTCCAAAAGAGTGTTCAACGCCGAAAACCGAATCGAGAGATTCGCTTCTCAAAAGGATCTGAAAACGTATATCGGAAAAATCGACGAAACAATCGAAAGAAAAAACAAATTTTTCGGGCAAATTTGATTTACATTCGGACAAGAATATGCTAAAATAATAATAACGGCCGCCAAGCGGGACGATTCTCCACGTTCGGCTTAGAGGTTCGGGATAAATTCCATAGGAGGATAAACGCAAATGGAAAAGAAAGAAATTATCGCAAAATTCGCAACGCACGAGGGCGATACGGGTTCCCCCGAGGTTCAGATCGCGCTTCTCACCGAGAGAATCAATCACCTCAACGAGCACCTTCAATCCCACAAGCAGGACAACCATTCCCGCCGCGGTCTTTTGAAGATGGTCGGTAAACGCCGCGGTCTTTTGGATTACCTTAAAGAAAAAGACATCGCGCGTTACAGAGCGATTATCGAAGCGCTCAATTTAAGAAAATAAGCGGCACGAAAGGGCGGGTTATTTTAATCCGCTCTTTTTTGTCGATGTGTGTGTATCGACTCTTTCCGAACAGGGGGAAACGGATTTCCGAAACGGGAAAATTCGGAACGCGCGCATCGGCTTCACCCCTTGCCGTCGGGCGGCGGTAAGGACAAGAACAAAAAAAGAATCGAGTTAAGGAGAATTTTACAATGCCATCTTTAGACAATTACAGGGTTTTCAAAACGGACTACGCGGGCAGAGAACTGACCGTAGAAATCGGAAAATATGCCGAACAGGCCAACGGCGCCTGCCTTATCCGCTGCGGCGAAACGGTGGTGAACGTCACCGTCTGTATGGCGGAACAGCCCAGAGAGGGAATGGATTTCTTCCCCCTGTCCGTCGATTATGAAGAAAAAATGTTCGCGGTCGGAAAAATTCCCGGCGGCTTCAAAAAGAGAGAGGGACGCGCTTCCGATAAAGCTATCCTCGTCGCGCGCCTCATCGACCGTCCTATCCGTCCCCTTTTCCCGAAGGGAATTTTCAACGACGTCGTAGTAGTCGCTACCGCGCTTTCCGTCGATCCCGACATCGCTCCCGAACCCCTCGCCATGATCGGTTCGTCTGTGGCGCTGTCCGTTTCCGATATTCCTTGGGCGGGACCCACGGGTTCGGTCATCGTGGGCTGCATCGACGGAAAATATATCATCAATCCGACCGTCGCGGAAAAGGAAAAGAGCTCTATTCACCTTTCTCTCGCGGGCACCAAGGACGCGATTTTGATGATCGAAGCGGGCGCAAATGAAGTCACCGACGCGGAAATGGTCGGGGCGATCATGTACGGGCACGAGGAAATCAAAAAGGTCTGCGCCTTCATCGAGGAGATTCAAAAAGAAGTCGGCAAACCCAAGAGAGAAATGGAGCTCTACCATATTCCCGAGGATCTCGATGCCGCCGTCAAGGAATACGGCTACGATAAGCTGGTCGCCGCTCTCGATACCTTCGACAGACAGGAACGCGAAAAGAGACAGGCGGAAGCCGAAGCGGATATCCTTACGCACTTTGCGGACATTTATCCCGAACAGACGAGAGAAGTCAAGGATTCCATTTATTATATCGTGAAAAATATCGTCCGCGCCAAGATTTTCGATAAGGGAATCCGCCCCGACGGCAGAGGACTCAAAGAAGTTCGCCCCATTTGGTGCGAACACGGCGTTCTGCCCAGAGTTCACGGCTCCGCCGTATTCACGAGAGGTCAGACACAGGCGCTTACGACCTGTACGCTCGGCATGCTGGACGAGGCTCAGAGAATGGAGGGGCTCGACGAGGAAGAAGAAAAAAGATATATGCACCAATATAACTTCCCCGGATACTGTACGGGCGAAGCGAAACCCCTCAGAAGCCCCGGCCGCCGCGAAATCGGCCATGGCGCTCTTGCGGAACGCGCGCTCATTCCCGTCATTCCCTCGGAAGCGGATTTCCCCTATGCGATCCGCGTGGTGTCTGATATCCTTTCCTCTAACGGATCTTCCTCCATGGCTTCCGTATGCGGTTCGACCATGGCGCTCATGGACGCCGGCGTGCCTATTAAGGCTCCCGTGGCGGGCTGCGCCATGGGGCTTATTAAAGACCCCGATACCGGAAAATATGTCATTATGACGGATATTCAGGGACTCGAAGACTTCCTCGGAGACATGGACTTCAAGGTGGCGGGTACCGAAAAGGGCATTACCGCCATTCAGATGGATATTAAAATCAAGGGGATTTCCGAGCAGATTATGCTCGACGCAATCGCGCAGGCTCAGGAGGGAAGAAGATTTATTCTGGGAAAAATGTTGGAGTGTATTCCTCAGGTCAATGACCAGCTTTCTCCCTATGCGCCTAAAATTATTTCCTTCCAAATCAATCCCGAAAAAATCGGGGACGTCGTCGGAAAACAGGGTAAGGTCATCAATAAGATTATCGAGCAGACGGGTACGAAAATCGATATCGAGGACGACGGCACGGTATGTATCGCCTGCTATGGCGATATTTCCGCCGCGGAACGCGCAAAGGCTATCGTTCAGTCGATTGCGCACGATCCCGAAGTCGGCGATATGTTTGTCGGCGTCGTCGTGAGAATCCTTTCCCGCGTGGGAGCCTTTGTAGAGTTTGCTCCCGGCAAGGACGGCATGGTGCATATTTCCAAACTTTCTACCGAGCGCGTCAACCAAGTAGAGGACGTTCTCAATATCGGCGATAAAGTCAAGGTCGAAATTATCAAAATCGGCGAAAAGGGTATCGATTTGAAGCTCCTTGAAAAATTAGATTAAAAAGGCGCCCGCCCGATACAGCGTATCGGGCGGGCGTTTTCGTTTTTAAAAACGGAGACAATCTTTTATGACGGAGAAACAAACCTTTTTATAATAGGGGAAATTCTTTATAGCGGGAAAAGTTTTATATAACGGAGAAAACTTTACAGCGGAAACATTACTTGTTACGGGGATTTCCCTGCCGCGGGAAAATCTGCTATATTTGCTATGCGGAAGGCGGAGCGGAAAGGTCGCTCATTTTTATTTTCTTGCGTTTTCCACCTCCGTAATCCGGCGTACAGTCGCAACATCCGCCGTCGCAGCAATCGCAATCACAGCCGCAGTCGTCCGCCTGCAAAAGGACGAGCAGCACGATAACGGCGATAATTCCCGCGGCGAGCGCGGAGGGAATGGCAAGAGAGATGAGGAGCTCGTCGAGACCGTCCGAATGAAAAACCGAGCCGAGGGCGAATAAGACCACCGCCACGGATAAGAGTGTGAAAAGGGCATAGGAGGAGGCGCCCTTGTTGCTCCAAAGTATTCCGCCCGCGGTCAGGAGCGCCGCAGCCCAAAGAATCCAGACGAGAACTATGTAAACGCGGCTGCTGCGAAGGCGGGGAACACTTAAAAGGAGCATGAATATAAAAAAGCTGCCTCCCGAAGCGAGTACTGAACAGAATGTGATTTTGAGAGAAAGAGAGAGGTGTTTCCCGATAAAAAGAGAAGCGATGAAAAGTCCGCAGGAAATCGAATTGACGCAAAGGGAAATGGCGGGCGATTTTGGGATTTTTTCATAAAGGAAGAGGGGAATGACAGAAAGCAACATGAGCCCTGCTCCGATACCGAAGAATATCTGCCATTTCGCTTTGGAGAATAAATAGAGGCAACCCCAAGCGAGGACGGCTGAGATGAGAAGAAAGAGAAGAATAATAAAAAGCGCCTGCCACATTTTTTTACTTTGCATACAATCCTCCTTATCTATTACTCATTGTATCATAATCCGATGAAAAAATCAATCCCCTTTCCGAAATTAGGATTGACAAGCCCTATAAAATATAGTATAATAAAAGACAGAAAATCGGGAGGGAGAAAATATGCCCAAATATTCGCTGGTGGTTCCGGCGTATAACGAAGAAAAAGCATTGCCGTTGTTTTATGAGGCGGTAGTGCCCGTCATGGAATCGCTGAACGAAGATTTCGAAATGATTTTCATAAACGACGGCAGCAGGGATAAAACGAAAGAGATTTTAACCGAACTCGCCGCGCGGGACAAGCGCGTTAAGGTCTGCTGTTTTTCCCGTAATTTCGGACAGCAAGCGGCGCTCCTTTGCGGATTCGCCGAGGCAAAGGGGAAGGCTGTCATCGCCATGGACGCGGATTTACAGGACCCTCCGGAAATCGCTTTGAGAATGATAGAAAAATGGAAAGAGGGCTTCGATATTGTACACGGGAGGCGAAGCCGCCGCGCGGGGGAAACTGTCTTTAAGCGCGCCACGGCGGCTGTGTTTTATCGGTTTATGAAAAAAATAACGGCTCTCGATATGCCGGCAGATGTGGGGGATTTCAAGTTATACGACAGAAAGGCCGTGGACGCTATTCTTTCTTTGGGAGAGCATGACAGACTACTCCGCGCGCAGGTATCCTGGGTAGGATTCAAACAGACGATTATCGAATTTGAACGCCCCGAAAGAATTGCCGGCGAAACGCACTATACTTTGAAAAAAATGGTGAAGCTCGCGGAAAGCGGCGTCTTTCCCAATTCCGATTATCCGCTCACTCTGCCTTTGAAACTCGGGATTTTGAGCGGCGTTTTGAGTCTTGCCTGCTTTATCGTCTTTATCGTACTCTCTTGCTGCGGAATCTATTTCGGCGGACTGACGGCGTGGCTGTTTCCCGCCTTGGGATTGATCTGCGGAGCGGTATTGACCTGTCAGGGACTCTCCAATCTCTATCTTGCCATGATTTACAGGGAAGTGCAGAACAGGCCGAAATATATCGTCGCCGAAAAAATCAATCTGTAATTTCTCAAAAACCTGTCTAACCGCCGTCTGCGGGTGCGCGGACGGCCTTTTTGCGGGAATATTTTTCTTTCAGAGAGGTTTTCATGACCGATTTACAGAAGAAATTGTTGAAAAATAGTTTATTGACAGGCTTTTTACTGTTGATTTCTTTCGTCATACTCCTATTTGGCGTAGAGAGCTCGCCTTTATATCCGTTAAACGAATGGACGGATCCGAACTGCTTTTATACGGTCGGAAAAGCCTTGGCGAACGGAATTGTTCCTTATCGGGATATTTACGAGCAGAAAGGACCGTATGTCTATTTTTTGCATGCCCTTTGCTATCTCATCGATTCCGACGGATTTTTCGGAGTATGGCTCATGGAGGTGGCGGCCTGCTTTACGTCTCTGCTGTTTATCTCCAAAATTTTGAAATTATACGGTATTACCGATTTTAAGCGGGTGGCTCCCGTCTGTGTGCTCATCGCGCTTTCCGTATATTTTTCTTTCGCCATGTCCACGGGCGACAGCGTGGAGGAGTTCTGTTCGCCCTTGCTTCTCGGCGTCGTATATATTTCCGTTAAGCATATGAGAGAAGAAAACGGGAAAGGATATTCTATTGGAGATTATCTCTACATCGGGATTGTCGCGGGAATTATATTTTGGAGCAAATTCACTATCATAGGTTTTTTTATAGCCTGGTATGTGTTTTTCCTTTTCCGTACCGCGCAAAGAAAACAATTTTCCGATATTTGGAAAAGCGTCGTATTTATTCTGATCGGGGTTGTCATTGCAACCCTGCCCTGCTTGATTTATTTCTCCGTAAACGGAGCCGTGAAAGACTGGTTGAAAGTTTATCTGTACGATAATATCTTTTTATATCAAGATAAAGGTAATATTTTTTATCGGCTCTTTATGCCTTTATTGAATATCCTCGGAACGTTGGGCTCGAATATCCAATATAATGCGTTCGTCCTTCTCGGAATCGTGTTGTTTGCGAGGAAAAATTCGTTCGCGGGCAAAGAAGAAAAGGCTTTTCTTCTTATCGTGCCCATACTGGCCACGATATTATTTTTTATCGGCGGTCGAGGCTATCGCTATTACGGACTCCCGCTCTATATTTTCGCCGTGTTCGGATATGTGGGACTGCTTTGCGGGGATTATAAGTTTTTGAAAAAGAAACTGTGCAAAATTCTCGTCCCCGTCGTTTCGTTGGGCTTTTGTCTCGTGTTCTTTTGCATTAACGGAAACGTCAACTATATTTTCAAGAAAAAAGAAGATACCGTTCAGTATAAGTTTGCGGAAATTATCAACGAGAAGGAAAATGCCACTCTGCTCAATTACGGTTTCCTTGACGGAGGCTTTTATCTCGCGGCAGATATTCTTCCCGAATTCAAGTATTTTTGTCAGTTGAATATTCCGCTCGATGAAATGTACGAAGAGACGGAACGATATATAGACGAGGGAATCCCCGATTTTGTTGTCATGAAAGTGTGGTATTTGAATGAAAGCGAACTCCAAAGCGATAAATACAGGGAAGTGGCACGGGAATCGGCTAAATTTCGGGAAAATGAAGTAGTGTATGTATTATACGAGAAAATATAAGAGTTTCTTCATGGAAAGGTCTCGTTTCTTACGTTTGACGAGAAAATTACTTGGAAATAAAAAGAGAAAGACGGCGCGGAGATAAAATCTCCGCGCCGTCTTTCATAAATGCCGATTCAATTTGCTAAGGATTTTAAGTAACTGTCGATTTCACTCCGCGACTTAAAAATATAAATCCGCTTATCGTCCGCATACTTTTTTAATAGTTCATAGATTTTCGGAAGCGATTTATCGGGATAGCCGTAAATCCATTTTTCAAAGTCCTCGTCCAATTCCGTTTCCAGCCAAGGCAAATCGCTCCTTTTTTTGCCGATGCGGGCTCTTACGCCTTCCAGACAAGTTTGCAGCGGAATATCCAGCAAAAAAATCGTATCACATTCTTTGATGCGGAGTTCAAGCGTCCTTTGGTAGTCTCCGTCGATAATCCACTCGCTTTTTTGCAGTAGCTCCCTCAGCCGTTCATCAAATTCTTCTTTCGTCAAAGTCGTTTTGTCGGGCTTGTGCCATATCATGTCGAGGTGATAAAGCGGTATGTTTGTAATCTCCGACAATTTGCGGGCAAACGTACTTTTCCCGCTTCCCGGACAACCGATGATAATTATTTTTTTCATTTCAGTTTATTGTATTATTACCGTATATATTCCGCCGAGCGCTGTTTGTCGGCGTTTATCGTCGGAAAAACGCGGAAGAACGGCAGGCAGTTTAATCGATATACGGTATTTCAATTAAGATGTGACGGTTTGTTATTTATTTCTCGTCGCGAGATACACCATAAGCACGGACACGTCGGCGGGATTGACGCCCGAAATTCTTCCGGCCTGCCCTAAATTGAGCGGGCGGACGCGGTTGAGCTTCTCACGCGCTTCCAATCGGAGCCCGCCGATTTCCGAATAATCGATGTCGGACGGAAGAAGCCTGTCCTCCAAGCGCTTGGCGCGCTCTATCTGTTCGAGTCCCTGCTTTAAGTAACCCTCGTAGCGGACGGAGATTTCCGCCGTTTCGAGGATATCCTTCGGATAGTCCTGAAATACTCCGAAATATGCGCGGATCTCTTTTAGGGGGATTGCCCTGCGGAGCATATCCGCATACGACAGACTGCCGTGCGGCGCGTCGTAGCCGTATTTTTCCACGAATACGGCCGCTTCCTTTTGCGGTACGCGTTCCTCAAACGCTTTGAGGAGGCGTTCGTATTTCTTCTTGCGGCGGAGAAAGACGTTCAGGCGTTTTTTATCCGCCAAGCCGCAGGCATAGCCCTTTTCCGTCAGTCGGAAATCGGCGTTGTCCTGCCTCAGACAAATCCGATGCTCCGCGCGGGACGTCATCATGCGGTAGGGCTCGTCCGTGCCCTTAGTGACGAGGTCGTCGATAAGGACGCCGATATAGGCTTCGTCCCGCCTCAATACGAACGGCGGAAGTCCGCGGAGCTTCAAAGAGGCGTTCAGCCCCGCCATGAGCCCCTGCGCGGCGGCTTCTTCATAGCCCGAAGTGCCGTTGATTTGCCCCGCCGTATAAATACCCTGTACCTTTTTGAATTCGAGCGTGGGAAGGACGTCCAGCGTATCGATGCAGTCGTATTCGATGGCGTAGCCGTAGCGCACGATGTCCGCATGCTCCAAGCCCGCAATCGTGGCATACATTTTTCTCTGCACGTCGTGAGGCATGGACGTGGACATGCCCTGCACGTATACTTCCGAAGTGTCAGCGCCTTCGGGCTCCAAAAATATTTGGTGCCGCTCCTTGTCCTTGAAGCGAACGACCTTTGTCTCTATGGAAGGACAGTATCTCGGCCCCGTCGATTGAATGGTTCCGTTATAGAGCGGGGAACGGTCGAGATTTTCGAGAATGATTTCGTGCGTCCTTTGATTGGTGTACGTGAGATAGCAGGGGAGTTTATTTTTCGGCGGGCGGGAGGAGAGAAAGGAAAAGGGATAAATTTCCTCGTCGCCCTCCTGAATTTCGCATGCGGAATAATCGACGGTGCGGCCGTCCAGCCGCGCGGGCGTGCCCGTCTTGAAACGGCGGACGGAAAAACCTAGTTCGACGAGATTTTTCGTGAGCGCAGTGGCGGCGGCAAAACCGTTGGGACCGGATTTTTTGATTTCGCCGCCCGTAATCGTCTCCGCATTGAGATAAACCCCCGTACAGAGCACGACGGCGCGGCAGAGGATTATTCCGCCGTAGGTCGTCTTTACGCCCTTGCAGGCTCCGTTTTCGACGAGGATTTCCGCCGCTTCGCCTTGCAGGATACGGAGATTTTTTGTGTGCTCCAAGGTTTTTTTCATCTCCCGATGATAGGCGTTTTTGTCCGATTGAGCGCGGAGGCTCTGCACCGCGGCGCCCTTGCCGACGTTGAGCATGCGGATTTGCAGGGCGGTCTTGTCGGCGTTTCTGCCCATTTCTCCGCCCAAAGCGTCGATTTCGCGCACGAGGTGCCCCTTCGCTGTGCCGCCGATGGAGGGATTGCACGGCATGAAGCCGATACTGTCGAGATTGAGCGTCAGCATGACCGTATTCATTCCCGTCCGCGCCAAAGCGAGAGCCGCTTCACAGCCCGCGTGCCCCGCCCCGACGACGACGGCGTCCGCCGTATATTCGATAAATTCTTCCATAATTATTGTTTCAGGACGATGTTTTTGATGTCGTCCACTTCTTTGGCGATTTTTTCGTTCAGCCGAATGAGCTCCTCTATCTTATCCCGCGAATACATAATCGTGGTATGGTCGCGGCCGCCCATGACGTTGCCGATGGAGATGAGGGGCAGGGAGAGCATTTCGCACATGAGATAGGCGCAGATTTGGCGCGCCTTGACGAGGTCGGCTTTTTTCCCTTTGCCCAAAATATCTTCACGTTTATATTTATAATATCCGCACACACTGGAAATAATGACGTCGGGCGTGATTTCTTCCGAGCTCGTACCGCTTTCACTCACCGATTCGGACAGCGCGAGCTTGGCGAGTTCCAAAGAAATGGGCTCTTCGTGCAGTTTGCTCGCGAATAATACCTTGGTGAGCCTGCCTTCCAGCGTTCGGACGTCGTGGCCGGAATCGTTCGCCAAAAATTCGAGCACGTCGTCGGGCATAGGGCATTTGCGCTCCAATGCCTTGCGCTTCAAAATGGCGATTTTCGTTTCGAGGTCGGGCGGCTGAATATCCGCGATAAGCCCGCCCTCGAAGCGGGTGCGAAGCCTTTCCTCTAACGTGGCGATTTCCTTGGGCGGTCGGTCGGACGTAAGGACGATTTGCTTATTTTGGGAGGAAAGTTCGTTGAAGGTGTGGAAAAATTCCTCCTGCACGCCCGGTTTTTTCGCGAGGAATTGAATATCGTCTATCATGAGAATATCGACGTTGCGGTAGTGCAGGCGGAATCTCGCGCCCTTGTCGCGCGAGGAAATTTTTCCCGAAATCATCGAATCGATGAACTCGTTGAGGAAGTTTTCGCAGGTCGTATACAAAACGCGATTTTCAGGGGATTTCTGTGCGATATAATTGGCGATTGCCTGCACGAGGTGGGTCTTTCCGAGCCCCGATTCCCCGTAGATAAAGAGGGGATTAAAGCTCTCACCGGGGTGTTCCGCGACCGATTTCGCGGCGGCGTATACGAATTTATTCGACGAGCCGACGACAAAGGAATCGAACGTGAAATTCTTATTCACGGGCACCGGCTTGAAGTCGTCCCCGAGCCCCTCGTCCTCCTCTTCGGTATAGGTGTCGCTCCCGTCCACGACGAGTCGGAAATCCGAAATGCCGAGGTCGCTCTTTGCGATTGCTTCCCGAAGGGGCACCGCGTGTTTTTTCATGATGGTATTGGCGGCGAGGTCGGTGGGCGCTTTGAGAATAATGCGGCGGTTGACCACGTCCACGGGTTCGAGGTCTTTGATAAACGTGTTAAAGGAGACGGGAGGAATAACTCCTTCCGCCTTGTCCCGAATTTGCTTCCATAAAAAGAGGATTTGAGATTTTTCTGCCATTTTTCCTCCCGCCTGAAAAATTATTTTCGCTTACCTTGCGAGAATCTTTTGTCTTTTTGCGAATTATTTGATATAATTATAATACAAAATCGAAGGAAAATAAAGTATTTTCGGCGGGTTTTTCGAGGATTATGCAAATAAAAAATTTGTCCCTTCAAAATTTCAGAAATTACGAGGACGAAAGGTTCGTCTTTTCCGAGGGCCTGAATATCCTTTTCGGCAAAAACGCACAGGGAAAAACCAATTGCGCCGAAGCGGTGTTCTATCTCTGCACGGGCACTTCCTTACGAATCCGCCACGACAAACAGCTCATTAAAATCGGCGCGCCCTGCGCCCGCATTTCCGCCGAAGCGGAAAACCGTTACGGTAAAGTCACGATCGAAGCGGACATCTACGAGGACAAACGGGAAATCCGCATCAACGGGAGCAAAATTTCCAAAAGCGCCGACCTCATGGGACACATCAACAGCGTATTTTTCTCGCCCGGAGAGCTCAGGCTCATTCAGGACGGCCCCGACGAGCGGCGGCGGTTCATGAATATGTCCATTTCTCAGACCTCGCCCGCCTATTATACCGCTTTGCTCCGATACAACAAAATTCTCGACCAAAGGAATACCCTGCTCAAAAATCGGGACGCGGAGCTTATTTTAGATACGCTCCCCGTCTGGGACGAACAGCTTTGCAAATACGCCGCCGTCATCGTCAAAAAACGCGCGGAGTTTTTGAAAAAGCTCGCCCCTTACGCCAAGGAACTGCACGCCTTTCTGACGGACGGCGCGGAGGAATTGGAAATTTCCCCCGACAGGAAATACGAGGGCGAGGAGGACGAAATCGCGGAAAAACTTAAAAAACAGCTCAGCCGCAATTACGAAAAAGACCTTCGGTTAGGCTTCACCACCGTCGGCCCGCACCGCGACGACGTGGATTTTTTTATCTCCGGCAAGGACGCCAAGGCGTACGCTTCCCAAGGTCAGACCCGCACAGCCGCGCTCAGCGTGAAGCTCTCCGAGGTGGAGATTTTTCGGGAACTTTCGGGGGAATACCCCGTGCTCATTCTCGACGACGTGATGAGCGAGCTCGACCTTCCGCGGCGGAAAAAGCTCTTGAAGCGCATTTCCGCCGTGCAGACGATTCTCACCTGCACGCACGCGGAACGGGTGTTATACGGTACGGAATGTAAGAAAATCCGAATCGAAAACGGAAAAATCAAACGGGAAAAGGAGGACTCATGAGAGCAGATCTGCATACGCACAGCATTTACTCGGACGGCTATTATACTCCCGACGAGCTTTGTCGCCGCGCGAAGGAAAACGGCGTGGAGCTCCTTTCCATTACCGACCATGACACCTTGAACGGAGAGGAGGAGAAACGCGCCGCGGCGGAAAAATACGGGCTCCGTTACGTTTCCGGCTGGGAAATTTCCGCCTATGCGGGAGAGAGCAAAATTCACATTACCGGCTATAACTGCAAGCGCAACGCGGCTTATGAAAAATTCATGAGAGCGCGCGTGGAGCTCGGTTTCGAGCGGGCGGAGGACAGTATCCGAAAACTGCGCGGCGCGGGGATTTATATTACTCTCGACGACGCGAAAGCCCGTCGGGCAGACCCCGCTTCCCCCGTCCATACCATGCATATCGCTCAGGCCGCCGCGGCGGTTTCGGGGAAAACTCCGGGGGAGATTTACGAGGAATACCTCGCGCCGGGAAAAATCGCTCATTCCATTATCGGACGGCCCACGCCTGAAGAGGCGGCGGATTGCATACACGCTTCGGGCGGCATCGCGTCCATAGCGCACCCCGGAAGAATTACCCTTCCTTTCGAGGAGCGGGAAAGGATAATTCTGGCATTGGCGGAATACGGCATGGACGGTATAGAAGCCGTGTATACGACGCATACTGAAAGGGAAACGGAATACTTCAAGGCGCTTGCGGAAAGAGCGGGACTGCTCGTGACGGGCGGTTCGGATACGCACAGGGAAAGCGGAAATTACCGCGTCGGAAATCCGCCCTTTTATCCTTCCGAAAAATTGCTTTCGGCTTTGGGGCTTTGAGCGCCTGCTCTGCCGTGAGCGGAATTGCTTTATCCCGCCGCGGATACATATTCGGGGGAATCGGCGATGAAAGGAAGGAAATTCAATAAAATTTGGTTGATCGCACCCTTTTTGACGGGTGCGTTTTTATTTTCCGCAGGATTTTACGGCGGCGGGACGGCTCCCGAAAAAAATTCGGGAATTGTCTGCGCGCGCGCCTATGCGCCCGAACGCTTGCCCAAAGGCGTAAAGGTGAACGGGATTCCCGTCGGGGGCATGCAGGGCAGAAAAGCGGAAAAACTTCTCCGAAAATTTTTGGAAGAAAAGGTTCCGTCTCTTTCAATCAAAACTCCCGCGGGAGAGTACTGCTTTTCTTATCCGCAGATAGGGTTTTCCGATAATTTGGAGGAAATTCTCTTTTCGGCCGAAAAAAACGGTGACTATACCGCCGAGGTACAATATTTTCTGTGCGGGCTGGAAGAACAGGCAGAATTTATCTGCTCAAACGTAGAAAGAAAGGTTTTAGATGCCGAGGTGTCCTTTTCTTCGGAGGGCTTTTCCTTTGAAAAGGAACGTTCGGGCGTGCGCTGTGATAAGGAACGCTTAAAAAAAGACATACAGGCGGCTTTGGCGGCGGCTCCGTCGGCAGGAGAAAACGGAAAATTATCCTTTCCCGCCGTCTCGTTGTCCACCCGCACGATTTATCCGAAAATTACGGAGTCCGCGTCAAAGGCGGGCACGAAAAAAATTTCCTCTTTCGTCACCTATTTTAACACGGAGGATAAGGGCAGGAGTGCGAATATCGCGCTCGCCGCCAAGAAAATCGACGGCATGACGATTCGCCCTAAGGAGGAGTTTTCCTTCAATCGGACGGTGGGAGCACGGACGAAGGAAAACGGATTCCAAGAAGCGAAAATTATTCAGGACGGAGAATTTATTTTAGGCACGGGCGGGGGTGTATGTCAGGTCAGCACGACGCTCTACAATGCGGCTGTTTTAGCGGGCTTGAAAATCACCGCCCGCCACCCTCATTCCTTGGCCGTCGCCTATGTGCCGCCTTCCCGCGACGCGATGGTTTCCTCTTATAACGATTTTCGTTTCAAAAACGAATTTTCCTATCCCGTGTATCTTTCTTTGAAAGTTAAGGGAGAAGGAATCACGGCGACATTTTACGGAAAGGACAACGGATACACGTATGAGATTATCAGCGAAGTAACGGGCGAAATCCCGCCTCCCGACCCGATAGAAAAGAGAGGAAATTTTGAAGGGGTAATCAAAGAGGGAAAAGCGGGGATAAAGAGTGTCGCTTATCTCGAAACTTACCGCTACGGAAAATTGGTAAAGCGCGAAAAGCTGCGCTCGGACAGCTATGCGCCTATCCGAGGAGTGGTCGGCAAAAAAAAGGAAGAATAAAACAGCGCCCCGACGGTCGTCGGGACGCTGCTTTTTAGTTTTCAAGCCCTAAAAGATAATCCGTAGTTACGTTAAAAAATTTGGCGAGTAAAATCAGTTGATCGCTCTTTATATCCGATTGCCCGTTTTCCCAACGGGAGATAGTCGCGTCGCTCACCTGAATTTGCCTGCTTAACGCGGCGTCGGATAACCCCTTTTCCGTCCTTAATTCTTTTAATCTTTCCGAAAATTTTCTCATGATTCGTAATCTTTCCGTCCGAGAAGATAGTCTGCCGTTACATCGAAATAGTCGCATAATTTCAAAATCGTTTCAATTGAAGGTTCCCGCTCTCCGAGTTCGTAAAAGGCATACCCCTTCGCCGTCATGCCAAGATATTCTGCTACCTCTTTTTGCTTTAAGCCCTTTTCTATCCTTAATTCTCTTAACCTTTCGTTAAATTTCATTTTTGTACCTCTTGAAAATATTATAGTACAAAATGTACAAAAATTCTTGACAAGAAACATTTTGTACGTTATAATATAAACGTACATTATGTACGCTAAATGATAGGTTAAGGAGATTTTCAAAATGGAAGAAAAAACAACAAAACCCCCGAAAGAATGTTTCAACTGCCGCCGCCATACGACGTATTACACAAAATGCGTTTCGAGTTTTTATCGGGAGAAAACGGGGTTTTGTTCCAAGAAAAACGCATTGACGAAAAATCATGATACCTGCGAAAGCTGGGAAAGGCGGGACTGCGTTTACAGAAAGAAATTGCATCGGGAGGCGGCGGGGCAGATTCTCAAAAAAATGGCTTCCGACATTTCCGTCATCGCGCAGATTTTGTCCGAGGACGCCGAAGAAGAACGGGAGGAACAAAAAAATCGATAATCCGACAAATAAAATGCCTCAAACATTTGTCTTTTGCTTAAAAAAATGTTATAATGAATGAGTATAAAATCAAGGCAGGATAAAAATGGACAGAATTCGTTTGAAGGAAATTTATTCCGATATTTCCGCTTTCGACGGGAAAACGGTGACGGTGGCCGGTTGGGTGAGAACGATACGCGATTCCAAAGCGTTCGGGTTTATCGAGCTCAACGACGGAAGCTGCTTCAAAAATATGCAGATTGTCTTTGAGCGGGAGTCGCTTTCCAATTATGACGAAATCGCGCACGAAAACGTCGGGGCGTCCCTCATCATAGAGGGGAAAGTAATCGCTACTCCCGAAAACAAACAGCCCTGCGAAATCAAAGCGCAGAAAATTTCCGTGGAGGGGGAATCTGCTCCCGATTATCCGTTGCAGAAAAAGCGCCATTCCGTGGAATTCCTGCGGGAAATCGCCTATTTAAGACCTAGAACGAACCTTTTCAGTGCGGTGTTCCGCGTCCGCAGCGAAACGGCGTTCGCCATTCATAAATTTTTCAACGACCGCGGCTTCGTCTATGTGCATACCCCCATTATCACGGGCAGCGACTGCGAGGGCGCGGGCGGTATGTTTCAGATTACCACGCTCAATCTCGACGAGCTGGCAAAGGCGAAAAATCTGACCGGCATAGATTACAAAGAGGACTTTTTCGGAAAAAAGGCGAGCATTACCGGTTCGGGACAGCTCCACGGGGAAACGTTTGCCATGGCTTTTTCCGATATTTACACCTTCGGCCCCACCTTCCGCAGCGAAAAATCCAATACTTCCCGCCATGCGGCAGAGTTCTGGATGATAGAGCCGGAAATGGCTTTCTGCGATTTGAAGGGCGACATGGACGTCGCGGAAGCGATGGTAAAATTCATTATCGCGCACGTTTCAAGCACCTGCCCGGACGAACTGAATTTCCTCAATCAATTTGTGGACAAAGGGCTATTGGACAGGCTGAAAAACGTCTCCGAAAATGACTTTGTGCGCCTTTCCTACACGGAGGCGATAGAAATCCTCAAAGAACATGCGGGCGAATTTGACGACAAGGATATTTTTTGGGGCAAGGACCTCCAAAGCGAACACGAGCGCTATCTTACCGAAAAGGTCTATAAAAAGCCCGTGTTCCTGACGGATTATCCCAAGGAAATCAAGTCCTATTACATGAAGCAGAACGCGGACGGAAAGACCGTTGCCGCCGCCGACCTTTTGGTGCCGGGCGTCGGGGAGCTCATCGGGGGATCACAGCGCGAGGACGATTACGAGAAGCTCAAAGCGAGAATGACGGAATGTAACGTCCCGCCCGAAGAATGGTATCTCAATCTCCGCAAATACGGCGGAACGACGCACAGCGGATTCGGTTTGGGCTTTGAACGAATGGTCATGTATCTGACGGGCGTTTCCAATATCCGTGACGTCATTCCGTTCCCCCGCACCGTTTCCAATCTTGATTATTGAATTATTGACACACCGAGGACAGGGCTATGATTAAAATTGCCATAGACGCCATGGGCGGCGATTTCGCTCCCGAACAGCAGGTAAAGGGCGCGATCGAAGCGCTCGGAAAAAGCGGGGATTTTTCCGTAATCCTCGCGGGCGACGAGACCGCGTTGAAAGCGGAGCTCTCCAAATACAAATACGATTCTTCGCGCGTGGAAATCGTGCATGCGCCCGAAGTAATCACGAATGACGACGTGCCGACGAAGGCCGTCAAGACGAAGAAAAATTCCTCTACCGTCGTCGCGTTTCAGCTCCTCAAAGAGGGCAGAGCGGACGCTTTGGTATCTTCGGGAGCCACGGGCGCGGTGCTTACGGCCGCGGTGCTCGTTTTGGGGCGCATTAAGGGAATTTCCCGTCCCGCGCTCTGTCCCCGTATTCCCAATCTGAAAGGGACGGGCACGCTCCTTTGCGACTGCGGGGCGAATCTCGACTGCAAGCCCGTCAATCTCGCGCATTTCGCCATCATGGCGACCGCTTACGCGCAAGCCGCCTACGGCATGAAAAATCCCAAGGTGGGGCTGCTCAGCAACGGTACCGAGGATCACAAGGGCGACGCGCTTCATCAGGCGGCAAACGAGCTCCTCAAAGGCATGTCCTGTATAGATTACGCGGGCAACGTCGAGGGGCGCGACATCATGGTGGGCGATATAGATATTGCCGTAGCCGACGGATTTACGGGCAATATCGCCCTGAAATCCATAGAGGGCTGCGGAAAGGCGATCAGCGCAATCATGAAGCGGGAATTCAAGAAAAATTTCTTTGCGACCATGCGCGCGGCGCTCGTTTACGACGTCATAAAAAATATTAAAAAATCCGCCGACTATGAAACCATGGGCGGGGCGATGTTTTTGGGGCTTAAAAAAGCGGTCGTCAAAGCGCACGGAAATTCCAAGGCATCGGGGTTCGCCATCTGTATCGGACAAGCCGTGGAAGCGGTCCGCGGGGATATGGTAGGAAAAATCGAAAAAATGCTCGCGGAGGTGGATTTGACCGAGGCGGCAAAATCCGCCGAAAATTCCGCGGAAACGGCGCCCGCCGAGGCTTGACGGAGCAGAACATGACGTTTGAAAGGCTGGAAAAGGAAATCGGTTATACGTTCAGGGATAAGGCGCTGTTGAAAACGGCGTTCATACATTCCACTTATGCCAACGCTCACGGCGGAGAGGATAACGAGCGGCTGGAATTTCTCGGAGACAGCGTGTTGCAGCTCGTCGTATCCGAAATGCTGTATTTCCGCGAAAAGAAGGGAAAGGCTCTAAGCGAAGGGGAAATGACGGCTTTGAGGCAGGCTCTGGTGAGAAAAGAGGCGCTTTTGGAGGCGGCGGAAAAGTTGTCGCTGAAAAATTTCCTGCTCGTCGAGGGTGGGGAGGCGAACGTCGGCGGCAAGACGGTTTCAAGCCTGTTTGAAACCCTTTCCGCGGCCGTTTATCTTGACGGCGGCTATGAGGCGGCAAAGAGGTTTATTCTCGAACATCTCGCCGTAAGCCGAGGGGAGAACTACAAGGGAGAATTACAGGAATTTCTGCAAAAGAAGGGCTTGCCCACGCCCTCCTATTCTCTGCAAAAAGAGGGAAAGGACAACGACCCGATGTTTGTCTGTCTCGCGGAAGCGGAAGGCAAAAGCGCGTCGGGGCGGGGTAAGAGCAAGACCGCCGCAGAGCAGGAAGCGGCGAAAAATCTTTTGGCGGTTTTGTCCGAAAACGAAAATCCTGTCTGAAATATAGAGAACTATAAGGAGCGAGAGAACTTTGGACTTAAAAGAAATACAACTTGTCGGCTTCAAATCGTTCGCCGACAAAACGACGATTCGGTTCGACGACGGCGTTACCTGCATCGTGGGCCCGAACGGCTGTGGCAAGAGCAACGTCGCCGACGCCGTTCGCTGGGTCTTGGGGGAACAGTCCGCAAAATCCTTGCGCGGCAGCAACATGCAGGACGTTATTTTCGGCGGGACGCTGGAAAGAAAGCCGCTGTCGTTTTGCGAAGTGACGCTCGTTTTCGATAACCAAAAGCGCATTTTCGACCTCGACGCCACAGACGTCGCAATGACCAGAAGACTGTATCGGAACGGCGACAGCAAATATCTCATCAACGGGCAACCCAGCCGTTTGAAGGATATCGTCGCGCTCTTTCACGGCATTGGGC
>CAKXBD010000002.1:0-15816 GCA_934871445.1 uncultured bacterium | reverse complement strand
GCATTGGGCTCGGCAAGGAGGGCTATTCCATCATCGGGCAGGGCAAGGTGGAGCAAATCATGAACGCCAAGCCCGAGGACAGGCGGCTTATCTTTGAAGAAGCCACCGGACTCATGGTATATAAATCGCGCAAGCAGGAAATTGAGCGGAAGCTGGAAGATTCCAATTCCAATCTCTTTATTTACCGGCAGAGAATCGACGAGGCGGAACGCCGTCTCGGTCCCCTCGGCAAGCAGGCGGAAGCCGCGCGCGAATACAACGAATATTCCGATTCCCTCAAATACAACGAGGTGAATACCTACATATACCGCTATGAGAATGCGGAGACGGAAAAGGACAAGTTCAAAAAGGACATCTCCGCCATTTCCGATAAAATTATCTCCTTAAACGTACAGGTGGAGCGCGTTAACCGCCTTTCGGAGGAAAACCGCCGCAAAATCGCGGAGGCGGACGACCAGCTCACAGAGCTCAACGACCGCCGTGTGGAGCTCTCCGTCGGCAATGAACGCAAGGACGGCGAGCTCAAACTCGTGCGGGAACGTATCAGCACGTATCGCTCGCAGATTTCCGCGGCGGAGGACGTCCTCGCGGAGAGCAAAGCTCGCATCGGAGAAATCGACGACGCGGTGGCGCTCGGGGTACAGAAGCGCAAACAGGATACGGCGCGCATGTCCGTCATCGAAAACGAAACGGACGTTTTGCGCTCCGCGGTTGCCGCATTGGACAATAAAATTCAGGTGTTCGAGCGGCTGTCCGACGAAAAGCGGTTGAGTCAGATGGAGTCCGCGGACAACCTTTCCGAAATCAAGAAGAATATCGGTACCCTTTCCGCGCGCAAGGAAGCGGCGGAGGAACGGATTAAAGAAATTCGCTCTGCGCTCGACAAGAGCAATCAGAGAAAAGAGCGGCTGGGAGACGAGCTCGCCGCCGTACGCGGGGACTTGAAGCGGCTCAAAGATTTTACTTCGACGGGGAATTCCGCACTCGAAGAAAAGACGGAAGAAATGCGCGAAATGCAGCTCACCGTCAACAATTTCAATCAGGAGCTGTTCAATGCGAACGGTCAGCTCGCTTCTCTTAGGGACAGTCTCGAACTGTATATCAGCTTGAAGAACCGCTTTGAGGGGTACAAGGATTCGGTCAGGCGGCTTTTGTCCGTGGCAAAGACCAATCCCGACGTCGGAAACCGCGTCAAGGGTGCCCTTGCGGATATTATCCGCACCGAGCAGAAATACGAAACCGCCATAGAGACGGCGTTCGGCGGCGCCATGCAGAACGTTGTCACCGCCACGTCGGACGACGCGCGCTATCTCATCGAATACCTGAAACGCACGAACGGCGGTATCGTCACTTTCCTGCCCGTGTCCAGCATGCGTCCAAAGCCGGATACCCGCGAAATTCAGCGCGCCATGAACGAAAAGGGCGCCATGGGGCTCGCAACCGAGCTGGTGCAATACGACGACTATTATTATAACGTCATCAGCAACCTGCTCGGCAATACGCTCATCTGCGACAATATTTTCAATGCCAACGCGATAGCGAAGAAATACGGCAATTCCTTCAAAATCGTGACGCTGGACGGCGATATCGTCATGACCAGCGGCGCCATGACGGGCGGAAGCCGGAGAAAGGACGCGGGCTCTCTCCTTTCCAACGAGCGTAAAATTCAGGAGTGCAGGGAAAACATCGCCCGCAAGCAGAAATATATCGAAAAGCTGAAAGCCGCCATCGCCGAGAGCGAGGAAGCCCGCAAGGAAGCGGAAGAAGAAGTGGAGAAGCTCCGCGCGAAGTATCAGAACGCCAATACCGAAACGGCGGCTCTGCAACAGCGCGAGGAGGCGCTTTTGCAGCAAATCGCGGAGGCAGAAGCGGATATCGGCGTATACGAGGAGGCGCTCCAAGAGCTCAAACAAAAGCTCCGCGCCCTCGAAAACGAGGAGGCGGATTCCTCCAAGAGCGAGGAGGAGCTCAATTCCATGCGCCAGAGCGCGGAGGAAGAACTCGCGGGACAGCGCAGCCAATGCGACCGTTTCAAGGCGGAGCGGGAGGAAAAGAGCAAGAAACTGCACGATTTGGAAGTGGAATATGCCGCGCTCAATTCCGCGCTCGAAAAGGAGGAGGAAAACTTCCGCCGCCTGAATGCGGAAAAGGAGGAGCTCGTCAAGCGGATTCTCGAAACGGAAGCCTCCAAAAAGGATTTGGAGGGCAAGCTCCACGCGCTGGAATCGGAGGCGCAGGAAAAGGAGCTCACCGAGGAGGAAAAGGCTGCCGTTCAGGAAATCGTGGATAAAATCGCCGCGCTTTCCAAAGAAAAGGAAGAAATCAACGCGCGGCAACTCGAACTCGAAGAGGAGCGCACCGGCTTGCAGGAGACAATCACCAAACAGTCGGATAAGCGCTATAAATGCGAAATAGAGATCAGTAAGATAGACACCAATCTCGAAAACATGCGCCTGAGGATAGACGAGGCTTATCAGATGGATTATGAGGCTTGTCTTTCCATGAAAGCGGAGAATTTCAACGCGGACGAAGCCGCGAACCTCATTACCGTACTCAAACGTAAAATCACCATGCTGGGGGCGGTCAATCCGAACGCCGTGGAGGAATACGCGGAAGAAAAGGCGCACTATGACGAGATGATTACGCAGCGCGACGACCTCCAAAAGGCGATAGAGGATTTGACGACCGCGCTCAACGAAATCCGCGAAGAGATGCTCAAACAGTTCGACGAGGGCTTCAACGAAATCAACGAGAATTTCAAAATTACCTTCAAGGAATTGTTCGGCGGCGGAAAAGCGGAATTACAGCTCGATTACGTGGAAGGGGAGGATCCGCTCGCGGCGGGCGTGGAAATCGTCGCCTGCCCTCCCGGAAAGAAACTGACGAAAATTTCCCTCCTTTCGGGCGGCGAACGCGCTCTGACGGCGATTGCCATTCTGTTCGCTATTTTGCGGGCGCGCCCCATGCCCTTCTGTATCCTCGACGAGATAGAGGCGGCGCTCGACGATGCCAACGTGGACAGATTTGCGTCCTACCTCAAACATTTCTCGGAGGAAACGCAGTTTATCGTCATTACGCACAGAAAACCGACCATGAATCAGGCGGATTCCCTTTTCGGCGTGACTATGCAGGAAAAGGGTGTCTCCAAAATCGTCTCCGTCAAGCTGGCGGACGTAGAGGAGAAGCTCGGCGCGGGAACCGTCGAATAATGACTGTCAATGACCGACGGTTACGGGCTGGCGGCGGACAACTAATCATTGATGTTTGGCAACTGACACCGACGGTTATGAATTGACAGCGGACAACTGATATTTGACAATTGACAACTGACGAATTTTGGCTGGCGGCTGATACTGACGGTTCATGACCGACAGTTTCCGCCAATATTGACGAATGACGGTCGATAGTCGATGGTTTCATCTCTCGGCACTCTTTGTCGTATCCGCATGCGAAAATGCGCGCGGCATGATCAAATCGTAAGGAGAATTTATGGGTATATTCGGAAAACTGTTCGGGGCTCTGAAAAAGACAAAGGATAATTTGTCGGAAAAGTTGAGGGTTCTGTTTTCCAAAAACAAATTGGGCGACGAATTTTATGAAGAGTTAGAGGAACTCCTCATTTCCTCCGACGTTTCCGTTTCTACGGCGGAAGAGGTCGTGGCGCGGGTAAAGGCGAAGGCAATCGGGGAAAAGCTCAAAGATGAAGCATACGTCACCGAGTTGTTGCGCGGTATTTTGACGGATATTCTCAAAGAGGCGGAGGTTCCCGACATCTCTTACCCCTGCGTCATTATGCTGGTAGGCGTAAACGGCGTGGGAAAAACGACGACTATCGGAAAGCTGGCGCATTATTTCATCGAAAAGGGAAAGACGGTCACGGTCGCGGCGGCGGATACCTTCCGCGCGGCGGCGGGGGAACAGCTCGCCGTGTGGGCGGAAAGGGCAAAGGTGAGGATCGTCAAGCACGAGGAGGGGAGCGACCCCGCGGCGGTTATTTTCGACGCCGTATCCTCTGCGAAAGCGAAGAAAACGGACGTCGTCATTGTCGATACGGCGGGACGTTTACACGTCAAAGATAATCTCATGAAAGAACTTCAAAAAATGGATCGCGTCGTCACGCGGGAATATCCGGAAGCGGATTTTTTGAAACTGCTCGTTCTCGACGCCACGACGGGGCAGAACGCCGTCAATCAGGCGCGCGTCTTCGACGAGGCGGTAGAACTCGACGGTCTCGTGCTCACCAAGCTGGACGGTACGGCAAAGGGCGGTTTTGTCTTTTCGTTGGCAGCCGAGCTCGCTTTGCCCGTTATCTTTGCGGGCGTCGGAGAAAAAATAGAGGATTTGGAGCACTTTGACGCAAAGAGCTTTGTGGAAGCCATTCTCTGAAAATCGGCGGGCAGGGAAGCGATAAACGAAAATTTACGAAAGCGGGCATACCGTGTACGCAATCAATTCGTTGCGTACACGGTATGCCCTTACTTTCTTTTTTGTGCGGTTTTGTTCTCAAATCTTGACATTATCCGTAAAATATGGTACAATAATAGCGATAAACTGCGTCTTTGAGACGCGGATAAGGAGTATAAAGAGAAATATGCAAAATATTTTAGAGTGTACGGGACTTACAAAGGATTATAAAGGTCTGCGGGCGCTCGACCGTTTGACGTTTTCCGTCCCCGATAAGGGGTGCATCGTGGGGCTTTTGGGGCCGAACGGAAGCGGGAAAACGACGCTGATTAAACTTTTGACGGGGCTTTTGACCCCGACGGAGGGGGATATTCGCGTGGGGGGAATGACGGTGGGCACGGAGACAAAAGCGATTGTCGCATATCTTCCCGACAGTAATTTCCTGAATAACGGCTTCACGGTGAGACAGGAAGTGGATTATTATAAAGATTTCTTTCCCGATTTTGACGAGAAAAAAGCGGAAAAAATGATTTCCGAGCTCGGCGTGAATATACATCAGAAAGTACGCGCTTTGTCAAAGGGGACAAAGGAAAAGCTCGGACTCATACTCACTTTGTCGAGGAATGCAAAGCTGTTTATCCTCGACGAGCCCATCGCGGGCGTCGATCCCGCCGCGCGCGATTATATCCTCAATACGATCGTTTCCCATAAAAACGCGGATTCGACAATGATCATCTGTACGCATTTGATCGGAGATATTGAACCCGTCCTCGATTACGTACTGTTTCTGCAAAACGGGAAAATCGTGTTGCAGGGCGGCGCAAACGATATTCGAAAAGGAGAGGGCAAGACGATAGATCAACTGTTCAGGGAGGTATTCAGATGGTAAGCGGAAACGATAAGTATTGGTTTGAAAATGACGACGATAAGGAAAAAAACGAGGACAGCCAAGGAACATCGGGGATAGCGGAGGAGAATGAAAAAGAGGATTTATTCGGTTTCGAGGCTTCGAATACGCTTGGTTCTTCTGCGGCTTCCGCTCCTTCGGAAAACTTGACTTCTCCCGTGACTTCGGCGAATATTCCGCCTTCCGATAAGCCTGTTTTTTCCGTACCGGAGGATTCGCAGGACTTTTTTGCCCCCCATGAAAATCATTATCGATCGGATTATGCCCGCCGCGGGATTGACGAGGCAGACTTGAACGGGGACGGAAAAATAAAGGCGGTCCGCGGACATATGCTAAAAAAATTGTTAAAATACGACTTCCGCGCGCTGTTCAAATTTCTCGTCCCGTGTTATATCGTATTGGGGGCATTAGCGGTGCTTTGCGCGATTTGCCTGCCGATCGCGGAGCATATTTCCGCATCGGATGTGGAAACGGGTATGGTCGTTCCTTTTATGATGGCAATGTTTTCTATTGTCATGCTGTATATAGTAGGCGTGGCTCTTTGTTCGGCAATCTGTATTTTCAATATTGCGGTGCGATTCCTTAAAAATTTGTTCGGTGCGGAGGGGTATCTTACTTTAAGTATTCCCGCGACGTCCGAAGAACATATTTTTTCTAAACTGATTAGCGGATTCGTAACGATTTTTTTGACGATTTTGGTCGCGATAGCGTCTATATTTATCGTGGCATTTCCTTATTGGAGGGAATTATTCCCCGCTTTGGAAAGTTTTTTTGCCTCTTTGGGAGAGATTTACCGTGAATTTCCCGCAGATATGGCGATGCTTACGATAGAAATAGTTTTTCTGCTTCTTATAGGAATTATCTTTAATCTTCAAATCGTATACGCATGCGTATGCGTCGGGCAGATGATCGTCAATAAAAGTCGCGCCGGAGCTGCCGCTATAGCTTATGTAATTTATCTCGCCGTAAGTCAAGTCATTTATATTTTCTTTATGTCTACGGGATTTCTCGGCGGGGTAATCGATTCGTCTGTCGCCGCGCACTTGTTCTTATGGATACTGATTGTGCTTGCCGCAGGCGGAAGCGTCGGACTGTTCTTCTTTGAAAGGTATGTCCTGAAAAATAAGGTCAATTTGGGTTGAGCTATGAGGATAGATATTCTTACCCTCTTTCCCGATATGTTTTCCGCTCTGAAAGAGAGTATCCTCGGGCGGGCGCAACGGGAAGGAAAGATAGAAATCAACGTCGTCGATATCCGAAAATTTACGGAAGATAAGCATTTGAAATGCGACGATTATCCCTTTGGCGGCGGCGCGGGCATGGTCATGATGCCGCAGCCTATCGGCAGTGCTATCGAGGTTCTGGATAAGGAGCACAGGGCGCACAGGATTTACCTCTCTCCGAAAGGGGAAACGCTTCGGCAGCAGAAAGTGTTCTCTCTTCTTTCCCATGATTGGCTGATTCTTCTGTGCGGGCATTATGAGGGTGTAGACCAACGGGCGATCGATTTATTTATCGACGAAGAAATTTCTATCGGGGATTATGTTCTTACGGGGGGAGAATTGCCCGCTATGGTTTTGGTGGATTGCGTTTCGAGATATGTGGACGGAGTCATCAATACTTCTTCTCTCGTAGACGAGAGCTTTTCGGACAATCTTCTCGAATATCCGCAGTATACTCGGCCGCAGGAATATCGCGGTCTCTCCGTTCCCGAAGTGCTTTTGAGCGGCGATCATGCAAAAGTAGATCGCTGGCGGCGGGAACAGGCCTTAGAGTTGACGAAAAAATATCGTCCCGATTTATTGAAAAAGTAATTCCGTAACGGAAACGATTCTTGGAATAAAGTCTTCCCCGCGTTTCCACCCTACCCATGGGTTTGGCGGCGGCAAGGGTAAGGCGAGCGGAAACGGGAAGAGAGAAAGAAAAAACGACACGGAAAAGGAACGAAGTATGGCAAAAACAATACAGTGGTTTCCCGGCCACATGACGAAAGCGATGCGGGACATGGAGGAAAAGCGGGCACTTTGCGACGGCGTCATCTGCGTGCTCGATGCCCGAGCGCCTGCGGCTACGCTGAATAAAAATCTGAAAAAAATATTCGGGGAAAAACCCGTGCTGTATCTTCTCAATAAGTCGGATCTCGCGGACGAAGGCGCGGACGGATTTGTTCGGCTGGCGGAGGAAAAAGGACAGCAGTGTATCCGCTGTAATTCGACGGAGGTTTCTTCCCGCCGCGCGATCATGCAAAAATTGAACCGTATGACGGAAGAAAAACGGGAACGCGCGGAAGCAAAAGGATTAAACCGCACGTTTCGCTTTATGGTGGCGGGAATCCCGAATACGGGAAAGAGCACAATCGTCAATCTTCTGAGCGGTCAGAAACGGGCGAAAACGGGCGATAAAGCGGGCGTAACGAGAGACGTAAAGTGGCTTCGGTGCGGCTCATTTGACCTTTTGGATACGCCCGGCACGATGCCGCCTTCTTTCGATAACCAGACTTTGGCGAGGCATCTCGCCTATATCGGCAGCATCAACGATGACATCTTGGACATGGACGACATCGCCTTGGAGCTTCTCGGAGAACTCGCGGAAAAATATCCCCAATATCTCACGCATCGTTACGGAATTGCCGATTTTTCGGAAAAGCTCGGCATGTACGAGGCGCTCTGCAAACGACGCGGATTTATCTTAAAGGGCGGGGAATACGATTATGACCGCGGAGCAAAAGCGCTTATCGACGATTTTCGGAAAGGCCGTATCGGGAAAGTCTGTCTGGAAGATGCGGCGGAATATCGGGATTTATCGTTTTGAGCATAAAATAAATTTCGAACATAGAATAAAGCATAAGGAAAGGCGTTAAATGAAAAGAGAGTCGTGCGCCTCGGATAAATTGAAAATAGAGCGGGAATTGCTTTCGCAGGGCTTCGAGACGATTGCGGGAGTGGACGAAGTTGGCCGCGGCCCTCTGGCGGGCCCTGTCGTATGCGCGGCCGTCATCATGCCGCTCAAAGAAATCGAAATCATTCAAGGAGTGGACGATAGTAAAAAGCTCTCTCCGAAAAAAAGGGAGATTTTGGCAAAACTCATTCAGGAACGAGCTTTGGCGTATACCGTGTACGAAGTAAACGAAAAGATTATCGATGAAATCAATATTTTGCAGGCGACGCGGCTGGGAATGAAAAATGCCTTGGAAAGTCTGAAAATCGTTCCCGATACGGTCATCACCGACGGGAATATGACGTTAGATATTCCATTCCCGCAAAGGAGCATCGTGCACGGCGACGCGCTTTCCTATTCTATCGGGGCGGCAAGTATCGTCGCAAAAGTATTTAGGGACGCACTCATGGAAAAATATGCAAAGACGTATCCCGCATACGGCTTTGAAAGAAATAAAGGCTACGGCACAGCGGAACACATCAGGGCGATAAAGGAGCACGGAATATGTCCGATTCATCGCAGGACGTTCGTAAAAAAGTTTTGGGCAGACGGGGAGAAAAGCTCGCCGAAGAGTACCTGAAAGCGCAGGGCTATAAAATTTTACATAAGAATTACCGCACTCCCTTCGGAGAGGCGGATTTAATTGCAGAGGACGGCGACGAAGTCGTTTTCGCAGAGGTAAAGACCCGAACTTCGGACGAATACGGGACTCCCGCGGAGGCGGTAGTCGCGGCAAAACGCCGCCGCTATAAACGCATAGCTCAATTCTATTGGATCGAGAGAGGGAAGGAACCCAACGCGCGCTTCGACGTCGTCGAAGTTTGGGCGGACGGAAGAATCGAACATTATAAATATGCCTTTTGAAGGTAAGGGTATAACAGTATGGCTTTTTGCTCGATAAAAATGTTTTCATAAATTTCAAACAATGATAATACGAGACAAAAAGTGTGAAAATAGAATTTCAATCGCTATCATTTGACAAGATTTTCACAATGTGATATAGTTATGATAAAGTCAAGAGCGGTTGACTTTTTTCTTTTTTGAAATCCGAATAAGCCTTTTTCGTAGGTTAAAGCGGGACGTCCCGCTTTCTGCGTAACGAAGCGTTACGCAAATTATTTTTCGGGCCGTAAAAACATCGGCGGAAAAGTGCGGACGTCATTTTTCGGCGACGTTTCTGTGCCGCGGTTTTATCGGGATGGAAAGTCGTCTGCGAAGAAATCCGAAAAGAAAAATTTTATAAAAAGCCGATATATACCTCCAAAAGAAGGGCGGAGGAGTTTCTACCGCGGTGCCCGAAAAATAATCGCGACTATTGGACAAGCCCTGATTTTACAGAAGAGAAAGGGAGATATTGGCGGCGGCGTTCTTTCGTCGGCCGTCTTTTCAGTGAAAAAATGAAAGCATTGGAAGAAAAAATCATCAAGGAAGGGACGGTTCTTCCCGGAGACGTTCTGAAAGTGGGAAGTTTTCTCAATCAGCGCGTCGATACGGTATTTTTGAAACGAATGGCGGAGGAGACCGCCCGCCTTTTCAAAGGAACCCGCATCACGAAAGTATTGACGGTGGAAGCGTCGGGAATCGCGTTCGCGACGGCGGTGGCGCTCGAATTAGGGGTACCCATGGTATTTGCGAAAAAGCACCCTTCCGCAAACGTCAGCGGAGAACAGTATTCTTCCCCCGTGTATTCTTTTACGCATAAAATTACTTACGATATTGCAGTTTCGAAAGAATACATCTCTTTGGAAGATAAAGTTCTCATTACCGACGATTTCCTCGCAAACGGAAATGCTTTGAAAGGGCTGATCGACATCGTGAAACAGGCGGGGGCGGAAGTCGTCGGCTGTTGCGCGGAAATCGAAAAGGGCTTTCAGGGTGGCGGAGACGAGTTGAGACGACAGGGCTACCGCGTGGAGTCCCTCGCGATCGTCGAAAAGATGGAGAACGGAACAATTTCTTTCCGAAGCTGAAAGAGACATTTTTTGCTCAAAATGCCGCGTTGCGGTAATGTACCGATTTGACAGACGGGCGCCGTTTGACAAAAGCGTTTGTCCCGACAAAGAGCGTCAAGGCAAAAGACGGAATACAAAAATACAGAAGCGTTAAAATTCGGCCCGTGAAAAATCGCGGACGTAAGGAGATACAATCATGAAAAAAAGATTTCTTACAGTGGCTCTTTCCTTGGTTATGGGCTTCGGTGTAGCTGCTTCTTTAGCTTCCTGCAGAGAAGTAAGGGAAGATAAGGGCGAGCTCACCCTTCCCGATTACGAAAATATCGAAGTTCCCGACTATTCCGACGTCGTGATTCCCGAGGATTTTAAGTTCGGTCTGATTTGTCTGCACGACGAAACCTCCACGTACGATAAAAACTTTATCGACGCGGCAAGGAGAGCCGTTAAAGAAATGGGACTTACCTCGGGTCAATTTATCATGAAAACGGGAATTCCCGAACTTGCGGAATGCAAGACTGCTGCGGAAGACCTTGTCGATCAAGGCTGCGATTTGATTTTTGCCGATTCTTTCGGGCATGAACCCTTTATCAAAGAGGCCGCTACGGCAAATCCCGAAGTGGAGTTCTGCCACGCGACGGGCGTCACGGCGGCAACGAGCGGACTCGATAATTTTCACAATGCGTTCGCTTCCATTTATGAGGGACGTTATCTCGCGGGCGTCGTTGCGGGCATGAAGCTCAACGAAATGATCGAGGCGGGAGAATTTACCGCGGAGGAAGCTAAAATGGGCTATGTCGGCGCTTATCCCTATGCCGAGGTTATTTCCGGTTATACCGCTTTCTATCTCGGCGCGAAATCCGTCTGCCCGACAGTTACGATGGACGTCCAGTTTACGAAGTCGTGGTTTAGTATCGTTGATGAAAAATCGACTGCGGAAAGCCTTATCGCCGGCGGCTGCAAACTCATTTCTCAGCACGCCGATTCCATGGGGGCGCCCTCTGCCTGTGAAGAAGCGGGAGTTCCCAACGTCTCCTATAACGGAAGCACGTTTGAGGCCTGCCCCGAAACGTTCCTCGTTTCTTCTTATATCGATTGGACTCCCTACTTCAAATATATCATCGCGAAAGCTGCCATGGGCGAAGAAATCGCCGATGACTGGACGGGAACGATTAAAACGGGGTCTGTCAAACTGACGAATATTGGCGGCAACGCTGCTCCGGAAGGAGCCGTAGAGGCCGTTATCGAAGCGAGAGATAAAATTGCAGCGGGTACTTTGGAAATATTCGATACTTCTAAATTTACGGTGAATGGACAAACTCTTACGACCTATTTAGCGGATACAGACGGCGATTATAAGCCGGATACCGAAGCTATCGAGAATGGAGTTTTTAAGGAATCTTTTCATCGTTCGGCACCTTATTTCGATATAAAAATAGACGGAATCCGACTGTTGAACGAATAAGGTTAAGGCTACGTAAAAACAATATAGGGCGGAGTACCGTATATGGCTCCGCCCGTTCGCGTTAATTAAAGATTTCGGGAGGCACTGTGGATAAACCCATTGCAATACAACTGAAAAACATCACGAAAACGTTCGGAGAGGTAACCGCGAATAAAAACGTGGATATGGACGTCAGAAAGGGCGAAATTTTGTCCGTCCTCGGCGAGAACGGATCGGGAAAAACAACGCTCATGAACATGATCGCGGGAATTTATTATCCCGACGAGGGCCGGATTTATATCGACGGAGAAGAAGTTTCCATTCGTTCGCCCAAAGACGCTTTTCGCTATAAGATCGGTATGATTCATCAGCATTTCAAGCTGGTGGACGTATTTTCCGCCGCTCAGAATATCGTTCTCGGCGTGCGCGGAGAGAAGTATAATCTCAAAGAAGTCAACGCTCGCGTTCGGGAAATGAGCGAAAAGTATGGTTTCCATATCGATCCTAAGAAGAAAATTCACGAAATGTCCGTCTCTGAAAAACAGACCGTGGAAATCGTGAAAGTCTTATATCGCGGCGCGGATATTCTCATTTTGGACGAGCCTACCGCCGTTCTCACCCCGCAGGAAATCGATAAGCTGTTTGCCGTGCTCCGCACGATGCGCGACGACGGTAAATCCATCATCATCATCACGCATAAGCTCAACGAAGTTATGGCGATTTCGGACAGAGTGGCGGTTTTGAGAAAGGGCGAACATATTGCGACGGTGGAGACGGCAAAGACCACCGAACAGGAATTGACGGAAATGATGGTCGGTAAAAAGGTATCCCTGAATATCGACCGTCCCATGCCTGTAAATTGCCAAAAGCGTCTGGAAGTCAGAAATCTTACCTTCATAAATACCGAGGGAATTCGTATTCTCGACGACGTGAATTTTTGCGCATTCAGTGGGGAAATTCTCGGCATAGCGGGAATTGCGGGGAGCGGCCAGAGAGAGCTTCTGGAATCGATTGCGGGTTTGCAGATCCCGATCGCAGGCGCTAGCATAGAATATTATCCGCCCGAAAAATCCCAAACAGAAGAGTCGGGACAGGAAAGAGAAGAAGAATTTTTCAAAGAAGAAAACGTCGGAAAAATGCCCGTAGGCGAACAGCTTATCGGAAAGTCTCCCTTACAGATTCGGGAAATGGGAATCCGTCTTTCTTTCGTCCCCGAGGATCGTCTGGGAATGGGACTCGTCGGAAACATGGACATCATCGATAATATGATGCTCAGAAGTTATCGAAAAGGCCATTCGATTTTCCTCGACAGAAGGGAACCCGAAAATCTTGCCGAAAAAATTATTAAGAGTCTCGAAGTATCGACTCCGAGTGCTAAAACGCCCGTTCGTCGCCTTTCGGGCGGAAACGTTCAAAAAGTATTGGTGGGGCGGGAAATCGCCGCTTCGCCCACCGTACTCCTTGCGGCGTATCCGGTCAGAGGTTTGGACATCAATTCTTCCTATACCATCTACAATCTCTTGACGGAGCAGAAGAAAAAGGGTGTCTGCGTCATTTTCGTGGGCGAGGATTTGGACGTTCTTTTAGAGCTTTGCGATCGGATCATGGTCATCGGCAGCGGCCGTATCACGGGAATTTTGGACGGCAGAACGGCTAAAAAGGAAGAAATCGGACTTTTAATGGTAAAAAACCAACGGGAGGAACGGGAAGATTATGAAGAATAAAGAAAAAAGCGTCAAAGAACCCCTTTTTCATATCGTAAAGCGTACTTCCGTTCCCTGGTGGAAATCTTGGTTGATCCGTGCGGCGGCTATCCTGCTCGCCTTCGTGGTTACAGGTTTATTGTCGTTTTTCGTTTTGAAAAAGAATCCCTTCTTCATTTATTCGTCTATGTTTTCGGGGATTTTCGGTACGGAACGCAGAATTTTGATTTTTCTCCGCGACGGAGCAATTCTTCTTTTGATTGCGCTCGCCATCACTCCCGCATTCAAAATGCGTTTTTGGAATACGGGTGCGGAAGGACAGGTACTCATGGGCGGTTTTGCCTGTACGGTGTGCATGTTCTATCTCGGCGGAAAAGTCCCGGACGGAGTATTGATTCCGATTATGTTCGTCGCGGGCGTGGCCGCAGGCATGCTTTGGGCGGTAATCCCCGCCATTTTCAAGGCAAAATGGAATACCAACGAAACTCTGTTTACGCTCATGATGAACTATGTGGCCATGCAAATCGTGCTCTTTGCCATAAAGATTTGGTACCCGACAGGTTCGGGAAACATGAGTCCGCTCCCGCACGGCAATCTGCCAAAAATCGGCGGAGAAGATTTTTGGCTGAGCGTCATCGTGGTAACAATCGTCACTGCTTTGGTCTATGTCTATATGAAGTACAGTAAGCAGGGCTATGAAATTTCCGTCGTGGGCGAAAGCGAGAATACGGCTCGTTACGTGGGAATCAACGTAAAGAAAGTCGTTGTTCGTACCCTTCTCATTTCGGGCGCTATCTGCGGCTTGGCCGGATTTCTGATTGTCGGCGGAATCGATCACATGATCAGCAAAGAGACGGTCGGCGGACGCGGCTTTACGGCGATTCTCGTTTCATGGCTGGCGAAATTTAATCCAATCTTTATGATTTTTACCGCGTATCTGGTCATATTTTTGCAAAAGGGTATGGGGCAGGTTATGACGGATTGCGGAGTCGCAAACGCCTACTTCGCCGATATCATAACAGGTATTATGTTCTTTTTTATTATCGGCTGTGAATTTTTTATCCTGTATCAGATTAAGTTCCGCAAGGCGAAAAAACGCAAAAAGGAGGAAAAGAATCAATGTTTGTGAGCTTTTTAGTGGGCGCCATTCGTATCGGCGCGATTTTCCTTTTCGGCTCGACGGGAGAGATTATCACGGAAAAATCCGGTCATCTCAATCTCGGCGTCCCCGGCGTCATGAGCGTGGGAACGGCGGTCGGTTGTCTTTCCGAGTATTATCTCATAAAATCAATCGGTACTTCCGTACCGTTTCTGCTCGTTCTCGTACCTTTGATCGTCACCTTTCTCGCGGGGGCGGCGATGGGAGCTCTGTATAGCTTTTTGACGGTCACGCTCCGCGCAAATCAAAACGTTACGGGTCTCGCCATGACGACGTTCGGCGTAGGACTAGCGGGACATCTCATCAATCTCATAAAGGCAAAGATGGCGGTTATCGCCCGTGCGAGCAAATATTATACCAATCTTTTCCCCGTAGGCGATAAACTCGGGTGGTTCGGAGAGATATTTTTATCTCACGGTATTTTCGTATATCTGGCAATTATCGTCGCGATTGCGGCTCAGCTCATTCTCAATCGTACCCGTATAGGTTTGCACTTGCGCGCAGTGGGCGAGAATTCTGCTACGGCGGACGCCGCGGGAATCAATGTGTCGCGCTATAAATATTGGGCAACATGTATCGGCTGTGGGATTTCGGCTCTTGGCGGATTATGCGCTATTATGGATTATATGGGCGGAAATTGGGACGACGTACACTTCCTCGAAGGGTTCGGCTGGCTGTCCATCGCCCTCGTCATCTTTACCCTTTGGCGCCCCGCGCTCGCTATTTTGGGCTCGATCATTTTCGGCGGATTGTATATCGCTTCTAACTTTGTCACAGTATTGTCAAAGGAACTCGTCGGAGCGTTACCCTATGTCGTTACGATCATTGTATTGATTATAACGAGCATCCTGAACAGCAAAGAGACGCAGCCTCCCGCAAGTTTGGGGCTTAATTATTTCCGAGAGGAACGATAGATAGTTTTTCTGAATTTTTGAAAAAAGCCGCTTTGCGTTGAAAGAATAACAAAACCCCCGTCAGTCATTATGACTGACGGGGGTTTTGTTATTTTTGTTCGTTCGGATTCAGCATTTCGGGGCCTTTGTCTTTATGTTTTGACAGAAGAAACATGCCGAGCACAGCCAAGATGGGAAAGATGACGGCGACCGTAAGTCCGACTTTGAGATTATCGTTGAATATACCGGATACAAAACCGACCGTCGTGGGGCCGGCGAGACAGCCGAGGTCTCCCGCAAGGGCAAGGAGCGCGAACATGGCAGCTCCGCCGTAAGGCAATTTTTTCGCGGCGACCGAATAGGTTCCCGGCCAAAGAATGCCGACGAACAGGCCGCACAACGCGCAGCCGAGGAGGTTGA
>CAKXBD010000001.1:16068-58684 GCA_934871445.1 uncultured bacterium | reverse complement strand
CCTTAAATCGATTGACAAGCAAAATGTATTATGATATAATTTTGATATCAAAATAATATTGGAGGGATTTTATGGAAGAAATTATATTGAAAAACAAGAAACACGGCATGGCGGCGCTGATTGTCATTATCGCGATATATGCGCTGGCGATTGTCGGCATGGTCTTTGGTGCGGGAATGATGGAGGGAGACGGAAATCCGGTTCTGTTTATCGTGTCGTTTGTCGTCGTCATGATTGGCTGGGTTCCCGCGATGGGACTCAAAATTCTCAAACCGCAGGAGGCGTTGGTTCTGACTCTGTTCGGTAAATACGTCGGAACGCTCAAAGGGGAGGGCTTCTACTTCGTCAATCCCTTCTGTTCGTCGGTCAATCCCGCGGCAAAGACGAAGCTCAATCAGAGCGGCGATGTCAACAGCGGTGCGGGAGAGACCGTAATGGCGGCCTCAAAGCCCGGAATTTCCACTAACAACAATACGATTTCATTTAAAATATTTACGCTCAACAACACTCGGCATATGATAAACGACTGTCTCGGCAATCCCGTGGAAATCGGAATCGCGGTCATGTGGAAGGTGGTGGATACCGCAAAGGCTGTATTCAATGTGGATAACTACAAGGAGTATCTTTCCTTGCAGTGCGACAGCGCTTTGAGAAATATCGTCCGCATCTATCCCTACGATGTAGCGCCTAACGTCGATACGACGGGCGACGGCATCGCGGACGAGGGGAGCCTCAGAGGTTCTAGCGAGGTCGTCGCTTCGAGAATTAAGGATGAAATTCAAAAGCGCGTCGAAGAGGCCGGATTGGAAGTCATAGAGGCCAGAATTACTTACCTCGCTTATGCGCCCGAAATCGCTGCCGTCATGTTACAGCGCCAGCAGGCTTCCGCCATTATCGACGCGCGAAAAATGATCGTCGACGGCGCAGTGGGAATGGTGGAAATGGCTCTCGAACGGCTCAGTCAAAACAGCGTCGTCGAACTCGACGAAGAACGCAAAGCCGCTATGGTCTCCAATCTCCTCGTCGTGCTCTGCGGCAATCACGACGCTCAGCCCGTCGTAAATTCGGGAAGTTTATACTGAGATGAACGACAATCAGAAAAAACAGGTACCGCTTCGGCTCTCTCCGAAATTATACGACGCCATCGCCGCTTGGGCGGAGGATGATTTCCGATCCGTGAACGGGCAAATCGAATACCTCCTTTCCGAGTGCGTTCGGCAGCGGAAAAAGAACGGAAAATATGTCTCCGACGAAATCGACGTTCCGCCTGAATTGGATATTTGAATAAAAATCGCGATATTTTGGCGTAAAGTTTTGCGGCTGACTAAAACATTTTCAATCGACAACAATAAATTTTTTATCGGCATATTGACAGACTTTCCCCGATATGATATAATACCTCCGTTGCAGGATAACCAAAGGCAACAAAGGAGAAATTATGAAAAAATCGGGGAAAATCTTTTTTTTGTCCGTTTGCTGTGCGGCTATCGCCGCTGCCGGATTGGCTTTGACCGCTTGCGGCGATAAGGGAAACGGTGACGCGACGGCGGGACTGAAACCTACGGAGGGACTCAGATATATTCCCGCTCCGGACGGAGAAGAGGGGTACTGGGTATCGGGAATGGGGGCCGCGGAGGTTTCCGAGGTGGTGATTCCTTCGACTTACCTCGACGAGCCGGTTACGGGTGTGGCGAGCAGCGCTTTTCGGGAAAACGAGGATTTGATAAGCGTGGCGATTCCTTCAAGCGTAAAGACGATCGGGGAAAGGGCTTTTTACGAGTGCGGATTATTGGAAGTAGCGTTTTCCGAAGGTTTGGAAGAAATCGGGCAAGACGCTTTTGTCGGCTGTAAAATGAACAAAATAGATTTACCGGAAAGTCTGAAAACGATAGGGGAATCCGCTTTTGAGGTCTGTGATTTTCTTAAAAAGATAACAATTCCCGCAGGAGTGGTTTCCATAGGAGATTGGAGTCTTTGCTGCAGTTCATTGGAAAACATTACCGTTGCAGAAGACAACGAAAGATATTACAGCGAAAATAATTGTCTGATTGAGAAGGAAAGCAAAACTCTGATTCGGGCGGGAATAAAAAGTGAAATACCCGAAGGGGTCGTTGTAGTGGGAAAAGCGGCGTGTTTGGGAAATAAAATGGAACGCTTGGTTTTTCCGGATTCCGTCACGAGGATTGAAAAGCAATCTTTTTCAAAATGTAACAATCTGACAGAGGTATCCATACCGAGCCGAATTTCCGTAAGCGGGTGGGGGATATTTTACAAATGCGAAAATCTAAAAAACGTGACAATAGAGGAGGGAATTACTTTTATTGAAGAATATATGTTCAGCGATTGTAACAGCTTGATTTCTGTAAATCTTCCCTCTACGTTAAAAGAGATAAGACAAGGCGCTTTTTCCGACTGTATCTCCCTCGGAAGTATAACCATTCCCGATTCCGTGGAGGAGGTCGGAGCGCATACTTTTAGTCAGTGCACATCTTTGGAAAAATTGGTAATTCCGAAAAGTGTGGAGAAACTGGACGAATACGCATTTGGAAAGGAAGATATTTTTCTGTTTGCAGAAGTCGAAGAAGGTGAGCAAATGTGGAAAACTCCCTATAATGTTACCGTATATTGGGCAGGAGAATGGGCGTACAGAGACGGAGAACCCTATCCTTTCGAATAATTCTTGAAACGGCTTCCTGACAGTACTCGGCATACAAAATCAGGACATTATATTTTTTTTGTTCTATAATGGAAACACACGGAGACAAAAGAAAATATGGATTGGGTTACCGGAATACAAAACGCCATCGATTATGTCGAGGAACATCTGACGGAAGAAATAGATTACGACCTTGTCGCCGAACAAGCCGCTTGTTCAAATTTCTATTTCCAAAGAATTTTCAGTATTCTGTGCGGAATGACGCTCGGAGAATATATTCGGGGCAGAAGGCTCACTCTTGCCGGCAATGAGCTCAAAACTTCGGCGGATAAGGTAATAGATATCGCTTTGAAATACGGGTACGAGAGTCCCGAAAGTTTTACGAGGGCTTTTTCAAAATTTCACGGCGTTACGCCTTCCGATGCGAGAAAGGGCGGTTTCAAAGTCAAATCATTTTCTCGGCTTTCCGTGAAAATTTCATTGAATGGAGGAACTTTAATGGATTACAAGATTGTCGAGAAAGACGCCTTTCAAATTGTTGAAAGAGTCGAATCACACACGGTCGAAAATTCTGAAAATGCGAAAAGTATTCCGGAATTTTGGACGAGGGCGCACAGTGACGGAACGATAAAAAAGCTCTTGGGGATTACTTGCGACGAAACGTATATTTTTGGAATCTGCTATGGGAATTTATCCGAAAACGCAAAGACGTTTGACTACTCGATTGCGGCTAAATGCGATAAGGCTGCCGCGGTACCGGAAGGTTTCAGAAAAAATATCGTTCCCGCAAGAACATGGGCAGTATTCGAGTGCAAGGGAAAAATGCCCGAAGCAATACAAACGATGTGGCACAAAATTGTTTCGGAATTTTTCCCCGCGTCCGGTTATCGGCCGACTTATGAAATGGATATAGAAGCCTACACAAAAGGAAATATGGAAAGCTCCGATTACCGCAGCGAAATTTGGGTACCCGTAAATAAAAAATAATTTTGTAACGAAGAAAGCCGCCGAAGGACTTATCGAAGTTCTTCGGCGGTCTTTTTCGGCGAAAACAATAAAAATCGTGTGTAAAGCCTCATTTAAGATCAGCCTGTATAGGTTTTGTTCTTTCGGAAAAAATTAAATTCGTCAATCGAGAAACGTCAGCGTTTCGTTCAAAGGGCGGCGGTCTTTCGGGCGGGTTTCATAATCTTCCGAAGCATAGCCGAGCGCCACTACATAGGGAATATTTACGGCGTCCGTTATACCTGTCACCTCTTTTAATCCCGGACGGTTCTGCCAGCCCAAAATACAGGTGTCCAGTCCTGCGGCTTTTGCGGCGAGAATCAGGTGTGCCGTAAATTCGCCCGTATCCGACGGCGCGTAATAGGAGAGCGCCGGTCTTTCTTGGGAAACGGCGGGATTTTCCGCAATTACCAAAAATGCGGGCGCGTCTCCGACAAACGGGGCTTTTCCGCTTTCGATAAGGAAATCCGCGAGAGGTTTGCGCTTTTCCCCCGTTACGGCGTAGACCTTCCAAGGCTGTAAATCACATGCGGAGGGCGCCAGCGCCGCGAGAGAACAGATTTCTTCGATTTGCTCCTTTGAAACGGGACGGGAGGAAAAACTGCGACAGCTTTGGCGAGTGAGAAATAATTCTTTTATTGTCTGAATATCCATAATCAGATAACTCCTTATAATCTATTTCATGATATGCAAAATTTTTAAGATGTGCAAATGTACGTATGTTGAAGTGCGTATATATACATGGAAAACAAAAAAGAAAAACGAAAGAAAGAGCAAGGGGAAAACAACGAGAAAACGGGAGAAACGAAAGACAAGAAGAAAAGGGCGGGGACAGAAAATAGTGGGGAGAAACGAAGGAAAAGAGGAAAATGGGACGGAGCGGAAAATAGTGGGAGAAACGAAGGGCAAGAGGAAAATGGGGCGGAGCGGAAAATAGCGGGAGAAATGAAAGACAAGAAAAAAGGTGGAGGGACAGAAAATAGTGGAGAGAAACGAAGGACAAGAGGTAAATGGGGCGGGTCGGAAAATAGTGGGGGAAACGAAAGACAAGAAAAAAGGTGGAGGGGCAGAAAATAGTGGGAGAAATGAAAGACAAGAGGAAAATGGGGTGGAGGGGGAAATAGTGGGAGAAATGAAAGACAAGAAGTAAAACGGACAGAGGAAAAACGACCGAAAAAAGAAAAGAACGAGAAAAAAGCGGCGGGATTTTTTCCCGCCGCTTTTTGGATTACTTATTTGTCTTGGCGATGGAAGCCATTGCTTTTTCCGCGACGTTTTCTGCCGTGAAACCGAATTTTTCAAAGAGCAGGTTTGCGGGAGCGGAAGCGCCGAACGTCGTCATTCCGACAATTTCGCCGTCGTCGCCCGCGTATTTATACCAGCTATAAGGGGAACCGGCTTCTACGCACACTCTCGCTTTGACTGCCGACGGAAGGACGCTTTCCTTATATTCTGCGGTCTGCTTTTCAAATTCTTCGATGCAGGGCATGGAAACCACGCGAGCCTTGACGTTCTTTTCCGCAAGCAGTGCCTTTGCCTTGACGCAGAGTTCGACTTCCGAACCCGTGCCGATGAGGAGAACGTCGGGCGTTTCTTCCGCATCTTCCAGTACATAGCCGCCTTTCAGCGCCGCAAGGCCGCTGTTTTCATACTGCGGCAGGTTCTGTCTCGTCAGGACGAGCGCCGTGGGTTGGGTGCCCGTCAGCGCGGAAATCCACGCCGCCGCCGTCTCTTTGCCGTCCGCGGGACGATATACCTTCATTCCCGGAATGGAACGGAGAGAAATGAGCTGTTCCACAGGCTCGTGCGTGGGGCCGTCCTCTCCGACGCCGATAGAATCGTGCGTCATGATATACGTCACGGGAATATTCATGAGAGCCGCGAGGCGCATGGCGGGCTTGCAATAGTCAGAGAACACGAAGAAGGTCGCGCAGTACGCCTGTATTCCGCCGTGGAGCTGCATGCCGTTCGCTATCGCTGCCATCGCGTGTTCACGGATTCCGAAATGAATGTTTCTGCCTTCGTAAGAATCGGGCGCAAACGTCCCGTATTTGATTTCGTCCGTATCCTTCATGTCCGAAAGGTTGGAGGGAGCGAGATCGGCGCTTCCGCCCATGAGCTGGGGAAGCACTGCCGCAAGTTTATTTAATACCACAGAGGAGGTCTGGCGGGTAGCCATGGGCTTATCGAAGGCAAAGAGCTCTTCCATCGCTTCGAGGTCGGGCTTTTCGTTCGCCATCGCCGCTTTGTATTCCGCCGCGAGTTCGGGATAGGCGTATTCGTATTCCGCGAACATCTTCTTCCACTGCATTTCCTTTTCCGCGCCCGCGTTCGCCGCTAAGGCGCAATGCTCGAATACCTCCGCGGGGCAGTCGAACGCTTCCGCGCACGGCCAGCCCAGCTTCTCCTTGGTCTTTTGAAGGTTCTCTTCGCCGAGGGGCGCGCCGTGGCACTTCGCCGTTCCTTCGAGCGGGGAACCGTAGCCGATTTTTGTGTGGCAGATGATGATCGTGGGCTTATCCGTGCGCGCCTTCGCTTTTTCCACCGCGTCGGAAATCGCTTCGATATTATCGGGGTCGGTGACGAGATCCACGTGAAGAACCTGCCAATTCTGCGCCGCGAAACGCGCGCCGACGTTTTCCTTAAACGTCACGTCCGTGTCGCCTTCTATCGTGATGTTATTGTCGTCGTAGAAGAGTATGAGCTTCCCGAGCGCGTGCGTGCCCGCAAACGAACAGGCTTCGTAAGAAATTCCTTCCTCCAAACAGCCGTCGCCGCAGAGCGCATAGGTATAGTGATCTACGACGGGGAACCCGGGCTTATTGTATTTTGCCGCCAAATGCGCTTCCGCAAGCGCCATGCCCACTGCATTGGCAATTCCCTGTCCCAAAGGGCCCGTCGTCGTCTCGATGCCGACCGTATGGCCGTATTCGGGATGGCCGGGAGTCTTGGAATCCCATTGACGGAAGTTCATCAGATCTTCCTTCTTCAAATCGTAACCGTAAAGATAAAGGAGAGAATAATCGAGCATGGAGCCGTGTCCCGCCGAAAGAATAAATCTGTCGCGGTCTTCCCACTTCGGATCTCTGGGATTGAATTTCAGGAAATTCTGGAAGAGTGCGTAACCGATCGGCGCGCTGCCCATGGGAAGCCCGGGATGGCCCGATTTCGCCTTCTGAATTGCTTCCGCGGATAAGATTCTCACCGCGTTGATAGTGGTCTGTTGTACGTCCATCATAATATCTCCTAATTTTTATTTTTTAATTTTCTGACTCGCCCGCCGCGCTTTTTAACGCCGACAGATCGAGAAAATCATACTGTTTCAAAAACGTATAGAGCTCCCGGGCGATCTTCTTCGCCCCGTCCTTTGAATTGCTCTCGACGTTGATGGGAAGAATGGGCTCGTGCAGGCTCAGCCGCACCAGCGCCCAGCCGTCGCCGTGCTCCTTATCGAAATTCAGGCGTATTCCCTCGTGATTTTCGGGCGCAGGGGAAGCATAAGAAAGTCCCGCCGCATGCGCTTTGAGCTCCTCGATCACACGATTGCCCAGCGCTTTGAAATCGCAGTCCTTCATAAACGTCGGGCGGTATTCCGCCGCTTCTTCGGGCTCGGGAAGATCCGAAATGAGGTCGGTGAGCTTTTGCCCCGCTTTCGCCGCCGCCGAAAGCGCAATCAAGAGTCTCGTGACGAGATACGCGCCGTCGTCGAGAAAGTAATTCTCCTTCAAGGCGGCGTGCCCGCTCGTCTCTATCGCGAGGGGAGTATATTCTCCCGACTCGTTTAAGCGGATCGCTTCGTTGATGACGTTTTTATATCCGCGCTTGAAGCGGCAATGCTTTCCGCCGTGCGCCGCGATAAACGACGCGAGACCGTCGGAAGTGACCGAATCGGTCACGATTGTGCCCGCCTTTTCGCGCAAAAGAACTGCGGAAATGAGCGCTATCAGGCGATTGCGGTTGATTTCTTCGCCCTTCTCGTCCACGGCGCCCGCTCTGTCTACGTCCGTATCGAAAATAATTCCGAAGTCCGCATGATTGCGCTTCACCGCCTCGCAGACGGATCGCATCGCCGTTTCGTTTTCGGGGTTGGGAATATGATTGGGAAAACGGCCGTCCGGCTCCAAAAACTGCGAGCCCGTCGTATCCGCTCCGAGCGGCTTCAAGACTTTATCGACGTAAAATCCGCCCGCGCCGTTTCCCGCGTCTACGAGAATCCGCTTGCCCTTCAAGGGCTGCGTTTCGCCCGTCGCGCGGCGGACCTTTTCGACGAGATCCTGCGCATAGGCGTCGAGATACGGCTTTTCTATCCTGCTTCCGCCCGCCTTTTCGGGAAACGGCGCCGCGGAGGCAAGGGTGAGGATTTCTTTGACGTCCTCCGATTCCAAGCCGCCCTCCGCCGTGAAAAATTTCAGGCCGTTGCGGTTGAAGGGAAGGTGGCTGGCCGTAATCATCACCGAGCCGTCCGCGGACCAGCGTTCGTCTTTTAAGAGCATGAACATGGACGGCGTAGAGGAAAGATGCGTGAAAATCGCAACGTTGCCCGTCCGCTCTATCCCTTTTAAGACACTTTCGGAAAGCGCGGGGGAGGAAATTCTCGAATCGTGACCTACCGCGATGCGCAAAGGGCTTTTTCCCGTCCGCTTGCAAAGCCACTCCGCAAACGCTTCCGCGATCGCTTCCGCGGCTTCGGGCGTGAGGTTGACCTCTTCGCCCGCGATCCCTTCCGTCGCGATGCCGCGAACGTCCGTTCCGTTTTTCAGCTGCAAATATTCCCGTAAAGTCATCATCTTATATGTATCGGCTCCAAAAAGAAAGGCAAATGCCTCAAAATCGTGAGCGTATAAAGTCCTTTATACCACTCTATCTCTATTATAACGGTTTTCGGCATAATTTTCAAGTCTTTTGAGAAAAATTATTGTAAAAATTTTCTCGCGGCGCATAATTATCGCAAAAACTTACGAAATCGTAAGGATAAAAATAGATTCCGTTAGAAAAAATCCCCGCCGAAAATGGTATCATGAAAATAGGAATGACAAAATTTTATTAATTTCGCTTTAATATATTTTTCCCCTATATCGTTGACAGAAATATTTTTATGTGTTATAATAAATTTGTCATAAATTTTTATGATAATGAAAAAGTTTGGAGAAATTAGTATGATTCAGTTTGCCGTGTCCAGCGATTCGACCTGCGATTTATATAAAGATTATATCGAAAAACGCGAAATTTGGTTCGCTCCGCTCACCTTTACTTTGGAAAAAAACGGAAAACAGGAGGAGGGCGTCGATGCGTTTTCCTGTTATCAGGATTACGTCGATTTCTATCAGAAGGTTCGGGCGGGCTCCTTCCCCCGCACTTCCATGCTCAATTATGAGTCCCATTGCGAGCATTTCCGCAAAATGGCCCGCGCGGGCGTGAAGGACGTTCTGCATTTCAGCATTTCTTCGGGACTCGCGCGCACCGTTTCCGTCGTCAAACAGGCGGCGGAGGAAGTGAAAAAGGAATACCCCGAATTCAATCTCTATTCCGTAGACCCTCTCACCGCCACCATCGGGCAGGGCATGCTGGTGTCTATGGCCTGCGACATGCGCGATCAGGGCATGTCCGCCAAAGACGCTTACGACAAACTCATGGAAATCAGATTGAGGATTCAGCACTGCATTATCCCTAACGACCTCTTTTATCTCATGAAGGGCGGCCGCGTTTCCGCTGTCTCCGCCGTATATGGCACGGCGCTCAACATCAAGCCCATGATCATATTCGATTCCGAAGGGAAACTCAAAGTCATCGGCAAGATGCGCGGCATGAAAAAAGCCTTCAATTTCGTCCTCGAATCGCAGGAAAAGGCGCCCATGGACGAAAATAAAATCGCCGTTATCGTCCATACCGACAACGAGGAGGGCGCAAACGAGCTCGCGGACATGGTAGAGGCAAAATGGGGCGTGAGGCCGAAAATCGTCATCATGGGACCCGTCATCGGGGCTCACGTCGGTCCCGGCTCCGTCTCCTGCGGCTGGGTCAGCGTCAAGACGAGAAAGGAGCTCACGGGCTTTTAACAATTTGGGAAAAACGAAACCGAGAAGGAGTTGAATCCGCAGCGAAACAGAGGTCGCAACGGGCTTTGGACTCTGCAACGGAGCGGAAACAAAACGGAAAAAGAAAATTATGCTCCGTCGGAAAATAACAAAAAAACGCGCGCAAAACGATTGAAAATTGCGCGCGTTTGCTGTATAATGAATAAAATAATTGTTTCCGAGGTTTATTTATGGCAAAAGAGAATCAATTCGTCGAACAAATCGCAGATATTGACGCCGATTTCCCTCAGTGGTATACCGACGTCGTGTTAAAGACAAAGCTCGTCGATTACGGCCCCGTCAAAGGCACGATGGTCATAAGGCCTTACGGCTATGCCATTTGGGAAAACATTCAGAAAGAAATGGATAAACGCTTTAAGGCGCAGGGGGTGGAAAATGCTTATTTCCCGCTCCTCATTCCCATGAGCTTCTTTACGAAAGAGGCCGAGCACGTGGAGGGGTTCGCGCCCGAAATCGCCGTCGTTACCGTCGCCGGAGGAGAACAGCTCGCGGAGCCGCTCGCCATAAGACCTACTTCCGAGACGATTATCGGTACCATGTACTCCAAATGGATACAATCCTATCGCGATCTGCCCCTCAAAATCAATCAGTGGTGCAACGTCATGCGCTGGGAAAAGACCACTCGGCCTTTCCTCCGCACGAGCGAATTCCTCTGGCAGGAAGGGCATACCGTTCACTCCACCGCAGAGGAAGCCGAAGAAGAAACGCAAAAAATGTTGGGCGTCTATAAAGAATTTGCCGAAAATTGCCTCGCCATTCCCGTCATCACCGGCAAAAAGACGGAAAAGGAAAAATTCGCCGGCGCTGTGGCCACCTACGGCATGGAAGCCATGATGCACGACGGCAAGAGCTTACAAGCAGGCACTAGTCACTATCTCGGACAGAATTTCGCCTCCGCTTTCGATATTCAGTTCCTCGATAAGGACGGAACGCACAAGACGGCGTATACTTCCTCGTGGGGAGTCTCTACCCGCCTTATCGGCGCGATCATCATGACGCACGGAGACAGCCGCGGGCTGGTGCTTCCGCCCGTCGTCGCGCCCGTACAGTGCGTCATCGTGCCGATTGCCGCGAAAAAGGCGGGCGTTTTGGAGGTCTGTGTAAAACTTCGGGACGAGCTCGAACAAGCGGGCGTGCGCGTCAAGCTCGACGACAGCGAAAACAGCCCCGGCTGGAAATTCAACGAATGGGAGATGAAGGGCGTTCCCGTGCGTATCGAGCTCGGTCCCCGCGACCTCGAAGCGGGAAAAATTCTCTGCGCGCGTCGGGATACCCTCGAAAAGTCGGAGATGGCTTTGAGCGGGGCCGCGGACGGGATTCGCGCTCTGCTTCAAACCGTACAGAAGGACATGCTGGAAGCGGCTAGAAAACGCCGCGACGGCCGAATCGTGTATGCGAAGGACATGGACGAAATTCTTGCGGGCGTGGAAAACGGAAACTTCGTCAAGGCGGGCTGGTGCGGCTGCCGCGAGTGCGAGGATAAAATCAAGGAAAAGACCGCCGCGAGCGCCCGCGTCTACGCCGAGGGCGAAACCGCCGAAACCTGCGCAGTCTGCGGTAAAAAGGCAAAACATCTGATTATTTACGCCCGCGCCTATTGAGCGGAAGAATTTGAAAGATCGGGCGGGGAACCGTACTTTTGTGAGGGAAAAAATGAAAAATACGGCGACGAGATATTATCGCTATTACTTGACTATATTCGGGATTTTTGCAGTGATTATGTTTCTTTTGACCCTTTTGCTCATTTTGATGGGGAGCAACGGACTCGGTTGGACGGCGGGAGCCTTTTTTGCATTGGTGATACCGTTTATGATTTACTGGGGAATCCGCTATCGGTATTTCTCCCGTGTCGAATTGACGGATATTCAGGACGTTATTCTGGAAAGAACGTATACACGGTGGGGGCCGACTACTCTCGAATTTGAAATCAAAATGACGATAGAGGGAGAGGAAAGAACGGTCAGAACGTTTGCCGTATTTAACTCCGAGAGGACAAGGCTTTTTGACATAACCGGCCCCAACAAGCTGAACAATTATTCGGGCAAGACGGTGAAGGCGGGATATGACGCCAAAAAAGGCAGGGCGATCGTCCTCGACATTTTATAAAAATTTTTAAGTGAGCAAAAGCGGCCTGCCGAGGAACGGCAGGCCGCTTTTTTAGGATTATGGTGAAGTGTGAGCAAAATAAAGTTCAGGCGCGGAGCGCTTCCGAAAGATTTTCCGCATATACATAAGTATCAAAGAGGTTCGCACCCGAATCCGCCTTTTCCAAAACCTTCTGCAAGCAGTCGGAGGAAACCGGATCCGTGACGAAGATCTTCCTTTCGGGATACTTTTTCATGAGATTTATGGCTTTCTGCGCCGTTCTGCCTTCAAAATATTCGGACGGGGAACCTACAATGACGAGGTCGCTTCCCGCTCCGAGTGCGACTTCCAATTCGGCTTCCGCCGCGTTGTCTTTGAAAATTCTGAAATTTGTTTTCATAAACGTTCTCCTTATCTTAGATTTTTTATATTTAGGGGGGATTTTATATTAGGGACGAGAATAGTAACGGTAGGATATGAAAGCCGAGACGGGAATAGTAACGGCGGGATATAAAAGCCGAGACGAGAATAGTAACGGTGGGATATAAAAGCCGAGACGGCTTATTCGCGTATCTTCCCTTTGAAGAACACCGCGATGATGCCCGGTCCTCCGTGCGTACCCATGACCGGATCCATGTAATTGATGAGAAAGCGGCGCTTTCCCAGACGTTCTTCCAAAAGCGCTTGGAGCCGAAGCGCTTCCTCCTCGCAGTCCCCGTGCGCGATAAAAATAGGATCTTCGTGGGAGAGTTCGGCGCGCTTTTTTGCCTCGTCGGCGAGCGCTTCCAAAGAGCGCTTGCGGCCGACGATTTTTGCGATGGGCGCAAGCGTTCCCTTAGGCGTCGCGTGCAGCAGGGGCTTTATTTTGAGCAGCTTCCCCACGACCGCCACCGCGCCCGAAATTCGGCCGCCTTTTCTTAAAAATTCCAGATCGTCCACCGTGAAAAGGTGCTGGATACGGCGTTTGAGCTTTTCTCCGTAAGCGCATACTTCCTCGAACGTCGCTCCCGCTTCCGCTTTTTCGATGAGATATTCGATCAACATTCCCTGACCCATCGAGCCGCTGAGAGAATCTAGCACATAGGCTTTTCGGTCGGGATAGAGCTCGGTGAGTTCGTTCGCCGCGACGGTAAACGAGGACGCCGTTCCCGAAAGGGCGGAAGAAAATGCGACGATGAGAACGTCGCGCCCCTTTTGGAAGGATTTCTCTATCTGCGGCCGAGCTTGCTCGGCCGTTACCTGAAACGTATGGCAGTCGCTCCCCGCCCGCAGGCGGGCGTAAAGCTCCTTTAAGGGGAGCGTTTCGTTCTCCGCGCCTCCGTATGTCTTTCCGTCTACCGTATAGCCCAAAGGAAGTACGGCAATCTCGTTTGCTTCCGTAAATTCCTGCGGCATTCCGCAGCACGAATCCGTGATGATGTCAAAATTCCTTTCCATAAATCCTAAACTCCTTAAACTTAGATTAGACCTCTCTTTTCATCGTATGTTTATTGTATATTGAGTATTGACAAATTTCAACCTATTCAAAAGTAAAATCGTTCTACTGTAAAATATGTGACTTTCTACCGCATTTTTCGACATTCTATCTCTATCGATTGTAAAGTAGAGTGTATAAAGCGGACTCTACCGTGGGTAGAAACCAATAAAAAAGCGGCTTTTTCCGCAAAAAAGCATGTACCTGCTTGACGAATTAAAAAAAAAATGTTATCATAGCGTTATGGAAAACTTGGAAACGACCAATCAGCGGATTGCCAAAAATTTGATATATTACAGAAAGGCGGCGAATCTCACTCAGGCTGAGCTTGCACAGAAGATTAATTATTCCGATAAGTCCGTTTCAAAGTGGGAATCGGGAAACGGAGTACCGGATATTTATATCCTTTTGAAGCTGGCCGATCTATACGGTATCACCGTCAATGATCTCGTGGGCGAAAAATCCTCCGTGCTCCCCCCTAAAAAAATGTCCAAATGGCGGAGACTTTTGGTAATGCTCCTTTCCAGCGGCATCGTTTGGCTGGTGGCTACCTCTGTCTTCGTGCTTTTGAATCTCATTCTTCCCGGCAAGGGAGAATGGTGGTTGGCGTTTTTATACGCCGTTCCTATCAACGCTATCGTCATTACCGTCCTTTCGAGCGTCTGGAAATATAAAATTACAAACTTCGTGGCGGTGTCCGTCCTTATCTGGACGGTCCTCGCCTGCGTATATACCACTTCCCGCATCATTATGGCTCATCTCGGCAACGACGATTACGGGAGGCTTTGGCTGATTTTCCTGCTCGGCGTGCCTTTGCAGGCGCTGGAAACCTTGTGGTGCTTCTTCCGTTGGTCGCCGTTCAAAGGGAAAAACGGGGCAAAGAAAGATAAGGAGCCGGGAACGAAGGGAGCCCCGAAAGCATAAAACCGAGACACAGTAAGGAGAAATACCGGGAAAATAAGGAAAAGGCAACCATGTTGTGCTGTCATTGTAAAAAAAATCAGGCCACGAAGACGTATGAGAAAGTTACAGACGGGAAGAGTCAGACGGAGTATTATTGTCTGGACTGTTATCACCGTCTGTTTATTTCTATCGATATAGACCCCTCCGCCGCTCATCGCGAAAAGGCGAGGCAGATTGCCATGTGCCCCTATTGCGGAACCTCGGAAGAGGATTTTCGCTCCCGCGGGCTGGTGGGGTGCGCGCAGTGCTATCAATCGCTCGCGAGAACGGTGATTCCCGTCGTGATCCGCATGCAGGGCAACGAAATTCATTGCGGGAAGAAACCGAAAAATTCCGGAGACAGGGAAGAACTCATCCGCAGGCGCAACACCTTGAAAAAACGGGTGGAAGAATTTATCAAGGACAAAAATTTCGGCCCCGCGAAAATCTGCGCCGAAGAACTCAAAGCGCTCAATAAAAAATTATACGGAGGGGAGAACGATGACTGAAATGGATTCCGCCTCGTTCATCGAAACGGTGGTCACTTCTACCCGCGTCCGTCTGGCGCGAAATCTCTACTCCTACCCCTTCCCCGGCAAAATGACCGTTCAGGAGGCGAAAGAAGTCATTCGTACCGTCGGCTACGAGCTCAATCGGCTGGACGATTTCACGGAATATGACATCGGAAAAATCGGCGCGGAAGAGGCTACCTTATTACAGGAAAAACACCTCATAAGTCCCGACCTCATCCGAAGAAAAGACATTTCCGCCGCGTTTATCTCTTCCGACAAGGAAGTTTCCGTCATGGTCAACGAGGAGGATCACCTCCGCGAACAATATATCCTCAAAGGGTTCGACCTCTATAAGGCTTACGAACGCATCAGCGGCATCGACGACGGGCTGGCTCGCTCCGTCAGCTTCGCTTACGACGAAAAGCTCGGCTATCTGACGGCCTGCCCCAGCAATCTCGGCACGGGCATGCGCGCTTCCGTGATGATGTTCCTGCCGGGGCTTGCAAAATACAAAAAACTGGAAGAATTGCTCCCGTCTTTGAAGGTCAACGGGCTCACCGTGCGGGGAGTATTCGGAGAGGGCACGGCCGCAGAGGGCTATTCCTATCAGATCAGCAACGAGCGGACGCTCGGTTTCTCCGAGGCGGATATTCTCTCCCACATGGACGAGGTCACGCTCAATCTCGCGGAGCTGGAACTGCGCGCGAGGGAACGAATGCTCGAAGAGGACGAAATCGGATACCGCGACATCTGTCTGCGATCCTACGGAGCCTTGACGAACTGCGCCGTTTTGCCCGTAAAGGAGCTCGCGGACGGCATGGTGAAGGTAAAGCTGGGCGTGGCTCTGGGCTTCTTCAAGGCTTCCGATATGGTGGGGCTCAATGATTTTATCGCAAATATGCGCCCCGTCTCCTTTAAGATGGGAAACTGTCCCGATGCGAAGGACGAGAGAGAATGTGACCTCGTCCGCGCGGAAATCGTGCATAAGGTGCTGCCGGGCTTAGTCGAAAGAAAGGACGACTCCGGTTCGTAAAAGGGAAGAACATACAAAAGAACGAGGGCGTATCAAAAGAGCGGCCGAAAAGGGATTTCGCCGTTTTGCGGAACGGGACGAAACGAAAGAAAACAGATTCGGCGGAAGGGACGGCGGAGACGGTGCAGGCATATAATGGTATGATACGGAAAGAATGACTTTCCGAACGAAGCAGGCGAGGAACGGGAGATGGAGTATTATTTGTCGAGATTTTCGGAAAATCTGAAAAAAGCGCTGAAAATCGCCAATCAGGTGACGATAGAGCACGGCGCCGTATACGTGGGCAGCGAACACGTCATATACGGTTTTTTAAGCCTGCCCTCCTGTTCGGCGTACGGAATTTTGGCGGGAGAAGGGATTACGAGGGCTGAATATCAAGAGGTGTTTTTCCGCTGCATCGACACGAAGGTGACGACGCCGGGATTTACGCAGCGAACCAAGCAGATGTTCGACCGTGCCATTAAATTCGCGGCGACGACGGGCACTCTGGCGGGAACCGCACACCTCCTTTTGTCCGTTCTCGAAAGCGAGAGCTGTTACGCCGTGAAAATTTTGAAGCGTCTGGGCGCGGACATCGAGGGAATGAAGGAAAAAACGGGGCAGATTCTTCGGGAACAAAAGCACCGCAAAGAGCTCGGCTACGACGATTTCGACAACGAAGGCGCGGCGGGCGGCGGAGCGTTTGCTCCGAAGGGAACGGAGGGCGAAAGCGCGGAGGATTCGGCGCGTTCCGAGGATTTAACGCGCAAGGAAAAGACGCAGATCAAGGATTATAATTTCTCGGAAAAGAAAAAATCCGCTCCGAAAAAGAACGACGGAGCAAAGGAAAAGCTCCTTCAATACGGCATAGACATGACCGAACGTGCCCGCCGCGGAAAAATAGACCCCGTCATCGGGCGGAGAAAGGAAATCGAAAAGGTCGTTCAGGTCCTGTCCCGCCGCACCAAGAACAATCCTGTTCTCATCGGGGAGCCGGGCGTGGGAAAGAGCGCGATCGCGGAGGGCCTTTCTCAGATGATCGTCGGCGGAGAGGTGCCCGAACAATTATTCAACAAGACGGTGTTTTCCGTCGATATTCCGGGCATGCTGGCGGGGGCACGGTACCGCGGGGATTTTGAAGAACGCCTCAAAGACCTCATCGACGTCGTGATGAAGGACGGCGATATCATTCTCTTTATCGACGAGATTCACAATATCGTAGGCGCGGGCAGCTCCGCCGACAATACGATGGACGCCGCGAATATCTTAAAACCCATGCTCGCGCGGGGAGATTTACAGGTCATCGGCGCCACCACCGTCGAGGAATACCGAAAATATATCGAAAAGGACAGCGCTCTCGAACGGCGCTTCACCCCCGTATACGTGGAGGAGCCCTCCGAATCGGACACCATAGCCATTCTCAAAGGTCTGCGCCCCAAATACGAGGAGCACCACGGCATAGAGATCACCGACGAGGCGATCGAAGCGGCCGTAAAGCTCTCGTCCCGATACATCACCGACCGTTTCCTGCCCGATAAGGCCATCGACCTCATCGACGAGGCTGCCGCCCGTGCGAGAATCATGGCCGAGGACGGCGGAGACGAAATCAAGGAACTTCTTGCGGAAGCGGAGGCACAGGACGAGGAAGAACGGCTCCATCGCGCCCGCGGCGAATATACCGAAGCCGTCGCTGCGCTCAACGAAAAAAAGAGGCTGGAAAACAAAATAGAAACCATTCGCCGCGCGCAGAGCATGGAACGCCGCGCCGACGGCAGGTTCGCGCTCGGCAAAGAGCAGGTCGCAGCGATCGTCAGTTCGAGGACGAGAATTCCCCTCCTCAAAATCACGCAGGAGGAAGGCGAAAAGCTCATGCACCTCGAAGAGGAGCTTCACCGCCGCATCGTCGGACAGAACGAGGCGGTTTCCGCCGTATCCAAGGCCATTCGGCGCGCCCGCGCGGGGCTCAAAGATCCCTCGCGTCCCATCGGCTCCTTCGTGTTCGTGGGGCCTACGGGCGTCGGAAAAACCGACCTCACAAAGGCGCTCGCAGAGGCGATGTTCGGCTCCGAAGATCAGATGATTCGGCTGGATATGAGCGAATATATGGAAAAACAGTCGGTCTCCAAGCTCATCGGCGCGCCGCCCGGATACGTCGGCTACGACGACATGCAGACCGGACAGCTCACCGACAAGGTGCGCACCAAGCCCTATTGCGTCATTTTGTTCGACGAGATCGAAAAGGCGCATCCCGACGTCTTTAATTTGCTTTTGCAGATTCTCGACGACGGACGGCTCACCGACAACAAGGGGCGCACGGTCAGCTTCAAAAACGCCATCGTCATCCTCACTTCCAACGTGGGGGCCGCGGAGGCCGAACGCACCGTCTCTTACGGGTTTGGCGGAGAATTGTCCGCCGACAAGGGCAGGAGCGCGGACAACGAAAAACAGTACGAGGAAATGAAGGAAAATATCGTCAAGGCCCTCAAAGAGCGGTTCCGTCCGGAATTCCTCAACCGCATGGACGATATTATCGTATTCCACAGGCTCTCTCAGGCGGATACCGCCAAAATCGGCGCGAAGATTATCGACGCTCTGGCGAGAAGGCTCTTGGAACAGCGGGGAATCGTGCTCTCCGTGACGAATGCCGCCCTCGAACAGCTGGTCAGGGAAGGCTACGACAGCCAATACGGCGCACGGCCGCTCAAACGCACCATTCAAAGGAGAATCGAGGACCGGCTTTCCGAAGAAATTTTGCTCGGACGAGTCTGCAACGGTCAGCGGGTGACGGTGGATTACGCGGGCGGGGCGTTTACCTTTTCCGCAAGATAGATGAGCCGAGGGGTAAAGACCTTTCGACGGAAAACGAGCGTGCGGCTTGCCGTGCCGACCAAAGAGCGCGGCGGGCCGCTTTACAAAAGAATGAAAAAAGGAGGCGGAACATGAAACTCACGACGGCGGGCGAATCGCACGGGAAAGCGCTTGTGGCCATTATCGAGGGGCTGCCCGCGCATTTGAAAATCGATAAGGCGCGGGCGGACGAGGAGCTTAAACTCCGTCAGAGCGGATTCGGCAGGGGGGCGCGGCAAAAAATCGAGACGGACAAAGTTGAAATTCTCGCGGGCGTCAGGAACGGCGAGACATTGGGAAGTCCCGTAGCGTTGTGTATCTATAATCGGGATTATGAAAATTGGAAAACGATTATGTCGGACGAGCCCTGCGACGTCTCCGCGCGCACGTTGACGAAGGTCAGACCGGGGCATGCCGATCTGTCGGGCGTTTTGAAGTACGCGCAGACCGATGCGCGCAATATTCTGGAACGCGCGTCCGCGCGCGAAACGGCCGTCCGAGTGGCCGCGGGGAGCGTGTTCAAGAGTTATCTTTCCGCACTCGGTATAGAAATCGCGGGGTATGTTCGGGAAGTATGCGGAATAAAGGACGAGGGACGGTATACGTTCGACGAGATAAAGGGCAGTCGTTCCCGCAGCCTCGGCATGCTGAACGAGGAAGCGGAAAAGTCGGCGGAGGAAAAAATTTCCGCCTTGAAGGCGGAGGGCGATACGGCCGGCGGCGTCGCGGAAATCCGCGTCCGCGGGCTTAAAAGCGGCTTCGGGAGTCCCATGACGTATTCGGACAAGCTGGACGCCCGTCTCGCACGCGGCCTGATGAGTATTCAGGCCGTCAAGGGCGTGGAGGTCGGCATGGGGTTCGGCGCGGCTTCCGCGAGCGGGAAAGAAGTTCACGACGAAATTTTCTGCGACGAAAAGACCTGCGCCTTTTATCGGAAAACTAACCGCGCGGGCGGAATTGAAGGCGGAATGTCCAACGGGGAAGAAATCGTCCTCCGCGTCGCCATGAAACCCATTCCTACATTGATGAAGGGCTTGCAGACCGTGGACGTCTCGACGAAAAAATCCGCCGTGGCCGCCTCCGAACGGAGCGACGTCTGCGCGATTTTCGCGCTCGAAATCATCGCGGAGGCCGCCGTTGCGGAAGTCTTGGCCGAAACGGTGGCTGAACGGCTGGGCGGGGATACCATGGAAGAAGTGAAAGAAAGATATTCCCGCCTGCCTTGAACGTCTTTTAAGAAGCGAGAGAGACGAAAACGGAATTCGCTTTGAAAAGGAAAGGAGGAAGGTGGCGTGAGAGTAGGTGAATGGAAAAAACTTTCTTTTGAAAGGAGAAGGAGGGCTCGCTATGGAAAAAATTGAACTGAAAGCGCCGTCTTTGAAAGGGGAAATCGTTATCGGTCGGGGCGCGGCGAAAGAGAGACTCCCCCGACTCACGGAGGGACAGAAAAATTTCGTCGTGACCGATTCTAACGTATTTTCTCTCTATGGGACGTTTTTTTTCGAATATTTCGCAAAGAGCGAAATATTCGTCCTCCCTGCCGGGGAAGAAAGCAAAAATTTTGGGGCCTTATCGGAAATTCTTACCCGAATGACGCGCGCCGGATTGCACCGCTCGTCGCGGCTTTTCGCCGTGGGCGGCGGCGTCGTGGGGGATATCGGAGGATTGGCTGCGGCGCTCTACATGCGCGGGATTTCCTGCGTTCAGGTGCCGACCACCCTGCTCGCGCAGGTGGACAGCGGCGTGGGAGGAAAGACCGCGGTGGATTTATGCGGCGTCAAAAATATCGTCGGCGCTTTTCATCAGCCCTGCGAAGTGGTGGCAGACCCCGATTTCCTCTCGACGCTCCCCCCTCGGGAAATCAAATGCGGATTGGGGGAAATCGTAAAATACGCCGCCTTGAACGAGGAAATTTTCGACCGACTGAAAGCTATGGAGAATATCGATATATGCGAAATCTGCGGAGCAGAATTTCTCACTTCTCTCCTTGCGCCGTGCATAAAACATAAGGCGCGCGTGGTGGAGGTGGACGAAAAAGAGACGGGGGAGAGAAAGTCCCTCAACGTCGGCCATACCACGGGACACGCCTTGGAGCTTTCCTCTTCGATGTCACACGGGGAAAGCGTGCTTTGGGGAATGTGGTTTGAGACGGCCTTGGCGGTAAAATACGGCGTCTGCGGGGAAGAATACGGCGGGGAGCTCATGCAAATCGTCCGTCGGGCATTGGCTGTTCCGCCGAGGCAGGCGCCGGATTTTGAGACGATCGGAAAGGCCGCGGAAAAGGCAAGGTCGGACAAAAAAAATACGGACGACGGACTGATTCAGATGGCTGTCGCGGCGGACAGGGGAAAATGGGCTATGCTCTCCCTGCCCTTCCCTGAATATCGGGACGGGTTAGAGCGGCTCGCCGCTCAGTGGAAAAACGGGGGCGGAACGGCGGAAAACGAAAACCGCGAGTTCAGATAAACGAAAAGACGAAGAAGAACAAGCGGACGAAAAAAGTAAATAAGTAAATATACGAAAAAGAATAAACGGACGAAAGAGAATAAAGAAAAGGGACTGAACGAAGATGAAGACGATAAAACCTGTGGAGCGTTTCGAGGGCGAGTTCGATTTGCCGGGAGATAAATCGATTACGCACCGCGCCATTATGCTGAACGGAGGCGCGGAAGGGGAGGCGGTGATTACCAACGCCCTGATGGGCGGGGACTGCCTGTCCACCTGTCAATGTATGCGCGCTTTGGGCGCGGAAATAGAGATAGACGGCACGACGCTGCGCGTGCGCGGCACGCCTCATTTCCGCACGGGGGTGAACCTCAACTGCGGAAATTCGGGGACGACCATGCGCCTTTTGATCGGCTTTGCGGCGGGAAAGGGGATAGAGGCGAAATTGGTGGGGGACGAGTCCCTTTCCTCCCGTCCCATGGAGCGCGTCGCTCTGCCTTTGTCCCACCTCGGCGCCAACGTGCGCACGTCGGCGGGCCGTGCGCCCGTATACGTATATCCCGCTCCTCTGCACGGCGCAAACGTTACGCTCCGCGTCGCTTCCGCGCAGGTAAAGAGCGCGGTCCTTTTGGCGGGACTCTCCGCGGACGGAGAAACCCGCGTGACCGAACCGCAGAAATCCCGCGACCATACGGAACGAATGCTCTCCGCCATGGGCGCGGACATTTCCGTGGACGGGCTTACGGTGCGCGTGAAAAAGAGCCGTTTGAAGGCCGCCGACGTCTGTGTTCCCGCCGACATTTCCTCCGCCGCGTATTTTATGGCCCTCGGCGCTTTGAAGGGGAAAACGCTCTCCAAAAACGTGGGGCTCAATCCCACCCGAACGGGGATTCTGCGGGCTTTCGACAAGCTCGGCGTAAAATATACCGCGTCCAACAGACGGCTTTCGGGCGGAGAGGAAACGGCGGATATCCTCGTCGAAAAATCCCCCCTGCGCGGCATTACTCTGACGGCCGAAGAAATCCCCGCCATGATAGACGAACTGCCGCTCATCGCGCTCCTGTGCGCCTTTGCCGACGGCGAAAGCCGCATTTCGGGCGCGCGGGAACTCAGGCTCAAAGAGAGCGACCGTATCCGCACGACCTCCGAGATGATCGCCGCGCTCGGCGGGATTTGCATCGAGACGGAGGACGGATTCGTGATTCGCGGCAGAAAAGCATTGCCGGGAGGGGACGTCGAAAGTTACCTCGATCACCGAATCGCCATGACGGCGGCGGTCGGGCTCATGGCTTCGGAACGCGGGGGAAACATCGACAAACCCGAATGTTGCGCCATTTCTTTCCCCGGATTTTTCGGGCTTTTGGAACAGTGAGGAAAAAATGAAAAAATTGCGTCTGGCGCTTCTGGGCAAGGACGTGTCCCTGTCCGACAGCGAAAAAATTCACCGCTTTATCCTCGGAAAAATGGGAACGGAATGTGATTACGAAAAAGTTTCCGTTCCCGAAACGGCGTTCTGCCGCGCGGCGGAACGCCTGTTGAACGAGACGGACGGGTTCAATGTCACGATCCCCTATAAACGGAGCATTTTTCCGTATCTGAAAAGCATAAGAGGGGACGCGGCGGCTTACGGGTCGGTGAATACGGTGGTATCCGCCGAAAAGGCGGGATACAATACCGACGGGAAGGGCTTTCTTCTCATGCTGGAAGGCGCGGGAACAGCCGTTCGGGGAAAGAGCGTCCTTGTGCTCGGCGCGGGCGGCGCGGGCAGGAGCACGGCCGCGGCGCTCAAAGCTGCGGGCGCCCGCGTGTTCCTGTATCGGAGGAATCGCCGGCTCCTGAAAGAAGCGTGCGAAGAACTCGGCGTAGAGGCGGCGGAGAGCGTCGTCCCCTGCGACATTTTCATCAACTGCACGGGCGTGGGAATGCACGAAAGTACAGGGCAATCCCCCGTTGCGGGCGAGGAGCTGAATCAGTGTCTGACGGCGGTGGATCTTATCTATCGGCCCGCGGAATCGGAATTTTTGCGGCTCGCGCGGGAACGGGGCAAAAAGACGCTTTCGGGCGGCGCCATGCTGTTCTATCAGGCGTACTTTTCCGATTGTCTCTATCTCGGCAGAAAAGAAAGTGCCGAGGAGGCGAAGGCGTTATATGCGGAATATCTGCAACGAACGCAATAAACGGAAAACGATATGAAATACACGGTAACGATATAAAAGAGGTAACGAGTATGAAATTTCTCATCATCAACGGGGTCAATCTCAATCTGACGGGGCTTCGGGAAAAGAGCGTCTACGGCAGCGAATCCCTTTCGGATATCGAAGGAAAAATCGCCGCGTATTGCGCGCGGAACGGAGACGAAACGGAATTTTTTCAGAGCAGCTTCGAAGGAGCGCTCTGCGATAAGCTCCACGAGGTATTTTTGAAACATTCCTGCGACGCGGTCGTGCTCAATGCGGGCGCGTATTCGCATTACAGCTATGCGCTCCGCGACGCGATTGCCGCCATCGATATTCCCGTGGCGGAAGTGCATATGTCCAATATCTGCGCGCGGGAGACGTTCCGTTCCCACAGCGTATTGTCCGAGGTCTGCCGCGGCGTCGTGTTCGGATTCGGGGCGGCGAGCTATATCGCCGCGATAGCGGGACTCAAAGCGAATTTCGGAGGGCAAAAGTAAATGAATCTCATTCTTTGCGGCATGATGGGCGCGGGAAAAACGACGGTCGGTGTAAAGATCGCCGAAGCGACGGGACGAAGATGGTACGACACCGATCAGATGATCGTCGATCGCTACGGCGATATTTCCGATATATTCGAGTATTACGGGGAAGAATATTTCCGCAAGCTGGAATCGGGAATCGTCAAAGAGCTTTCGGAAAAGGATAACCTCATCATTTCCACGGGCGGCGGGCTTGTCCTCAAACGGGAAAATAACGAGCTCTTGCAGAAAAACGGAAAAATTGTCTTCCTGAGGGCTTCTTTGGAAACGCTCGTCGGGCGGCTGAGGGTGTATGACGATCGTCCGCTCCTGAAAGCGGAGGCGGGCGGAATCGCCCAACGGCTTTCGGAGCTCTTGAAAGAACGCGCGCCCGTATATGAACACGTCGCCGATTTTATCGTCGATGTGGACGGGAAATCGGCGGACGAGAATGCTCGGGAAGTGATTTCGGTCGTTCGGGAATATCTTCGGAAAACGAACGAGGCAGGTGCGAAATGAAAAAGGTGCTTGTCACGGGCGGAACGCGGGGAATCGGCAGGGATATCGCGCGGAAGTTTTTCAAAAGGGGCTTTTTCGTATGCGCGGCGTATTCCTCGGACGAACAGAGCGCCGCGGAAAGCGCCGCGGAAGGGATAGACGTCTTTCGCGCCGACGTCTCCGACGAAGCGCAGGTACGGGCTCTGTTCGGGCACGTCGGAAACGTGGATATTCTCGTCAACAATGCGGGCATTTCCCTGTTCAAACAAATACAGGATGTATCTTTCGAGGAATGGAACCGTTTGTTTGCGGTGAATGTCGGGGGCGCCTTTCTCTGTGTCCGCGAGGCTTCGCGCGGAATGATCGAAAAAAAGAGCGGGCTCATCGTCAACATTTCTTCCGTTTGGGGAGAGGTCGGCGGGAGCTGCGAAAGCGTCTATTCCGCCTCCAAAGCCGCTTTGCTGGGGTTTACGAAAGCCCTTGCAAAAGAGCTGGGACCTTCCGGAATCCGCGTCAACAGCGTCTCTCCCGGCGTGATAGATACGCGCATGAACGCGCGGCTGTCCGACGGCGATATGGAGGCTCTCCGAGAGGAAATCCCTTTGGAACGGATCGGGCGCGGAGAGGACGTTGCCAAAGCCGTATGGTTTCTCTATGAAAACGACTATGTCACGGGCATCGATTTGCCCGTGAACGGGGGATTTTCCATCGTATAACAAAAAAGTTGCGCTGCTTCCAAACGGGAACGATCCTTGCCGTATGGTTGCGGCGTATCCGCGATAAGGCGGGACTCGGAGAACGGCCGCGGAGGAGGAAAAATGCTGCTTGCGCTGAAAAGGTGCGGAAAAACGGAATATGAAAAACTGATGCAAATTTACGAGGAGAGCAATCGGGAAAATTCCCGCCGATTTTTCCCCGATTGTACGGAAGAAGATGCTTTGAAAAAAGTTGAGGCCGCCTTTTCGGAGTATCTCGCTTCGGAATTTTTTTCCGAGGCGGGGAATGTATGCTATGTCCTCGAAGCGGACGGAAAATGGGTATCCGCTCTTCGGCTGTATGCGCTGTCTCTTTCCCCGAGGTCGTACTATATAGAGGCCTTGGAGACGAGGACGGACGAGCGGAAAAAGGGATATGCCCGAACGCTCTTGAAGGGCGTAATTTCTTCTCTTTCGGAAGGCGGCGCTTTTGTCGTTCGGGACAACGTGGACAAAAAGAATTTTGCCTCCCTCGCCGTACATAAAAAATGCGGCTTCTCCGTGGAGCGTCAATGGGGGTTCGATCCCTTCGGCGGCGGAAAGGATTTGGATTCCTACGGTCTGATTTATAACAGTTCGGCGCGCCCGCTTCAATGACGCTTAAAATATTTTTCCAAACATTGTTCGATAAATTCGTCCGCGATCCCGCTCGTCGGGGTTTGCGGATTTTCTTTTTCTTGTTTCGGGGACGGCGAATAGGGCGCGCCTCCGGAACCGTTCGGAGCGCTTGCCCCGTCCGGCGACGCGTTCGGAGGCTTCGGGGCGCCGCTTTGCGGGCGGTCGGGCCGATCGGAACGGTCGGGCCCGCCCTCCTGCTTTTTGAACAGGGAAAAAATGTCGGAGAAACGGGAAAGGTCGTTTAGAAATTTCAGCATTTCCTCGGAATTTTTCAGCTGTCCCATGAGCGGTTTAATCCTTTCGGGAAAATCCGGATTTTGCGAAAGATAGTATAATAGCAGCAGCATCATGATTTCCATACTAACAATATATGAGCTTGAGTTGCGAAAAATTTCCTCCCCGCATAGGATAATGATAAAGTTATCCTGCAAGGAGGAGACATATGAGAAGTTTCAAAGATTACCGCCCCGAAAATACACCTTCGGAAAGCGAGACGCTGAAAAGGGCCGTGACGGCGTCCGATCCCGCATTAGAGAGCTCTGCCGCGGAATTGACGAGGAAAATCGCCGCGGCCTACAACGGCAAGAACAGCAACGAAATGTTGAGAAATATCCTCAGCGAAGCGGAAAGAAGCAAGCGCGCGGGGACGCTTTCCAATGCGGAGATAGACACTTTTTACGAACAATTTTCGCCGCTTCTGGACGGCGGACAGCGCCGTAAATTGAAATCCGTGGTCGAAAGGCTGAAAAGAATCTAAGTCCGACCGACGGTAAACGAAGCGGAAAAGTCAGTTCATTTTTTTCAGGGCGGAAAGGAGTACGTCGATTTCCCTTTTGCGATTGAAAGGAGAAAAGCTCACTCTCACGAGGCCGTCCTCCTCCGTTTGGAGCGCCCTGTGCATTAAAGGCGCGCAGTGCAGTCCGCCGCGGACGGCGACGGAATAGCTCTCCGAGAGTTCCTGCGCGAGAAATTCCGACTGTACGTCGCGGTGCCCGAACGCGGCGATTCCGCAGGTATTTGGAACGGAATACGCGCGAAAAGAGGACAGCTTTTTCAATCCGTCAAGAAAATATTCCGTCATGGATAAAAGCTCTTTCCCTATGCTCTCCCCCCGTCCCGAAAGATAGCCCACGCCCTCCAAAAGCGAAGATATGGCCGGAAAGGCCAGCGTTCCCGCTTCCAGAGCGTCGGGATAAAAATCGGGCATGTCAAGGGAGATGCTCTCGCTTCCCGTCCCGCCGAACATTACGGGGCGGGGATTTATGCGCTCTGAAAACAGGAGCGCGCCGCTGCCCTGTATTCCCATCATCCCCTTATGTCCCGCGATCGCCAAGGCGTCGAGTCCCGTCCTTTTCATGTCGATGGGAATATGCCCTCCGCCCTGTGCTCCGTCGCAGACGAACAACACCCTTTCGGGCAGAAGTTCTTTTATCTCTTTCAGCGGGGGGATTGCGCCCGTGACGTTGGAAGCGGAAGTGACGATTGCCATTTTCGTTTCCGGCTTTATCAGGGAAGCAAAGGTTTCGGGGCAAATGTTTCCGTCCGTCAACGGACAGACGTCGTAAGTGATGACGCCTGACTTTTTGAGATATTCGAGGGGACGGAGAACGGAATTGTGCTCCATGCACGTGGTGACGACATGATCGCCCGCCGAAAGCGCGCCGAAAACAGCGATGTTCAGCGCTTCCGTGCAATTTTTTGTGAAGATTACCCGCTCGAAGCCCCAGCCGTTAAAATACTCGTCGAGGGCGTTGCGGCAATTCTGTACCACTCCCGCGCAGGCAAGAGAGAGCTTGTGTCCGCTCCTGCCCGGATTCGCACACAGCTTTACGGCGGAGGTCACCGCGGAAATCACGGCGTCGGGCTTGCGCCCGCCCGTCGCCGCGTTGTCGAAATAAATCATGAAAGTCACCTCTTTTTTTATGGATTCATAAAATATACTATTCCGCCGAGGAGGTAGGTATGACATTATGACGATTCTTGCGGTTTTCCGCTCCCGCGCCCAATGTATGGATTACGCGGGGCGTTTATATAAATACGGCGTGGCGGCACAGACAGTCTCTGCCCCGAAGGAAGCCCATATCGGCTGCGGCTTGTGCGTGAAATTCGATTCTACGGTCATCGTTCGCGCACAGGCTGTACTGCGACTCGGAAAATATTCCGCTTTTCGGGGCTTTTACAAAATGGAATTCAGAAACGGTCGGGCAAGCGTTTCCCCGTGGCAGCCGACTTATCGATAGCGTTGTAAAACGGTGTTCAAGACTTCCGCGCATAAAATTCGGAAAAAAACTTGCGAAACTCGCGGCGATGTGTTATAATATTATCGCTATGAGAGGACACGATAAAAAAGCGGCGCTTGCCGAACTTTCAAAACTCTATCCCGACGCGCGTCCCGCGCTTCACTACGGCTCGGCTTATGAATTGCTCGTGGCCGTAATTCTCTCCGCCCAATGTACGGACGAGCGGGTGAATAAAGTCACGGAAAAATTGTTCGAAAAATATAATAACCCCGCCGCGATGACAGAGCTTTCCCAAGAACAATTAGAGCGCTATATCTTTTCCTGCGGACTTTATAAGACCAAGGCGGAGCATATTCTTTCCGCAAGCAGAGATATTCTCGAACGGTTCGGCGGAAACGTTCCCGACAATATCAAAGACCTCATGAGCCTCGCAGGGGTGGGACGTAAGACCGCGAACGTGGTATATTCCGTCGCGTTCGGAGGAGACGCCATCGCCGTGGATACCCATGTGTTCCGCGTCAGCAATCGCTTGGGGCTCGCTAGGGGAAAGACTCCCGCAGAGGTGGAGGACGGACTGCATAAGGCCGTTCCGAAAGCCGATTGGTCGAAGGCGCATCATTGGCTCATCTATCACGGCAGAAGAGTTTGTCACTCTCAAAAACCCGACTGCGAGCATTGTACTCTGGCGCGTTATTGCGATTATTTCAATTCCCCGAAAAAGGCGTGAGCCTTATTTTTGCGAATAAAACCTCCCTGTTTTCCGCATACTGCGATTAAAAGACAGGGAGGTTTTTTATGGAAATCCAAGAAAATAACGGCGCGGAAACGGGCTTGCTCCTCGCCGTGCTGGCAGGGGCGGAAGAACTCGCCGCAAAAAAGGCGAGAATATATTCCCGACTCCTCACGGACCCCATTTTGGCTGAGGATATGGAAGCGCTCGCTTCCAGACACGAACAGAGAAAGACCGTGCTCGATAAATTGGCGGGAGGAAAAAGATGAAAAACAGCAAACGCGAAATTACGCTCAACGAATGTGACAGCATAAGCGATATGCTCTTTCTCGAAAAATCGCTCATGCGGGAATATTGTACGGCAATTTTTTCCGCGAAAAGGAAAGAGGAACGAACCTATCTCACCGATTCCCTCGCCTCCGTGGCAGAGGACATCTTTTTCCTTCAAGACCTGCTCGATTCGAGACGCGAAGAAAAAATAAAAAAATGAGAAAAAGCGGAGAAACTATTGTTTCTCCGCTTAAAAAATGGTATACATTTTTTTCCGAATATGCTATTATAACATAGACAAGCTATGTCGGAAAGGGTGCGGAAATCCCGATAAATACTTCGTGTTTCCGCATTTTTGATATAAGCAATAGGTAAACGGGACGCAAATAAGCGGGTCTTTTATGGGGGAAAGGTAGGAATATGAAAAACCTGTTTCGGAGGAAAGTATGCTCAGAAAGAAAGGAAACGTATATAAGATAGATACTCCCAAAACGACGCTCATTTTCGGAATGGACGCAGCCATGCTCTATTACGGCAAAAGACTTACCGTACCCGTTCCCGATTACGATTTTTTGAGGGGAAACGAAAAAAAACGGAACGAAGACAAGCGATCTTCCTTTGAGTTCGCGCCCGAAGTCGTCTGCTCGTTTGCAGACGGTTCTTTTTCGCCGCACTTTTCTTTCCTGCGCGCAAGACCTGCGGACAGGCCGCTTTCGCCTCTGCCTTCCTCCTATTCCGATTCGGATGAGAAAAACGCCTCTCAGACGCTCTGCTTTGAATTTGCGGACGAGACGGCCAAATTGAAATTGTTCGTCTATTATACGGTATTTGACGATTCGGACGTCGTTTGCGCCTCTTGCCGACTCTTGAACGGAGGAAAAAGGGAGGTCGGAATAAAAAAATTCCCTTCCCTTTGTTTGGAAATATACGGAAGGGACTTTTCTTTTGTCACTTTTGAGGAAAAAGAGGGGAAAACATACAGGTATTCCGCCGCTGAAAGCGGCGGCTGTATTCTCTCTAACGGCGGAACGGAATATTCCTCCCGCTCTTTTTCCTCCTGCGTCCTTTTGGAAAAGGCCGGACATGTCTATGCGTTCGATTTGGTCACGGCGGGGGCTTTCGAGGAAAACGTCCGAACGGGAGATTCTACGCAAATTTCCGTTTTCGCGCCTTCGGACAGGCGGCTCGCTCCCGGCGAGAGCGTTTTCTCGGCGGAAGCGCTCATGACGTATGCGGAAACCGCGGAAGAGGCAAAGGAGGCCCTGCGTTCTTTTTCGGAGAAACATCTCGCGCGTGGAAAAAAGAAGGGAAAACTTCGCCCCGCGACCGTTCGGCTGTGCGAGGAAAAAGAAATATCGGACGATATTTTCCCGTCGGTCGGCCAATGGTCGGCGGCAGGAGCGGAATTATTTGTGCTCGAAGGGATTGATTTTGAGGAACTCCTTTACCCGAATACGGCGAAAAAAATATCCGCACTCTCGGAAACCGCGCGGAAAGCGGGAATGAAATTCGGCGTGGAATTTGCTCCCGAAACGCTGGCTGCTTCGGGGGAAGCCTATGCGAAACATCCCGAACTGACTTTGAAATCGTCCGTTCGGGAGGATACGCGACGGCTGAACTTGGCCGATTTGCGCGCGCAGAAATATCTCGTCAGGATATTGTCCGCGGCGCTTTCGGGGATAAAGGTTTCCTATGTCGGTTGGGCGGACAAAGGCTCCGAACGGGAGCTTCCCGCGGGATATTGGGAGGGATTGTACGGCGTCATGGAAAAAATCGCGGAACGCTTTCCCTCCATATTGTTTGAAGGAAGAAAGAAAAGAAAAAATCTCGCGGTGCGCTGTTTTTTGCCCGGATTCGAGGAATTGCCGGCTGCTCTGTTGTCGGGGGAATGGGCCGCAGAGGAGCTTTCGGACGGAAATTCCGCCTTAAAGAAAAAAGAAATTTCTTTTTATAAAAGAACGGCTCCTCTCCTGCGCGGCGGAAGGGAATACCTCGTGAAAGGCGGGAGAATTTTTGTCGATTTGAATCGGCAGACGGCCGTAGCGCTCTTTGAAAATGCAGAAAGAGTGACCTTTAAGGGCTTAGACGAAGCGACCGTGTATTCGGTGAATGAAATAGATCCGAATTGCTATTCTGTAAAAGAAATGTTCCTTTGTACGGGAGAATTATTGATGAATGGCAGTATTCCCTTAGGCTTACCGCAAGAAAAAAGAATTTTTCTTGTCCGAAAGGCCAAAAGAGAAAAAAACGAATAAAAAATTAGGAATACCCTATTGACAATTCCCGTAAAATTATGTAAAATAAATTCAGAGAGAAAATTTTGGAGGAAAGAGAAAATGTATTGCAGACATTGCGGCTCAAAGGTGGGCGATAGCGATATGGTATGCGCAAATTGCGGGGCGTTGACGGAATACGGGGAAAGAGTGTCTAACCACGACGCGATGCCGCCCGAAAACAATGCAAACGCAATCAATCCCGACGGCAGTCTCAACAAGGACGCCTACCGTCCGGGCGGCACGGCGGGACAGAACGGAGGCAGCGCAGGTTATCCGAACGGAAATTATTATTACGCTCCCGAAAATGCGGGGTATCGTCCCCGAGCAAACCAAAAGAGCAATACCATGGCTTTGGCGGGATTTATTTGTTCTTTCTTCGTCTCGATCGTGGGGCTCATTCTGAGCATAATCGGGTACAGAAACTCTAAGGAGCTGAACGGAGAGGGACGGGGACTTGCGATTGCGGGAATTATCATTTCCATCGTTTCCATGGTCCTCAGTTTTTTCTGGAGCAGCTGGATTTTTTCGGTGATTTTGAGAACTACGGTGTCGGTATTGTAACGGAATGAGCTTGCGAAAAAAATGAGGCATTTCGTCGAAGGGTGACGGAAAACTGTCGTTTACGGAATCATGAAACGCGCGATCGGCGTTACAAAGGAGAATAAAACAGATAAAATACAAAGGAGAAAATATATTCATGGCAACAAAGGAAAACGGTATCAAAAAATTCTTCGGTGAATTTAAAAAATTCATTACGCGCGGGAACGTCCTCGATATGGCGGTCGGCGTTATCGTCGGCGGCGCGTTTACCGCAATCATCAATGCTTTAAGCAACAACATCTTAAAACCGCTCATCGATTGGCTTTTGGCGGCGATTATCGGCGGGGATTCTCTGAGCGAAATTTATACGGTGCTCAAACCCGTCTATGACCAAACGACGGGACTCTTGGATTTGACGCAGTCCATTTATATCGACTGGGGTGCGTTTATCAATGCAATCATCAATTTCCTGCTGATCGCGTTCGTGCTGTTCTGTATCGTAAAGACGATTAACAGGCTCAACGACGCGAAAGACAAGGCAAAAGGGGAGCTTCTGGCAGAGCGCGCAGCGGTGAAGAAATATCGCAGAGAGGGTCTGACAAAGGCGGAAGCTATGGCGAAGTATCAAGCGGATTTGAAAGCGGCGGAGGAAGCGAAAGCGGAGGAAGCACGCCTCGCGGCGGAAAAGGCAGCCGCAGAGAAAGCTGCGGCCGAGGCTAAGGCGGAAGCGAATACAAAGCTCTTGGAGGAAATACGCGATCTTTTGAAAAATCGCTGAAAGGACGGCAAGAGCCGGAAAACGGTGAACGCACGAGGCGGATAAGGAAAACCGGTAAAGACAAAAGAAAACCGGTAAAGACAGAGGAACACGAGAGTCGCGGAAGGAACGACAAACAGAATACGGCGGCGAAAATGAGCTGAACGGCGCGTTTCGCCGCCGATTTTCGGGAGGACGCATGACGGAAGAACAAAAAAGGGAACTCATCGATTACAGGACGCAGAAACTTTTGAAACAGCATAAAGGCAATACGGCGCTTTATTGGATTATTCAGGTTTTGACGATTTTGGTCGCCGCTTCGGCGGTATACTCTCTCGTGAAGTGTATTCTCGGTTCGGGGGAGATGCTGGAAACGTATCTCAATCAGATACAGATGTGCGTCCTTGCGCTCGTCTGCCTGAATATCCCCGTATTCTTTCAAAAAAAGCTAAAAGTGCGCATACCCGATTTTATTGCGGTCATCGTATATCTCTTCATTTTCATTCATTTCGTTTTAGGAGAGATTTACCGCTTTTACGACCATTATATCCTGTTCGACAAAATTCTGCACACGACGGGCGGCGCGATTATCGCCTTTATCGGGTTCTCCGTCGTCCTGTCGTTTACCAATCTCAAAAGCAAAAAGGTAAAGCTGTCCCCCTTCTTTATCGTTCTGTTCAGCTTCTGTTTCGCGCTGTCGATAGAATATATTTGGGAACTCATCGAATACGCCGTGGACAGCATCGGCTATAAGATAGCGGGATTGAACGGGCCGAATATGCAGCGCTGGCAGGACGGAATCATCGCGGACAACGGCGACGGAACTTACGTGACGAACGTCGTGCGCGGCAGCGGACTTACCGACAGCATGATGGATATGCTGGTGAATATCGTCGGCGCGGCGATTATCTGCGGCGTAGTGCTCGTATGTCTGAAATTCAAGCCCCATTGGTTTGAAGGAAAACGGCTGATGTCCTATAAAAAAATTCCCGAATACGTCAAAGAAAACGTCGAGAGCATGTCCGAGGAGGAATTGTCCGCCGCGTATGCGCGCATGAAAAAGGAAATCTCGCGGGCGGAGGAAAAGGAGAAAAAACGGAAGGCCCGCAAAAACGGTTGACTTTTTTTTCGGGAAAGGATATAATACAAGCAAAGAAGCGATGAAAAAGCGGGAAATCCGGCTCGCGCCGAAAAAGAGACCTCCGTCCGCAGGCTGAAAGGCGGGGGCGGTTGCCGAAATTCCCTTTCTCTTTGGAGCTTCGCCGGGGAACTCCGTCTTTGAGGCGGAAAAGTAGTCGGCGCCGCGTTCCGCGCGTTACAGCGGATAAACAAGGCGTGGGAAACGTCCCGCGCGAATGCAGGTGGTACCGCGGATATTTCGCCCTGCGCGCCCTTTTCGGCGCGCAGGGCGTTTTGATTTGTCGGAACGCTTTGCGAAAATTGAAAAAAACAATATTCGGAGGAACGGATATGAAGGAAAAAATCGAGGCTTTGAAGGCGAAAATCGATTCCGCCATACAGGCGACGGAAACGGGCAGGGCTCTTTACGAGCTCAAACTCAAATTTCAGGCGGAGCTCAAATCGATTATGAGCGGCATGCGGGATCTCCCCAAAGAGGAACGCCCCGTGTTCGGAAAAGTAGTCAACGAATTTAAGGAGGGCATGGAGCAGAAATTCGAGGAACGTGCCGTCATTGTTCGGCAGAAGGAACTTCAAAAAAAATACGAGGAAGAAAAAATCGACATCACGATGCCCGGCAGAAAATACGAGGCGGGCGCTCTGCATCCCGTCACGCTCGTGAAAAATCAGCTCATCGATATTTTCGCGGGCATGGGCTTCAAGGTCTTTGAAGGTCCCGAAATCGAAACGGATTACTATAATTTCACCGCGCTCAATACTCCCGAGGATCACCCCGCCCGCGATATGCAGGATACCTTCTATCTCGCGGACAAGCTGCTCCTTCGCACGCAGACCTCTGCGGGGCAGATCCGCGTCATGGAAACGGAAAAGCCGCCGATTAAAATTCTCTCCCCCGGGCGGGTGTTCCGCTCGGACGACGACGCCACGCATTCGCCCATGTTCCATCAGATGGAGGGGCTGGTCGTGGACAAGGGGATTACCCTCTGCGACTTGCAGGGCATGCTGGCGGAGTTCGCGAAAAAGATGTTCGCAAGCTCTACGAAGGTGCGGCTCCGCCCCTCGTATTTCCCCTTCACGGAACCGAGCGTAGAGGTGGATCTGAGCTGCTCGGAATGTGGAGGCAAGGGCTGTCGGCTGTGCAAGGGCACGGGCTGGATAGAGGTGCTCGGCGCGGGCATGGTCAATCGCCGCGTCCTCGAAAATTGCGGCGTGGATCCCGACGTATATACGGGCTTCGCCTTCGGCATGGGCATAGAGAGAATCGCCATGCTCAAATACGGCATCAACAACATCAAAGCGCTGTTTGAAAACGATACGCGCTTCTTGAAGCAATTCAGGGATTGACGGGAGGATACGAATATGAAAGCACCTTTAAGCTGGCTGAAAGATTATGTCGATATAGACGTTTCCGCGGAGGAGCTCGCCCAAAAGCTCTTTTCCTGCGGGTTCGAGGTAGAGGAGCTCTCTTATCTCGGCGAAAAAATAAACCGCGTGGTCGTGGGACAGGTAAAATCCGTCGTCCCTCATCCCGACAGCGACCACATGCAAATTTGCGCCGTGGATTGCGGCGAGGAATACGGTCGGGAAATCCAAATCGTCACGGGCGCGCCCAATGTATTCGCGGGCATGAAGACGCCCGTCGCGCTCGATAACTCTACCGTGGCGGAGACCAATCCCGCGGCGCTCGAAAAAAATCCTTCGGGCGTCAAAAAAATCAAGAAGGGAAAACTTCGCGGCGTGGAATCCTTCGGCATGCTCTGTTCGGGCGAGGAGCTCGGCATCAACGACGACTTTTATCCCGGCGCGGATGTGGACGGCTTGCTCGTTCTGGACGAAAGCGCGCCCGTCGGAGAGGATATTCGCAAAGTCGTCGGGCTGGACGACTGGATTTTCGATATTTCCGTCACTGCCAACCGCCCCGATTGTCAGAGTATATTCGGTATCGCACGCGAGGTGGCGGCGGTGCTCAAAAAGCCTTTGAAAGCGCCCGATTGCTCGTATACCGAACACAAGAGCAAAAAAACGCCTATAACCGTAGAAGTGCAGGCGCCCGACCTCTGCCCGCGCTATATCGGGCACTACGTGGAGAACATAAAGGGCGGGACGTCGCCCGCATGGATGCGGCGGCGGCTGGCGCTGTCGGGAATCCGCTCCATTTCCCCCGCCGTGGACATTACCAATTTCGTATTGCTCGAAATAGGGCAGCCCATGCACGCATTCGACGCCGCCGATATTTCGGGAAATAAAATCGTCGTCCGCCGCGCCGAAAACGGCGAAAAAATCACGACGCTGGACAAGAAGGAATTTACTCTCTGCACTGAAAATCTCGTCATCTGCGACGGGAAAAAGCCCGTCGCCCTCGCGGGGATCATGGGCGGGTTGAACAGCGAAATCAAACCTTCGACCAAGGACGTATTCTTTGAGGCCGCAAAGTTCGCGCGCGATAACGTGCGGAGAACTTCCCGTTCGCTCGGGCAGAGCTCCGATTCCTCTTTCCGCTTTGAAAAGGGCGTGGACGTATATACTTCGCAAATGGGCATGGCGCGGGCTCTTCATCTCATCGAAGAGCTCGGGTGCGGGACGGTCACGGACATTTCCTCCGATTGCTGCGCCGCGGATTTGACTCCTAAGAAAATGACGGCGAGCCTCAAAAAAATAAACGCTCTGCTCGGCATAGAGGTGCCCGCGGACGAGGTGAAAAATATCCTTTCGAGGCTGCAATTCAAACCGAGCATAGAGGGGGACGAACTCAAAGTGGAAATTCCCGGCTACCGCGACGACGTGGACGGTTATCCCGACCTCGCGGAAGAAATCATTCGCATGTACGGGTACGAGCACATTGTTCCCACCTTCCTCGAAAGGGCGAGCGTGACGGGCGGCGGGCTCACGGACGCGCAGAAGCGGGAACTGAGAATGAAAAACGTCCTTTGTATCCAAGGCTTCGACGAAGCGTGCACTTATTCTTTCTATTCTCCCAAGGATTTCGACCTTTTGAGACTTTCTGAGGACGCGCCCGAGCGCAGAGCCGTTCGGATACTCAATCCCATCGGGGAGGAACTCTCCGTCATGCGCACTCTTCTCGCGCCGTCCATGCTGCAAAACGCCGTGCGCAATATCCGCCGCGGCAACGACGAGGGAAAGGAGTTTGAAATCGCGAACGTCTATCTCGCCGATGCCTTGCCCGTCACGAAACAGCCCGAAGAGAGAAAACATCTCGTTTTGGGGCTTTGGGGAAACAAGTACGATTTCTTCGATTTGAAGGGCGCGGCAGAGGCGTTCGCCGAAGCCTTCGGGCTCAAATTTACGTATGAGCGCGCGCAAAAAAACTATCTTCACCCCGGTATCTCCGCGAAAATTTTATCGGACGGAGAGGAGGTCGGCGTTCTCGGAGAGCTCGACCCCGCGATCGCGCAGGCGCTCGGGCTGGATAAAAAAGTGTATCTCGGCGAACTCGATCTGGCGCTTTTGGAGGGCAAGGCGGAAAACGGAATAAAGTTCGTCAATCTTCCGAAATTCCCCGCCGTGCGGCGCGACCTCGCGCTGATTGCCGACGAGAAGTTCACCTGCGCGGAGGTGGAGGCGGTATTGCTCCGCGCGTGCAAGTATGTGACGGAGGCGAAATTGTTCGACGTGTACCGCGGCGGACAGGTGCCCGCAGGCAAAAAGAGCATGGCGTTCACCCTGACGTTCACGCCCGCGGCGGACGCGGAAAAGGCGTTTACGCCCGAAACGCTCGACGGGTTCGTCAAGAAAATTCTTGCGGACCTCAAATTCCGTCTGGGCATAGAATTGCGCTGAGGAGGGAGCTTTGAAATCGGAAAACGAAAACAGAGCTTTGCCCTGTCTTGCGGCGCGCGGTGCGAAAAGGGTGGGCTTTCTCAATGTGGATAAACCGTCGGGCATGACTTCGTCGGCCGTGGTCAACAGAATCAAACGCCTGACGGGGCAGCCCTGCGGACACATGGGAACGCTCGACCCGCTCGCGAGCGGCGTCCTGCCCGTGGGAATCGGGAACGCGACGAGGCTCTTTGAGTACTTTTTGAACAAGCAAAAGGAGTATATCGCGGAATTTACCTTCGGGGTAGATTCGGATACGCTGGATTCCACGGGGGAACTCGTCCGCGGCGGGCGGATTCCGACGGCGGAGGAAATCGAGCAGATTTTACCCGATTTTGAAGGGGAAATCATGCAGGTTCCGCCCAAATACAGCGCGAAGAACGTCGGCGGGCGGCGGGGGTATGACCTCGCCCGCGCGGGGATTCCGTTTGAATTGGAACCGAAAAAGGTGCGCATCGACGAGGTGGCGTTGCTCGGAGGGGAAGGGGACGCATTTCGTTTTCGTATCCGCTGCGGCGGCGGGACGTATATCCGTTCTCTGGCGCGGGATATTGCGGAAAAGCTCGGCACGAAAGCCGTGATGAGCGGTTTAAGGCGCACGAAAAGCGGGTATTTCAAAATAGAGGAGGCAGTGTCCTTCGACGCTTTGGCGGAGGAGAATATCGACGGGTTGATCATCCCGACGGAAAACGTGCTTCCTTACGAGACGATCGTCTTGACCTGCCCGCGGGCGGAAAAGATTTTTTGCGGAGTTCCCGCTCCGACCGATTATGCGGACGGGGAATATAAAATTTATCGGGACGGAATTTTTTACGGCATCGCCGAGGTAAGAAATAAAAGGGCGAAGATAAAGACGAAATTATGCTGAAAACGGTGAATTTGACGGGAAAATATCAATCGGGCGCGCCGTGCGTCATGCTGCTCGGCGGTTTCGACGGAGCGCACGTCGGGCACAGAAAACTTATCTCCCGCGCGCGGGAATACGGCTTGCCCGTCGGGGCGATGACGATCGGCGGCGGAAAAGGGACGAAAAACCTCTTTACTTTTTCCGAGCGGGAGGACATCTTCCGTTCGCTCTCCGTCGATTTTGTATTCGAGCTTCCCTTTTCGGAAATTCGGGACTTGCCGCCCGCCGATTTCGTTCGGATTTTGACGGAGGCTTTCTTTCCCCGCGCGTTCGTCTGCGGAGAGGATTTCCGCTTCGGAAAAGGCGCGGAGGGGACTCCCGAACAAATAAAAGACCTTACCCGTGTAAGCGTCGAGATATTGAAGCTCGTATGCGTGGACGGGGAAAAAGCGAGTTCTTCGCTAGTGAAAGAGCTTTTGGAGAAGGGCGACGCCGCGCGTGCGGCGAAAGTTTTGGGCGAGCCGTTCTTTTTGAAGGGAGAAGTCGTAAAGGACAGGCAGGTGGGGCGGCTCATGGGGTTCCCGACGGCGAATATTCTCTATCCCGAGGAGAAATTCGCTTTGAAGAAGGGCGTATACGAAGCTGCCGCGGAGGTGGACGGAAAGGAATATAAAGGCATTTCCAATTTCGGGAGCCGTCCGACCTTCGGCAACGCGAGAGTTCTGACGGAGACGTATCTGGACGGATTTGACGGGGATTTATACGGCAGGACGATAACGGTGCGCTTTTTGAGGTATCTTCGAGAGATCAAAAGGTTTGAGGACATGAACGCCTTGAAAGGGCAGCTGGAATCGGATATAGAGCGAGTGAGAAGTAATCGTTGAACGCGGGAATGATACGGACGGGAAGAAAAAATATTCCGTCCGACATACGAGAATAATCGGATATTGAGAGGTGTTAAAGACAATGATAAAATTCGGGCCGAGCGGCAATTCGGAAAGTTTTTATGCGGCGGGATTTTCGCATACGGAGGAGGCGGCGGCATTCGTGAAAGCGCGCGGATTGGACTGCTTTGAATATTCCTTCGGGCGGGGCGTGCGCATGGGCGAGGAGAAGGCGATCTCTATCGGCGAGGCTTTTAAGGCGGAGGGGATAGAGCTGTCCGTTCATGCGCCCTATTTCGTCAATTTTGCCAATCCCGACGACGAGATGGCGGCAAAGTCTTACGGTTACGTTCTGGACAGCGGAAAAATGGTAAAACTGATGGGGGGGGGACGCATCGTCTTTCATCCCGCGGCGCAGGGCAAGGCGGAGCGCGAGGCGGCCGTTCAAAAGACGGAGGACAGGCTGAAAATCCTCAGGGACTACATCTATCTCAACGATATGCAAGACCTGAAATTCTGTCCCGAAACGATGGGAAAAATCGCGCAGATCGGCACAGTGGAAGAAATCGTCCGCTTCTGCAAAATCGACCCCGTCTATACCCCGTGCGTCGATTTCGGGCACATCAACGCGCGGGAACAGGGTTCCTTAAAGACTGCGGAGGATTATCTCTCCCGTCTTTCCTATATGGTGGAGGAGCTCGGCTATGAGCGCATGAAGCATTTCCACGCGCATTTTTCCAAAATCATGTACTCGTCGAAGGGCGAGGTGAAACATCTCACGTTCGAGGATACCGTCTACGGCCCCGAATTCTATCCCCTCGCCGTGGCTTTGAAGGAATTGAAGCTGGAACCCTACATCGTCAGCGAATCCGCGGGCACGCAGGCGGAGGACGCCGCGGAAATGAAGCGCATTTATAACGGCTTGTAAACGGGAAAGGGGAAAAGATGAGGGTGGCTATGAAGAAAAAGAAAGGATTTAAGATTGCATACGTTTTCGAATTTGTGGCTTTTGCGGGAATAGTCTTTTCGACGGCTATTTTTGCCCTTATGTTTTTAACGCAGGGGTTGACCATGTGGAGTGATATGACGGAGGCGGAAGCAGAAGCGAATTTTGAAATTATAACGGGTGGAATGCTTTTGAGCTTCGTGTGCCTTTTTGGGGAAGGAGCATGGCTTGTCTTAGAACTTACAAAGCAGATGAAATCTTTTTCCCTGTGGCCTGTTCCTTTCATTTTCGGAGGCCTTTTGCTCGCGGGCGGATCACTTTCGGCATGGTTGTTCATCACCCGTTCGGCACCGTTTACGTTTCCCTTTGTTGTCGTTCCCTCGTCGGCGCTTCTTTTTTCGATCGTTTGTTTCGTCGAAGGCGCTGTATTTCTCGTCAGAAAACATTCGGCAGAGATGAAAGGTGACGAAAAAAATTTATAATAATTTACAATCGCTTTTCGTGTACGGTTGACGAAATGGGATTTTTTTGCTACAATATAGGAAACGAGGCTTAAATTATGGTTGAAACGAACGGAAAAAAGATTTTCGATGCAGTCGGCGCGGACGCCGTATTCACTACCTGTGAATATCTCAAACGATATATTACGGGATTTTTGACGGAGGGCGGATTCGTCCTCACGGATAAGGACGGCACGACGCTGTATACCGACGCCCGCTATACCGAGGCGGCGGAAAAATTGTTAAAGAGTACGGAAGTGCGCGTAAAGGAAATGGACCGTTTTTCAAATACTCCGGCAGAGCTTCTGAAAAAGTACAAGACCGTCGGGATTGCCTTTGAAGAGACGTTTTATCCCGAATATAAAAAGCTCTCGGATATGGGATTGACGCTCGTCGATTCCTCGCCCGCGTTCCGCAGCTGTATGGCGATCAAGAACGAATGGGAACTTAAAAATATCGCCCGCGCCTGCGATATAGCGGAGGAGGGCTTTTTGAAGCTCCTGCCCGAAATCAAAGAGGGCATGACGGAATCCGAGGTCGCGGCGCTCCTCGAATACAATATGCGCACTTTGGGCGCGTACAGCACCTCTTTCGACACGATCGTGGCGTTCGGCGCGCATGCGGCCGTTCCGCATCACGTGACGGGGGATACGAAGCTCAGATTCGGAGATGAAATTCTCATCGACTTCGGCTGTAAGGTGGACGGATATTGTTCGGACATCACGCGGACTTTCCTTTTCGGGGACGACGGAAAGCATGCGGAGTTCAAAAAGGCGTATGCGGCCGTCCTCGCCGCGCATGAGCTCGTGAAAGAGAAATTGAAGGCGGGCATGACGGGAGGAGACGGAGACGCGATCGCGCGAAACTATCTCGAATCGAAGGGCTATGGGAAGTATTTCACCCATTCCCTGGGTCACGGAATCGGCTTGAATATCCACGAATTTCCCTTCGTGAGAAGGGGCGGGGAGGACGTACTCCGGGACGGAATGGTGTTTTCGGACGAGCCGGGCGTTTATCTCGCGGGCGAATACGGAATCCGCATAGAGGATACGATTACCTTGAAGGGCGGAAGCGTCGTAAGTTTTATGCACAAGACGGACAGAAATCTCGTGATCCTGTGAGGAAAGCGGGACAAAGATAAAGTTTTTTAAGATTAAGAAGGAGAAAAAATTATATGGCACAGATGTTAGCAGGCGATATCAGAAAGGGCGTCACGTTTGAATTCAAGAGCGGCGTTTATACCGTTACCGATTTCCAGCACGTAAAGCCCGGCAAGGGCGCGGCGTTCGTCAGAACGACGCTTAAAAATGTCGTGACGGGACAGGTTCTTTCCGATCAGACCTTCAACCCTACCGCGAAGCTCGAAACCGTTCAGGTGGAGACCAAGAAGATGACGTATTCCTATTTCGACGGCGAATTTTACGTGTTCATGGACGAGGAATACAATCAGACGATGCTTACGCACGACCAGGTGGAGGACGCGCTCAAATATATCAAGGAAAACGACGTCGTCACGGTGAAATTCCTCTATGGCAACGCCTTCTCCGTCGAGCCCGAAAACTTTGTCGAACTCAAAGTCATCGAAGCGGAACCGGGCGTAAAGGGCAACACCGCCACCAACGTCATGAAGAATGCCAAGGTGGAGACGGGCGCCATTATTCAGGTGCCCATGTTCGTCAACGAGGGCGAAACCATTCGTATCGACACCAGAACGGGCGAATACATGAGCAGGGTATAACTCTCCCCGCCTGTCGTTCAATTGAACAGCGTTTTTGAAATGCAGGATCGGAAATTTTTTCTTATCCTGCGTTTTGTCATATTTTTTCGGAGGACATTTTTCATGAAAGCGGTAGTGCAGCGGGTAAAGGGTGCCGCCTTGCGGGTGGACGAAAGGCTCGTTTCCGAGATTCCCTTCGGTCTGGTCGTATTTTTCGGGATTCGGACGGGGGACGGGGAAGCGCAGGCGGAATATCTCGCGAAGAAAATCGCCAATCTTCGGATTTTCGAGGA
>CAKXBD010000001.1:7623-16058 GCA_934871445.1 uncultured bacterium | reverse complement strand
ACGAAAACGGAAAGATGAACCTTTCTGTCAAGGACGTCGGCGGCGAAATTCTCTTCGTCTCGCAGTTTACCCTGTACGGCGATGCTTCGCACGGAAATCGCCCCTCCTTCATTCTGGCGGAGCGCCCGGAGCGCGCGGAACGGCTGTATCTCTACGCGGCGGACAGGCTGAGAGAGTGCGGGGTGGAAGTGAAGCTCGGCGTATTCGGGGCGGATATGAAGATAGAACAGCTCAACGACGGCCCCGTAACCATTTTGTTGGAATCGGAGGCGGATGCATGAAAATTCTCTATTTGGGGACGGGCGCCGCGGAGGGCGTACCCGCCGTTTTCTGCAACTGCGATACCTGCCGCGAGGCTCGCCGACGCGGAGAGAAAGAATTTCACAGCCGCTCTCAGGTGCTCATAGACGGGGAATTGTCCGTGGATTTTCCCCCCGACGCCTACTATCATTCCCTGCGCTTCGGCGCGGATTTGTCCGCTGTCAGATATTTGCTTGTCACGCACAGCCACATGGATCACTTCTACGCGCACGACTTCATTCTGAGGGGCTATAAATATTCCTCTCCGCTGTCCGCGCCCCTGCACATTTTCGGAAACGAGGAGGTCAAGCGGGTATTCGACGAATGTACGCGCAGGGAGATGCGTCCCGACGTACTGGAAAACATCCGCTTTTCCGTCGTCCGCCCCTTCGAGCCGTTCTCCTTCGGCGATTATACGGCCGTCGCCTTGAAGGCGCAGCACTGCAAGACAGAGTGCGCGCTCCTGTACCTCGTCGAAAAAGGGGGAAAATGCTATCTCCACCTCACCGACACGGGGCGGATTCCGAGGGAGAGCCTCGACTATCTCGGCGCGTATCTGCGGGAGCGGGGACGGAGGGCGGATCTCGTCTCCTTCGACTGCACCTTCCTCTTCTTCGGGGCGGGAGAGGTCTCCCGCCACATGGGCCTGCCCGACTGCGCGGCCATGCGCGAGGAGTTCTTGCGCCGCGGCGTCGCGGGGGAGAAAACCCGCTGGGTGATCACGCACTTTTCCCACAACGGCGCGCCCCTTTCGGAGAACCTCCGCCGCGCGGAGGCGGAATATTCCGTGGAGGCGGCCCGCGACGGCTTCTCCGCCGAGATTTGAAGGAGAATTGCAAAGGGAACTTTCCGCCGAGATTTGAGGGGGAATTGCAAAAGGGACTTTCCGTCGAGATTTGAGGGGGAATTGCAAGGGAGACACCCCGTCGAGATTTGAGGGGAAATTGCAAAAGGGACTTTCTGCCGAGATTTGAGGGGAAATTACAAAGGGAGACACCCCGTCGAGATTTGAAGGGAAATGGCAAGGGAGCTCTCCGTCAAAATTTGAGGGGCGGCGGAGGAGGGAAAAGGCGACTTTTCCGACTTTCGGGCGGCGCGGGGCCTCGGACGAACGTCGCCTTGGAAAAGGGCGCTCGGTTGAGGCGTTTTTCGGCGGTCGAAAAAATTTTTCCCTTTTTTTCGGGAAACTATTGACAAATATAAAATTGTGTGCTATTCTTGTATTAGAGGGATAGTACAGAAAAGGGCGCAGTCTGCCCTTTTTTGAAAGAATACTTGTTCTATTCAAATAATACAAAAAGGAGGCGGCCGAAATGGAATTTAAGAGCAATCAGACGATAGCCTCTCAAATAGCCGATTTCGTCAAGAGAGAGATATTCAGCGGCCGCTACGAGCCGGGACAGAAGGTCCCGCCGATACGCGAGTTTGCGGCGTTCTGCTGCGTGAATCCGAACACGGTGGTGAAGGTTTACGCGCAGCTGGAAGCGGAGCGGCTCATCTACACGGACAGCACGCTGGGGAAGTTCGTCAACCCCGACAGGGCGGCAATCGCCGCGGAGCGGGAGAAGTACCTCATGCGTCGGACGGGGGAATTTCGGGCGGAATTGGAGCGTTGCGGCGTAGGCAGGGACGAGTTCATGAGTTTGGCGGCCGGCGCGTGGAGCGAAAAAGGGAGCGAGGAGAAAAAATGAGCGAGAGAGACGGAGAGAAGACGGAAAAGAAAGAGTTGTTCGGCTGTGCGGACGTGGTAAAATGGTTCGGGCGCAAGCTCGTGCTGGACGGCGCGCGCTTTCTCGTGCCGTACGGGGGAGTGGCGGGGATCTTCGGATTGAACGGTTCGGGAAAGACGACGCTGTTGAGAATTTTAGCGGGGCTGGACAGGGATTTCGAGGGGGAGCTGTCCAAGACGGACTTCGAGGACGTGGCGTACATGGCGACGGAGGGCGGGTTTCCCTTCGGAATGTCCGTCAGGGACGCGGTGAACTTTTATGCGGCCTTTCTGCCGCGGCTGGACGCGGACGCGATCTTCCGCGACGCGCGCGAGGCGGGCATACGTCCGAGACAGTCCGTGATCGGAATGTCGTCGGGCATGAAGCAGTACCTGAAATTCCTCTTGACGGCGTACAGCGGCGCGCGGGTCTGCCTGTTCGACGAGCCGCTGTCCAATCTGGACGTGAACCTTCGCTCGAAGATCGTGGAGACGCTCATCATGCAGTGCGGCGGGGAGCGGCTGTTCATTGTCACCACCCATGAAATCAAGGAGGTGGAGACGCTCATCGACGGATTCTTCATTCTGAAAGACGGCCGCCTCTCCCCCTATTATTCTAGCGAAAAGGTGCGAGAGACCACGGGAAACAGCGTCGCGGAGTTTTACAGGAGGAAAGTCAATGAGTAAGGACGTATTTTTGTATGAATTGAAAGCCTACATAAAATTCCCCGTCATACTTTTGGGGATCTGGCTCCTCACGGCGATCGGGTGCGGGATAGCGGTTCCCGTTTCGGGCGACGCGGGCGCGGAAGAGGCGTTTCGATTTTTCGATATGATTGCTGAATTAAGCGTATATATCCTGTTTTTATTCCTTTTCTTTTTCTCCGTATACCGCACGGCCGCATACGACCGCCTGTATGCAAAGGTCAACCGCGATTCGATGGGCGTTTTGGGCGCGCGCATGCTCTGCAACCTCATCTGCATGGGCGGAGTGACGCTCGCGTTCCTGCTCGGCGGGACGATTGTCGACGTATTGTTCAAGGCGAGCCATTCCCTCTATTATTCCACAATGGACAGGAGAAGTGTCGTATTTTCTCTGTACAGGCGCAACCCGCTGTATTTTCTCTTTTTCCTTTCCACTTCGGCCTCGTCTCTGATCGTCTTTGCCTGCGGAACGGTAATTTTTGAATGTGTGCGGGCGGCGAAGGATTCCTTGGCAAAAGTGGTCGTCGGGATTATCTGTACTCTGATAATGGTGCTTCTCGTCTTTTTTGCCATAGAAGCGATCGACACCTTCCGTCTCTCTCCGACGCTCGGCATGAATGACTTTTTCAATTATCCCATTCCTAGAAATCTGGGCTGGGAGACCTGGGGAGGCAAAGACGGTCCCGTTTGTTTTATAGCGTGGGACATCTTCAATCTTCCCGAATTGATTTTTGCCGCCGCATTCATAGCGGCAGCGTTTGTCGCGAATATCGTTTGCAGAAGGAGGGAACAAAAATGAACGGATTAAATAAAGAAAGAAGAAAAGCCGTACTCGGTTTTTGCCTTGTCTTTTTTATCTTTGCGCTCATCATTGCCGTGGCGGTTTTGTCGAGAAAATACCCCAAAAACGAAATGACGGAGTATTATACGGAGGGGATTCAGGAAATGACCTTCGGAGAGCCCGCGGCCTTTTCCGAGCTCTGTCCCGAATTTGCGGATTTTGAAAAGACCCACTATGCGGGAAAATATACCGAAAGAGAACAACTGTGCAAAGAGCTTTGGGAGGAGGACGATAATTTTTTGAGCGTATTTTCCTATTATACTCCCTTATTTATCGACGAGACGGGAAAGCTGCATGCGCGGGAGACGGGCTGTTTCACTTTCAGACTTTGCCTCAGCGAACCCTCGGAAGACGGCCGCGGCACGGAATATACTTTTCAGATAGACATCGCGGTCACGGACGGAAATTACGACGATTATATCCCTTGGACGAACGATTTGAATACGTGGGATCCGTACGGAAAATATATCCTCGCGGAGGACGTCGCTCTGACCGAAAAGTTGAGCGAAGAGATTTATCGGGGAAGATTCAACGGAATTCTCGTCAATCCCCACGGCCATACGATTACGTCGAATTATCAAAGATCCCTGTTTGAAAATAACTGCGGCATTATCGACGGGATAAAAGTGAAAGGAAATAAAACATCGGATGGATTTTTCGCCTTTGCGGAGGGAAACGACGGAATTATCCGAAATTGTACTTTTGAAGGAACCGCTCGGGCGATAATGATAAATGCCGCCAATGTGCGCGTCCTTTCCTCCGAAAAAGGTTTTTGTTACGGAAATACGGTGAAGTGCACGCTGTATACGGACTGTAATGACGCCTGCGTATTTCATTTCCGAGACGAAGGCCGGGGCTGGGATAACGACGTTTACATCGACTGCTACTGGAATACGGACACCATAAACTGCGCGGGGCGGAACCTCGTCGTCAATCCCTTTGACGGGGCAGACGACCAAAACGGGAAGAACGGAAACAATCTATATTCGCTGTCGGGCGAATGGATCGACGACGCCGAACGGATGAAAATAGAGGTGGCGGGAAAGGACGTTGACGCCTATATTCCCAAGGGCGGACAAATCGACCTCCAATCGTATTCCGAAAAGATTTTGGATTATCGGGGCTCAAATTATTTGAAGGTGTCCTATTGGCTGTTGAACGGCGAACGCATAGACACTCTGACGAATTACAGAGTAGAGACGCCCGTATCTTTGACGCCCGTGCTCAAATACAAAAAGACGGAGTTTTTTTACGAAACCCGAACCGACGGGGAGGGAAATGAGTTCGACGTCGTCACGGGACTTAATTGTGCGGACGAGGAAATCATTCTGCCCGATACCGCGGACGGATTTTCCGCGGAGATTTTCGATACGCTCCTGACGGACGAATATCAGGTGCTTCCCAAAAAACTCCGTTTCCCCCGTGAAGCCAAGGCATTGGATTCCAAAATTCTGACCTCGAACGGAATAACCGCGCTCCACGCCGTCGAGCGGGTGGAGGTGGAAACGGGAAATCCTAGTTTGTTCCTTCTCGAAGACAACTTATATACGGCGGACGGAAAAAAACTGCTCGCGCATTTCGGCCAAGAGGACGAGACGGAATTTACCGCCCGCGCTTCCGTCGAGGAAATCGGATACAATGCCTTCGCACCCGATAACGGGATAGAAATTTTCCACGTGGAAAACGTTTCGAGGTTCAGCTCCGCCGCCTTTGTCGGCTGTAAGTCGCTCAGTGAAATCTATTTCGGACGCTCCGTCTTAAATTCCTCGAACCAATACTCTGCTTCCCTCGTCTATACGCTTCTTCTCGGCGCGCCGAATGTCCGTCGGGTGGAAATCGACGGGGCGAACCCCGATTGTTACGTGAAGGATTCTGCGGTCATCGACCGCCGCACGGCGTCGCTGATTTACTATCCGCGGTCCGTCGTAGGCACGGTGACTCTTCCCGAAGGGATCAAGCGCATAGAAGACACCTGTATGCAGTATTGTTCCATGGAAAAGCTCGTGCTGCCCGACTCCCTCCTCGAATTCGAGGAAAATGCCGTCATTCATTGTCCAAAACTGCGGGAAATCGTTTTCGGAGCGTGCCGCGTGACGATTGTGGCCGAGCCCGACGACAGAGATCCCGAAGATTTCCCCGCCCTCGAAAGCGTCGTGTTCGACGGAACGGAGCACCTTTCCTGTACCGAAATCGCCTTTACGGGCGCAAATCTGAAATGTATCTCCCTGCCCGCGGCTCTGCAATCCGGGGAGCCGTTCTTCGACTGCGCACTGTATCGGACGGAGGAGGGCTGCGCCTTCGAGGCGAGGGAGGGCGTCCTCTATCTCGGCAGAGAGCTCGTGTCCTATCCCGTCCGCAAGGCGAATTTGTCCTTCGAGGTGCTGAGCGGAGTCGAGACCATCGGTAAAAAGGCGTTTTACCGCTGCGAAAATCTGACGAAAATCGTCCTGCCCGACGGCTTGAACAGCATAGGCGAAAGCGCTTTTGCGGAATGTGACGCTCTGACGAGCGTCGAAATCGGAACCGATTTGTCGGAGATCGCCTCCCGTGCCTTTGCGGACTGCGGCAATCTGAAAAGCGTGACGATCGCGCCGACAAAAACGGGAATCGCGCTCGGCGAATATGCTTTTTCCGACTGTAAAAATCTCATTCGGCTGGAACAGGAAAATTGCTTCGTCTCGCTCGGCAACCATGCTTTTTCGGGAACGGGATTTACGGACTTTACGATAGGCTCGAACGTGAAGGGAATAGGCGCTTACTGTTTTTCGGGGTCTGCCGTCAGAACCGTGACGATAGAGAGCGAAGCGATTACTTCTCTCCCCGACGGCTGTTTTTTGAACAGCGCGCTCGAACGCATAGACCTCGGTTTGGTGACGGAAATAGGCGGTTCCGTATTTTCGGGCTGCGGAAAATTGACCGATATAGATTTTACCTTTATTCAAAGTATCGGAGAAGCCTCGTTCAGCGGCACGGCCGTCGAAAAGGTAGAAAACGAATATTTGACTTCCGTCCCCGCAAATGCGTTTAAGGATTGTCCGAATCTGACGGAAGCAAAGCTGTTTAACGTCGATACGGTCGAGTGGTATGCTTTTGACGGCTGTGAAAATCTTTCTTTGTTCGTCAGTCAGCCGCTCGTTTCGGTGGGAGTGTACGGATTTGCCGAGTGCAATCTTTCTTCCGTTTCGTTTTCCTCCGCGCAGAGCGTTTTGGTGGGGAACTGCGGATTTTACGGAAACATTTCCCTTACGGAGTTACATTTTTCTGCCGGGGCGGATATAAGGTACCGCGCCTTTTCGCATTGTGAAAAGCTGCATTCCGTAAAGGTGCAGGGCGGTGCGAAAATCGGGGAAGCCGCCTTTGACAATTGTCCCGAATTTGAAAATTTGGAAATTTCCGGCGGGGCGACGATAGAGGCGGGGGCATTTTCGAGCCCGTATTTCGATCTGGCGGCGCCGAAAGCGTTGACGATTTCAGGCGGCGCGGAAATCGCGGAAGGGGCGTTCGAGAACGGCACGGGGCTCGAAACGCTGAAAATCTACGGGGATGCGAACATCGGTTTCGAGGCGTTCAAAAATTGTTCCACGCTCAGAGAAGTAGAGATAGAAGGAAGCGTGAAAATGGGAGAAGGCGCCTTTTCGAGATGTCCCGAGTTGAAAGCCGTGAAATTTTCAGGCGATACCGTAATTTTGGCGGACTATGCTTTTGAAAGCTGTCCGTCCTTGGAAAAAGTGGAGATTTCCGCTTCCGAGGGCCGCATTTCCTTTACTGCCTTTTCGGGGCCGACACAGACGATCGAGGTGTATCTCAATTCGGGAAAGGATTACGAATGGGAAGGGCGAGTCGCCGAAAATATCGTGTTATATGTTCCCAAGGAGTTGATGATATATATTCTCGAATGGTGGCAGGTAGACGAGGAACAGGTCGTCGAGTACGATTTTGCCGCCGCATAATATCGCTTATCCGTTGAGAGGGTATGAGTTTATATAAAGGGAACGGCTTTGTTCTTGCGGACAAAGCCGTTTCTTTTTTCGCCGCAGTCTTTGTCCTCCGTCCCGATAATATCTTCGCGCCCGTCTCGTTTTTGTCGGACGAGGCATATTCTTCCCGAAAAACGCCCATTCTGTATCTATGGAGAAAAAATTCAGGCTGTTGAAGGCGGAAGAAATCGAAATCAAAATCAAACAAGCGACGGAAAAGGGCGTGGTGGCGCTCGTCTATAAAACCTCGCGGGTAGATATGGACATACTCGACGAAACGGTGGGCGCGGAAAATTGGGCAGACGACTACAAAGAGATCCACGGCAATCTCTATTGCGGGATCGGGATACGTTCCGCTCCGAACGAACCGTTCGTGTGGAAATGGGACTGCGGCGTGGAGAGCCGCGAGGACGCGGGAAACGAAAAGAAGGGGGAAGCCTCCGACGCGTTCAAGCGCGCGGGCGTAAAATGGGGAATCGGGCGGGAGCTGTATACCGCTCCGTTCATTTTTTTGAACGTACCTACGCAGAAGAACGGAACGGGGTATCGCCCCGCTAATCCGTATGCGAAATACGACGTCGCGGAAGTGGAGTACGATAAGGCTCGGAGAATCCGCCGCCTCGTCGTCGTGGACGAACGGGGAAAGACGGTATTTTCCTATCCGAGGGAGACAGGGAAGGGTCGAACGGAGGATAAGGGCTGTATCGGCTGTTCGTTAAAGGCGGAAGATTGGGAAAAAATCGGGTATACGGAAGAACAGCTCGAAGAAGTGGTCGTCAAGATGACGGGCAAAAAAATATCGGAGCTGGACGAGCGGGAATGTGACCGTTTAAGGGATTGGATAGACAAAGTATACGAGAAGCGGCTCTCGGAGCAAAGGCCCTCGCCCGCAACAAAGAGCGTA
>CAKXBD010000001.1:0-7613 GCA_934871445.1 uncultured bacterium | reverse complement strand
CCCGTCGGACGATTGTTTCGGCGGGATTTTTGTTGTATAATATAGGCGGCTTGCTTCTCCGCGGCATTTCGGCGGAGAAGCAAAGAGCATGAAAAAAGGAGGCAGAGGATTGAACAGGAAGGTTTACGAAGAATTTGCGGCCGGAGTGGACTGCGGGTATTCTTATAGATTTGCGAAGAAGATGGAAGAAAATGCGAGCAATCCGAAGCTGGGATATCGCACGGCCTGTTCGGACGCAGAGCTTGCCACGGCAGAACTCATAGCGGAAGAGATGCGGAAAATCGGATTGACGAACGTGACGAAGGACAGGATTTCCGTGGACGGTTGGGAGTTCACGCGGGCGGACATGCGGTTTACGGACGGGCGGGGCGAGAAGCACCTCTTTACGCTCGGCGCCTATCAGACGAATTTCGATACCGAGGGCGAACGGGAATTTTCCGTCGTCTATGTCGGGAAGGGCCGCGCAAAGGATTATGAGGGCAAAGACGTCACGGATAAGCTCGTCCTCGCGGACATCGATCAGCGCAACGAATGGTGGATCAGCTATCCCGTCTATCAGGCGTACTTAAAGGGCGCGGCGGCGTTTATCGCAATACAGAGCGGCGGTTACGGAGAAATCAGCGACATAGCGCTCAACGCGCAGGACATCGGCGGTCCCGATTACGCGCCCGCGTTCTCCATTTCCCGCCGCGACGCGGAACTGCTCAAATGGGAGATCGCGCAAAACGGCGAAGCCCGCGTCGTATTCGACGCGAAATCCGAGGTTTGGAGAAACGGAACGACCTATAACGTCTGGGGCGAAATCGAAGGCAAAGACAAGGCTTCCGCAGTGCTCCTTTCCGCGCATTTCGATTCCTATTTTTCGGGCTTTCAGGACGATAATTCCGCGATAGCGATGATGCTCTCTATCGCCCGCACATTAAAAAAGACGGGCTATCGCCCCGAACATACCCTGCGATTTTGCGCTTTTGCGGCGGAGGAATGGGGCGTGGTCAATTCCAAATACGATTGGTCGAGCGGAGCCTATGCGCAGCTTTTCCGCGCTCGGCCCGAATGGCGGGGCACGACTCGGGCCGCTTTGAATTTTGAGCTTCCCGCCTGCCGCTACGGGGAATACGACGCCGTTCACTGCGTCTATGAGTACAATCGTTTCTTTCGAGAGAGCATGAAGGAGTTTCCGCTCGAAAGAGACGTGTTTCCCGAGGGCGTGCGCGTGTTCTCCCCCGTGGAGACTTGGTCGGACGATTTTACTTTGGCCGTTTCGGGAATCCCGTCCTCCGTCAACGATTTTTCCGATTCGGAGTTTATGACCACCACGTATCATTCTCAGTTCGACAACGACGAAAATTATGACGAGGACGTATATCGTTTTCATCACGTCCTGTACGGCTGTCTCGCCGTCGCGCTGGATGTTCGGACGCTGCCCCCGCTCGATTTTTCCGCGCGGTTCAAGGCCTTGAAGGAGTCCCTAAGGAAGGGCGAGGCGGACGATTTGCGCGAGCTGTTTGCAAAAGCCGAGGAGGTCGGGACGGGAATTTACGAAAAAATTCAAAATCTCGGCGAAGGGGAGTGCGCAAAAGCGAACGGATTATCCTCAGAGCTTCTGGAAATTTTCCGCTTGTGCGAGGATTCGTTCGTGCGGTTGAATTGGGACGACGAAGTAAAATTCCCCCATGAGATTTTTAAGGAGAATATCCGCCGTTTACAGCGCGCGTCGGAATTGTTCGGGGAGGGAAAGGCTTCCCGCGCCCTGTCGGAGCTCTATGCGATAGACAATAACCGATACGCTTTCGGATTTGAAAAGGCGGTATTCACTTATTTTACGCAGTACGTGCTCGAACAGCCCCCCGCGCGGCTGCAATGGGGCGCGGGACGGGTAATCTGCCACGAGAGCCTGTTCGAGCTCATAGACGGCGCACTCGCCGCCCATAGGCGCGGGGAGACGGATTTTTCGGAAGAAGCGCAGGAATGTCTCGCCGTATCCGCACGATTGGAGGAACGGCTTCGCTCGGTGTTAGAGGAAGAGGAACTCGCCGCGGAAAAAATTTTGATTCGGCTTAGAGCATTGTCAAAAAAGCTCGGCGCATAGGAAAAAACTCTTGACAGGGAGCGCTTTTTCTGTTACAATAGAGAAAATCATGTCGGAGGGAAAGGAGTGTATACGATTTCTTGCTGAAATTTCATACGGGCGGGATTTACCGCGGAGCGGAGCGCTTCGGGGCGGGATTCTGCCGTAAAAGCAAGAAAGCGAATATAGTTTGTCCTTGAAATCCGCCTTTGGACGGAATATAAAAGACCGCAGGAAAGATTCTCTTTCTTGCGGCTTTATTTTTGACCGAAGGAGGTTGATTCATGAACATTCAAATTACAAATTTGACGTTTTGTTATCCCGGAAGCGGGGAAAACGTCTTTGAAAACGTATCTTTTTCATTGGATACCCGCTGGAAAACGGGGCTTATCGGCAGGAACGGGCGGGGAAAAACCACTCTGCTCAAACTGTTGAACGGCGAATTCGAGGGCGAGTATTCGGGGACGATTTCCCGACCCTCGGGAGTAGATTATTTCCCTTGCCCCCTGCCCGACGGCGAGACGTTGACGATCGACGTCCTGTCGGCGTTGAGCGGCGCGGAAGAATGGCGGATCATCAGAGAGTTGTCCCTTTTGGGCGTTTCCGATTCGGCGCTGTATCGGCCGTTTTCCTCCCTTTCGGGCGGAGAACAGACCAAGGCGCTGTTGGCGGCGATGTTTTTACGGGAGGGAAATTTCCTTCTGATAGACGAGCCGACCAATCATCTCGATCTGCCGTCTAAAATTTGCGTGGCGGAGTATCTTCGGAAGAAGGAGAGCTTTTTGCTGGTCTCCCACGACAGAGATCTGCTGGACTCCTGTGCGGACCATATCCTGTCCCTGAATCGGACGGACATCGAAGTTCAGGCGGGAAATTTTTCCTCATGGTATGAGAATACCCGCCGCACGGAAGCGTTTGAAAGAAGCTGCGACGAAAAGCTGAAAAAGGAGATCGGGAGATTAAAGGATTCCGCCCGCCGAACGGCGGAGTGGTCGAACAAAACGGAAGCGGGAAAATACAACACCCGAAACTCGGGGCTGCGGGTGGATCGCGGTTATGTCGGGCATAAGGCGGCCAAGATGATGAAAACTTCCAAGGTCATCGAGGCCCATAAAGAGCGCGCGATAGAGGAAAAGTCCGCGCTCCTAAAAAATGCGGAGGAGGCGGAAAGTCTGAAAATCCGTCCTCTCGCATTTTTTTCGGAACGTTTGCTCGAAATCAAAGAGCTGACCGTCCGCTACGGATCGGTCGAGGCGTGCAAAGGTGTCTCTTTTTCCGTCTTTCAGGGGGACAGGATTGCGTTGAATGGGAAAAACGGCTACGGAAAATCCTCGGTTTTTCGGGCGATTTTAGGCCGAGCGGAATTTTCGGGGACGATTCTCCTGTCCCCGCGGCTAAAAATTTCTTATGTCCCGCAAAATACGGATTCCCTTTCGGGTTCGCTCGGCGAATACGCCCGTCAATATGGAATAGAGGAAAGCCTGTTTAAGGCCGTTCTGGATAAATTGGGCTTCCGAAAAAAGGATTTCTCGACCGATTTGTCGGCCATGAGCGCGGGACAGAAAAAGAAAGCGGCGCTCGCTCGAAGCCTTTGCGAAAGCGCGCACCTGTATATTTGGGACGAACCGCTCAATTATATCGACGTCATTTCCCGCGAGCAGATAGAGGAGCTCATTCTCGCCTTTCGTCCCTCTCTGCTCTTTGTGGAGCACGATTCCGCCTTTCTCCGTAACGTCGCCACGAAAATCATACGAATGTAACGGTCTCCGAGCGATTTTAGAAAAATCGTTTTACGTCGGAAATCGGAGCTGATCTCTACGGACAGTAGAATTTTTCCCGTTTTTGGCGGATATATTTTTTGCCATAGATAAATTTTTATAAATGTAATATTGCAAGGTGACAAACTCTCAAAAGACTCATAAAATCATTGACAAAATCAATAAAATAGGTTAAGATAACTATACTGACAGTAGAAAGGCGAAAAATTCGACTCTACTCAGGGTAGAATTTGGCTTTTTAATCTACCGAACGGTAATTTAAGGAGGAAGGGCCGAGGATTTGAAAAGAGACGGATAGTGTTCAAAGACGTATTTTCGGATTTTTACAAAAGAAAGAAAAAAAGGACAAAATTGATTGTTTTCGGTGAAATTCCTTCTGTTTTTTCCAAAAAACGGCGCTTTTTATTTCCGATGGGCGACAGGACGGAACGAAAACTTGCGGAGACAGAAGATGAATTTTTCGGCTATATCGTACGGAAAGGAAGGGTAGATAAAGGGTGAATTCGGGTAGAATGGAGGAAAATGTAAGTAGAGAGAGAAAGAAACTGAATAGGTTGAAATTTTGTCCGAAAGGGGATAAAATAATATCAAAGCCGATAAAACAAAAAAATTAAGAATTGGTCGATGCAAAAAATTACATCAAAAAAGTAAGGAGAACGGCATTATGAATGAAATGTTAATGAATACAGCGGAAGAAGCGGAAAGCGGTTTGAGAAAGCCCGGACGGTCGGGGTGGAATGAAGCGGATTCCTATATTTATACGATAGCAAAGACGGAAGAGGGAAAATCCGCAAAGGGAAAGGCCGCTTCGGTTGCAAAAGAGGAGCGGAAAATCGTCCCGCTGTTTTTTGCGACGGACGACAACTATCTGCCCTTTCTTGCCGTGACGATAGAATCGTTGAAGGAAAATGCTTCAAAGGATTTTTTCTATAAAATCCATGTTCTTCATTCGGGCGTCAGACAAGATTATGCCGAAAGGATTCTGCGCCTTGCGGAGGACGGTTTCGATATTTCTTTCGTGGACGTCACGGAACGCTTGCAGGAAATTTCTTCTCTCCTCCATATGCGGGATTACTATACCTGTACCACCTATTTCCGCATTTTTATCGCGGGAATGTTCCCGCAGTACGACAAGGCTCTGTATCTCGACTGCGATACGGTCATTCTCGGAGACATCAGCGCTCTGTATTCTTACGATTTGGGAAGCAATCTGATCGGCGGCGCTCCCTGCGAGGGCGTGAACAGCTTTGAAGTCTATAAAAGGTACGTTTCCGAAGTGGACGGACTCGACCCGAGCATGTTCTTCAACGCGGGCGTGATTTTAATGAATCTCAAAAGCTTCCGCGAGGAAAATTTCTACGAGAAATTCGCGGATCTTTTGAAAAAGTATAAATTTACCGTCATTCAGGATGAGGACTATCTCAATGTCCTCTGTCAGGACAGAGTGCTCCGCCTGCCGCGCGCTTGGAACAAATTCCCCGTGTCGAAGGATAAACTTTCGAGGGAGGAGCTCCGTATCGTGCATTACGGCATGACTTGGAAGCCTTGGCACTATCCCGACATTCCCTATCAAGAATATTTCTGGGAATACGCGAAGCGGACAGAATTTTACGGGATCATCAGGGATATTTACGATCGATTTTCCTTTGCGGACAGACAGAAGGACGTCGATTGCGAAGCGGGGTTGAAGGCCCTTGCGATGAGCGAAATCGAGCGCCCGGACGGATATTTCAAGACCTACGGAAAAATGTTCGGCAACGTAAAATAAGCGGCGGGAAAGGACAGAACTTTGCGGCTGCGGCCGATTTTTGGGCGGTCGATTCTTTCGGCCGCCGCATAATTTAACGAAGTAAAAGGGTATAGCCATGGATTTGACAAACGTATCTCCCGACAGGCGGGAAGTATTGGAGCGGATTGCTCTTTTTGAGCGGCAGAGGAGGTTTGACGAGGACGTAGAAAACGATCCGCCCACCGTCACGCTCTTGCCCGATAAAGTGGATTATCTCACCAAAAAACCGAAAAATAAACTGCTCCGCCTCATCGCGAACGCGGTAGGGGACGGATATTTTTCAAAACTCGTCAAAAAGGGAATCATTGTAACGGAAGCCGTCGAGGGAAAAGAGCATCTTTCTGCCCTCGGCGGCGGCGCCGTAATTACCTGCAATCATTTTTCCGCCTATGATAACTATATTCTTTTCAATGCGATTCGGAAGGATCTGCCCAAGAAAAAGCTGTATAAAGTAATTCGGGAGGGAAACTTTACTTCCTTCCCGGGACTGTACGGATTTTTGTTCCGTCACTGCGACACGCTTCCTTTATCTAGTCATCCCCGCACGATGATCAATTTTCTCTCCGCGGCAAATACGCTGTTAAAGCGCGGAGAATCCATTCTCATTTATCCCGAACAGGGCATGTGGTGGAATTACAGAAAACCCCGTCCCTTGAAGATCGGGGCCTTCAAAATGGCTTTCCGCGCGAACGTACCCGTCGTGCCTATGTTCATTACGATGCGGGATTCGGAAAAGCTCGACGGGGACGGCTATCCCCTGCAAATTTATTCCCTGCATATCATGGAGCCCATTTATCCGGATAAAACGCTCTCCGAGAAAGAGAGCACCGAGCGCATGAAGGAGCAAAATTACGCGCTTTGCAAAGCGAAGTACGAGGAAGTATACAAAATCCCGCTCGACTACGGCGACGGGGAGGCTGAGGAAAAATGATTTTATACCTTTCGATCATCTTTGTGGGAATGGCCCTGCTGACGGCGGCGGATCTGATTTTTGCGGCGCCGCATTTCGGCTTCGGATTCTGGTTCGCGCTTGGCGGAGTATCCTTAAACGTCGTTCTGGCAATCGCCGTAGACGGATTATTTGCGTTTCTCATTCGCCGCATGCCCGCGAAATGGTTCTCTCACGATAAAAAGATTTTTCAGGTTTCCGCAAGGGAAAAGAAATTTTACGAGACTCTGAAAATTCGGAAATGGAAGGATAAAATTCCCGAACTCGGACAATTTACCTCTTTCCGAAAAAATAAAATCGCGGACCCCAAAAACAATGAATATCTGAAACGCTACATGCTGGAAGCGTGTTACGGAGAAGTCATTCACTTCGTCTGTATATTTGTCGGCTTTTTTATCATTTTCTGTATGCCGCTCAAATATTGGCTGTGTTTCGGCCTTCCCGTCGCAATCGTGAACGCGCTTTTGAATCTGCCGTCCGTCTTTATTTTGAGATATAATTTTTATAAGCTCAAAATTTTGTTCCGCCATAACGAGAAACAGGAAATTCTTCGGTCTCAGAAAAAAAATGCCCCCGTTTTGCGCGCGGAAGCGGACGAAAAAAGCGTTTCGGAAAAATCGGATTTTTGACTTGACAGAACAAAAAACTCGTGGTATAATATTCCGTGTGCCGAAAAGGCGATAAAAACGGAAAATTTCGCTTCAAGAGAGCGTTTGCAACCGCCGATTCGGTTGACCGACGAAAATCGTCGGGGATATATCGTCGGCGGTTTTTTTATGCGGAAGCAAAAAAGTCTGAAAATATTCGGTTACAGACGACATTGGGACGCTCGACGGACATTTTCGGACGAATTTATGACAGGAGGTCATGGTGATCATGAAAGCGGACGTGGTAATCGTGGGGGCCGGCCCCGCGGGAATTTTTACGGCGATCGAAATGCTGAGAAAGGACAGCAAGAAAAAGATCGTCATTGTGGAAAAGGGCAAATCGGTGGAAAATCGGCATTGTCCCAAGGTAAAGACGCAGAAA